>NZ_JBEYXM010000004.1:0-500745 GCF_040704595.1 Streptomyces sp. NPDC046870
CTCAAGGAACGGTCGCTTCCTTTGTACTCACCCTCTCGGGCTTTCCTCCGGGCGCTTCCCTTCGGTCTTGCGTTTCCGACTCTATCAGATCTTTTTTCGATCCGATTTCCTCGGTGCTTTCCAGGTTCCCGCTCTCGCGTTTCCCTTTCCGGCGGTTCCGACTTTATCAGAAGTTCTTGGCCGGCCGAACCAGCCACTCATTTCTGAGTAATCGGGGGGTTGCTTCTCGGAATGTCACTCGGGACTTCCGGAGGAAGCTCATAGATTCTATCGGCCGCCAGGGAGCTTGTCCAGCTCCGGGCAACTGTTTGAATCTACCTCCCCACTCCCTCCGTGTCAACGGCTCTTGCGGGGCGAAGAGGAGATTAGCAGGTCACAGGGGCCAAGTGCACATCCGCCGGGCCTCAGGCGGCCGTGGGGACCGAGGCGCTGCGGTCCATCGCTTCGAGATCACCCGTCTCACCTGCGCGTGCCGCGCGCCCGCCCAGCACATAGACGTACGCCAGGAACGCCAGCTCGGCCGCGACCCCGATGCCGATGCGGGCCCAGGTCGGCAGGCCGGAGGGGGTGACGAAGCCTTCGATGGCGCCGGAGACGAACAGGACCAGGGCGAGGCCGATCGCCATGCCCACGGCGGCCCGTCCCTCCTCCGCGAGCGCTCCGCGCCGGGTGCGCGGGCCGGGGTCGATAACCGTCCAGCCGAGGCGCAGGCCGGTACCGGCGGCGACGAACACCGCGGTCAGTTCGAGCAGGCCGTGCGGGAGGACCAGGCCGAGGAAGGTGTCGAGGCGGCCCGCCGAGGACATGAGGCCGAAGCCGACCCCCAGGTTGAGCATGTTCTGGAAGAGGATCCAGAGGACGGGCAGTCCGAGGAAGACGCCCAGGACCAGGCACATCGCCGCCGCTTGGGCGTTGTTCGTCCACACCTGGGCCGCGAAGGCGGCTGCCGGGTGGCTGGAGTAGTAGGTCTCGTACTCACCGCCGGGCCGGGTCAGCTCGCGCAGCTGGCTGGGGGCCGCGATGGACGACTGCACCTCTGGATGGGTGCCGATCCACCAGCCGAGGAGGACGGCGACGGCGGTGGAGACCAGCGCCGTGGGCACCCACCAGTGCCGGGTGCGGTAGACGGCGGCCGGGAAGCCCCGGCCGAGGAAGCGCGTGACGTCACGCCATGAGGCGCGTCTGGTGCCGGCGACGGTGCTGCGCGCCCGTGCCACGAGCCTGCTGAGCCACCCGGTCAGCTGCGGGTCCGGAGCACTGGACTGGATGAGGGACAGGTGGGTGGCAGTTCGCTGGTAGAGGACGACGAGTTCGTCTGCTTCCGCGCCGGTGAGCCGGCGTCGGCGGCCGAGCAGTGCGTCGAGACGGTCCCATTCGGCTCGGTGTACGGAGACGAAGACGTCCAGGTCCATCGGGTCTGCGTGCTCCTCGGCTGATCGTCCACGGCTGGTCGTGGGTGCTCGTGCGTACTGGCGGGTGCTCGTGCTTGCTGTCAGCTTGTCGTACCGCGGTGCGATGCGCCCTCAGCTTGGCAGACTTGCGGTGCAGGGAGCGGACCAGGGAAGGGCGGCGGGCATGAGTGAGCTGGTGACGGGCGAGGCGGTGGCGCTCGAACTGCGGCCCGCGAAGCTGCCGAGCAGGGCGCTGGCCGTGTTGCTCGACCTGGTCGTGGCGGTGGTCGCCTACGTCGTCGTGATGATGGTGCTGGCCGTGTCGACGGCTTCGCTGGACGAGGCCGCGCAGCTGGCGCTGTCGATCGCGACGTTCCTGCTGGTGCTGGTCGGCGGGCCGATAGCCGTCGAGACGCTCAGTCACGGGCGTTCGCTGGGGAAGCTGGCGTGCGGGCTCCGGGTGGTGCGGGACGACGGCGGGCCGATCCGCTTCCGGCACGCGTTGGTGCGGGGTGCGATCGGAGTGGTGGAGATCCTGATGACGTTCGGCGTGGTGGCCTGTGTCGCCTCGCTGGTCTCGGCGCGGGGGCGGCGGCTCGGGGACGTCTTCGCGGGCACCCTGGTCGTGCGGGAACGGATACCCGCCGGGCGGACCGGATTCGTTCCGCCTCCGCCGCCGTGGCTCGCGGGACGGTTCGCCGGGCTGGACCTGTCTGCCGTCCCGGACGGACTGTGGCTCGCCGTCCGGCAGTACCTGACCCGGATGCAGCAGCTCGATCCGCAGGTCGCGGCGGGTATGGCGCAGCGGCTCGCGGCCGACCTCGCGGAGCGGACCGGGACGCCGGTGCCGGGGGATCTGCCTCCCGCCGCCTTCCTGGCGGCCGTGGTGCACGAGCGGCAGTCCCGTGAGGCCCGGCAGGCGTTCGGGGCGGGCGGAGGCATGCCGTCCGACGGCTTGGCTCCGTCGATGGCGGTACCCGCGGTACAGCCGGTGGCGGCGCCCGCAGCCCGGCCGGTGGCGCACGGAAGCACACCTCAACCGCCGCGGGCCCCCCTCGCCCCCGAGCCGCAGGCCGCCGACCGGCCGGTCACGGGGTTCGCGCCGCCGGCGTAGCGCGGAGCGTGTCCCCTCGCGCTCACCTGCCTCCGGGGCCGCCGGGGGTACCGGGTTCAGCCGAATCGCGACGGCGGTGACTCGAGGTCTTCCAGTTCGATCCCGGGTGCGGCGAGGACGACGTCACCGGCGATGTGGACGGTGTGCTGTTCACCGGTGTCCAGGGCCGTGACCTGGTATTCGTCCACGGTCAGCGGCCCGTTGTCGGTGGCGTGTGCTTCGCTGTTCACCAGGGCCCAGGACTGGTCCACGGTGCGGGGGGCGAGGACGGGGTCGGTGAAGGCCACGAGGCGTACGCGGGTCGCGGCGGACGAGGGGGTGAGGCGCAGCAGCCGGGCGGTGGCGACGAGGAACGCGGGGGACGTGCCGGTGAAGGCGTGGGCGCGCACATTGCCTTCGGTGGCCTCGGTGCCGGTGGGGTCGGTGCGGACCCAGGTGACGCCTTCGAGGGCGGCGCCGCGCACCTGCCAGTCACCCGAGTGGAGTTCGAGGCGGAGGGGACGGCCGAGGTCGTCCAGGGCGAGGTCGACCGAGCCGCGGTGGTCGCCGGCGGGGCCGGTCAGCCGGGAGACGTAGCGCCAGCCGGACGGGCCGGGGGCGCACTGGAAGTGTTCGTCCGCGAGGGGGGTGTGATCGTGCGGATCGTGGAGCGAATAACGGCCGCGGGGCATGGGGGTCCTGGGTCTTGACGGGCTGATCCGGCCGGCAGGTGTGGTCCGGGCGATGCGGCGAGAGGCGCCGGAGAATCCCGGCCCCCCGGGAACCCGGCACGCCCTCGGAGAGCCAAAGGGCAGGCCCCCGGCACGGGGGTGCGGGGGGCCTGCCTCGGTGGACCCGCTGCCGGGGAGGGTGCGTCGGTGCACCGGCGCACTCCCCCGGCGGGCCGGGCTACGGGATCGGTGGATCAGTAGCGGTAGTGGTCCGGCTTGTACGGGCCGTCGACCTCCACGCCGATGTACGCGGCCTGCTCCGGGCGCAGCTTGGTGAGCTTGACGCCGAGCGCGTCCAGGTGGAGACGGGCGACCTTCTCGTCGAGGTGCTTGGGCAGCACGTAGACGCCGATCGGATACGCGTCGGGCTTGGTGAACAGCTCGATCTGGGCCAGGGTCTGGTCCGCGAAGGAGTTGGACATCACGAACGACGGGTGGCCGGTGGCGTTGCCCAGGTTCAGCAGGCGGCCCTCGGACAGCACGATGATCTTCTTGCCGTCCGGGAAGGTCCAGGTGTGGACCTGCGGCTTGACCTCGTCCTTGACGATGCCGGGGACCTTGGCGAGGCCGGCCATGTCGATCTCGTTGTCGAAATGACCGATGTTGCCGACGATGGCCTGGTGCTTCATCTTGGCCATGTCCGAGGCCATGATGATGTCCTTGTTGCCGGTCGTGGTGATGAAGATGTCGGCCTTGTCGACGACCTCGTCGAGGGTCGTGACCTGGTAGCCGTCCATCGCGGCCTGCAGGGCGCAGATCGGGTCGATCTCGGTGACGATCACGCGGGCACCCTGGCCGCGCAGGGACTCGGCGCAGCCCTTGCCCACGTCACCGTAGCCGCAGACGACGGCGGTCTTGCCGCCGATCAGGACGTCGGTGGCGCGGTTGATGCCGTCGACCAGGGAGTGGCGGCAGCCGTACTTGTTGTCGAACTTCGACTTGGTGACGGCGTCGTTGACGTTGATCGCCGGGAAGAGGAGGACGCCGTCGCGCTGCATCTCGTACAGGCGGTGGACACCGGTGGTGGTCTCCTCGGTGACGCCGCGGATCTCCGAGGCCAGCTGGGTCCACTTCTGGGGGTTCTCGCCCAGGGTGCGGTGCAGCAGCTGGAGGATGACGCGGTGCTCGTCGGACTCGGCGGTGTCGAGGGCGGGGACCTCACCGGCCTTCTCGTACTCGACGCCCTTGTGGACGAGCAGGGTGGCGTCGCCGCCGTCGTCCAGGATCATGTTGGGGCCGCCGGTGGGGCTGTCCGGCCAGGTCAGCGCCTGCTCGGTGCACCACCAGTACTCCTCCAGGGTCTCGCCCTTCCAGGCGAAGACCGGGACGCCCTGCGGATTGTCCGGCGTGCCGTTCGGGCCGACGGCGATGGCGGCGGCGGCGTGGTCCTGGGTGGAGAAGATGTTGCAGGAGGCCCAGCGGACCCGGGCGCCGAGGGCGACCAGGGTCTCGATGAGCACGGCGGTCTGCACGGTCATGTGCAGCGAGCCGGTGACGCGGGCGCCGGCGAGCGGCTGGGCCTCGGCGTACTCCTTGCGGATCGCCATCAGGCCGGGCATCTCGTGCTCGGCGAGGGTGATCTCCTTGCGGCCGAACTCGGCCAGCGAGAGGTCGGCGACCTTGAAGTCCTGTCGGTTCTCGACAGTCGTCATTACGGGCTGCTCCTCGGGGTTGGTTCGAGGTGGGTACGGCTGGTCTGCGCGGCGGCGGACACAGGGGTGCCCGAGAAGAGGGCACAGGCATGCCCGCGTACGCGCAGCGCAGTCCGTCGGAGGCCCTCTCTCCCTCGGTCGGTCCGCGTGGACCGCCCGACCGCCATCAGCAGCGACGTCTGGCTCCGTCCCAAGCTACACGGTCGGCCCGGTCGGCCCCAGTCCGCCTGAGCATTCGACGGGTCGTGTGGGGGGGCGTCTCGTCGGCCGGTGCCGGTGGCGGAGGAGGGTGCGCCGGGCGGTCACGGTGGGCCCGGGACACGGAGTGTTCAGGAAGGACCGCTATTCTCCGCGCCGCGGACGGGCCGCGCGGGGAGGATCGGACATGGCGGGCAGAGGGCGGGGACTGGGAATCGCGGCGCTCGTGGTGGGGCTGCTGGGTGTGGTGCTGGCCGGCGGCGCCTTCGTCTACGGGCGCGGCGCGTACGGCACGGGCACGCAGCCCAGCCGGAGCATGGAGCCGACGTACCAGCGGGGCGACCGGATCATCTGGGAGCGGGTGGACGGGAACGAGGTGCGGCGCGGTGACGTCGTGGTGTTCTCGATGCCGGGGCGCTACCGGGCCGAGGGAGTTTTCATGCAGCGGGTGATCGGGGTGGGCGGGGACCGTGTGGCGTGCTGCACGACCGTGGGCTCCGAGGAGCGGGTCACCGTGAACGGCAAGCCGGTCGAGGAGCCGTACGTCTACGGGGGTGACGCCGACGGGGTGCACCGGCCGTACGACGTGAAGGTGCCGCAGGGCCGGCTGTTCCTGATGGGTGACCGCCGGGCCGACTCGGTGGACTCCCGCTTCTTCGCCGCCGATCACGGCGGGACCGTTCCGGTGGACGCCGTGCGGGGGCGGGTGACGGGCGACCGTACGGGCCCGGTCCTGCTGGGTACGGCCCTGCTGGTGGGCGGTCTGCTGGTGCTCACCGGTGCCGGGCTGGGCATCGCCGCCCTGGTGGTGCGGCGGCGGAAGGCGCCGACGGTGCCGCCGGCGCCCTGGCCCATGCAGCCGGTTCAGGGCTGAGGGCTCACCGCGCGGCTTCTCAGTGGCCCACGGGGTGCGGGGTCGGGCCGCCCGGGGTCGCCGCCGGGTCGGGGCCCTTGGCGGCCTCGGCCTCGCTGTAGATGTCCGGTTCCAGGTAGATGACGCGGGCGATGGGGACGGCGGCGCGGATGCGGGCCTCGGCGGCGTTGATGGCGTTCGCGACCTCGGTGGCCGTGTCGTCGTGCCGCACGGCGATCTTGGCGGCGATCAGCAGTTCCTCCGGGCCGAGGTGGAGGGTGCGCATGTGGATGATGCGGGGGACCGTGTCGCCGTCGACGATCGCGGCCTCGATCTTCTTTATGTCGTCGGCGCCGGCGGCCTCGCCGAGCAGCAGCGACTTGGTCTCGGCGGCCAGGACGAGGGCGATCAGGACGAGCAGGACACCGATGCAGAGGGTGCCGATGCCGTCCCAGACGCCGTCGCCGGTGAGCAGGGAGAGGCCGACGCCGCCGAGGGCGAGGACCAGGCCGATGAGGGCGCCGAAGTCCTCCAGCAGGACGACGGGCAGCTCGGGGGCCTTGGCGCGGCGGATGAACTCCTTCCAGGAGAGCGTGCCGCGCAGGCCGTTGGACTCCTTGATGGCCGTGCGGAAGGAGAAGCCCTCGGCGATGATGGCGAAGACGAGCACGCCGACCGGCCAGTACCAGTGCTCCAGGTCGTGCGGGTGGCGGATCTTCTCGTAGCCCTCGTAGATGGCGAACATGCCGCCGATGGAGAAGAGGACGATCGAGACGAGGAAGGCGTAGATGAACCGCTCGCGGCCGTAGCCGAAGGGGTGCTGGGGGCTCGCCTGTCGCTGCGCCTTCTTGCCGCCGACGAGCAGCAGGAACTGGTTGCCGGAGTCGGCGAGCGAGTGGACGCCCTCGGCGAGCATCGAGGAGGAGCCGCTGAACGCGAACGCCACGAACTTCGATGCCGCGATGGCGAGATTGGCGCCGAGTGCCGCCACGATCGCCCTGGTACCGCCTGACGCGCTCATGTGGTCGCGTTGTCCCTTCGCCTCTGTCGTCCTGGTGCGTTCCGTCCGGACGAGTGCCCGGCTTTGCCCGGCCTTTGCCGATGGATCATTCTTGCAGCCCGGCCGGGCACTGGTGCGTCAGGTATCCACAACTCCGGTCATATGATCCACAGACCGTCCACGGTCTTGGTCACACGATGACGGTGGCGCGGAAGACCGTGCCCGCGCCCGAGATCTCCGCCCGCTCGCCGGCCGGGACGAAGACCGACCGGCCCGGACCCAGCTCGTACTCGCCCGCCCGGACGGTGCCGGCCGTGCAGAGCAGGATCTGCGGGGTGTCCCGGGTGAGGTCGTGGGCGGCGCCGCCCTCGGGCAGGACGTACCGGGAGAGCCGGAACTCGTCGATCGGGGTCTCGTAGACCTCCTCGCCCTCCGGCGACGCCTCAGGGCGCAGCACGCCGGGGTCGCTCGGCTCGAAGCGGACGATCCGCAGGAGTTCGGGGACGTCGACGTGCTTGGGCGTCAGGCCGCAGCGCAGGACGTTGTCGGAGTTGGCCATGATCTCGACGCCGAGGCCGTTGAGGTAGGCGTGCGGGATGCCGGCGCCGAGGAACAGGGCCTCGCCGGGCTGGAGCCGCACGTGGTTGAGCAGCATGGCCGCGATGACGCCGGGGTCGCCCGGGTAGTGGTGGGCGATGTCGGCGTAGGGCGCGTAGGCACCGCCGAGGCGGGTGCAGGCGGCGGCGGCCTCGGCGACCGTGTGGGCCATCTCCTCCGGGTCGGCGCTGAGGATCGCGGTGAGGACCTCGCGCAGGGCCGCTTCCTTCGGGTGGGCGTGCAGCAGGTCGACGTACGGCTTGAGGGAGTCGACGCCGAGCCCGTCGAGCAGATCGGCGGCCCGGACCGGGTCGCGGAAACCGCACAGGCCGTCGAACTCGGTGAGGGCGCAGATCAGTTCGGGCTTGTGGTTGGCGTCCTTGTAGTTGCGGTACGGGGCGTCGGCCGGGATGCCGCGCCGCTCCTCGTCGGCGTATCCCTCCTCGGCCTGCTTCAGGTCGGGGTGCACCTGGAGGGACAGGGGTGCGCCGGCGGCGAGGATCTTGAGCAGGAACGGCAGGCGGGGGCCGAACTTCGCGACCGCGCGGGCGCCGAGTTCCCGCTCCGGGTCGGCATCGATGACCTCGACCAGGGTGCCGCGCGCGGTGCGCGACGGGGCGCCCGGGTGCGCGCCCATCCACATCTCCGCCTGGGGTTCTCCGGTCGGCTCGACGCCGAGGAGGTGCGGTATGGCGGTGGGAGAGCCCCAGGCGTAGGGGCGGATGGTGTTGTCGAGGCGGTCCATGTGTCTTCTCTGTCTCCGTACGTACGCGCTCGGCGGCGCCGGCGACCGTGCCGGTCGCCGGCGCCGGGGGTGGGCTCGGGTCACCCCGGCCCGGAGCAGGATCAGGCGCCGGAAGCGAGCGCCAGGTAAACAGCGGCGAAATCCGTGACGGCGATCAGTTCCGCGAGGGTCTCCAGTTCGCCGCCCTCCTCCGGTTCGAGTTCACTGATCGCCGTGTCGTGGCCGAGGGCGACGTCACGGGCCGCGGGGGCGGCGGTGAGGCCGCCGATCGGGCGGTCGCGGAGCAGCACCACGCGCGCGTGCAGCGCGGGGGGCTCCTCGACACGGTCGCGGAAGAAGTCCTCCGGGTCGGCGCTGGCGGCGAGCGGGCCGGCCAGCAGGGCGCCGTGCGCGGCGAGCGCCTCGGGAAGTTCGGCGACCAGGGCGGGGCGGCCGGCGAGTTCGGCGAGCGCGGCGGCGAAGCGGCGGCCCGCCGGGCCGGCCGAGGCCCCTTCCGTCCACACCAGGGGCAGCGCGTCGGCGAGTTCGGCGGCGAGGGTCTTCGCCGCGTTGCTGTAGGTCGCGATGGCGGGGCCGCAGCGCTCCGCGATCTGGTCGAGGCGGTCGGCGACCTTTTCCAGGGCGTCCGGCGGTGCGGCGATCAGGCCGATCCGGTCGAGGAGCGCGAGCAGCGGGGTCAGCAGCGCCCAGAAGACGCCCGGGGAGGACGCGGCGAGCGGTTCCTCCTGGTCGTACGGCGCCGTCGCCATCGGTACGAACAGGCCGTGCGCGCCGGCGACCGCTTCGGCGAGCGGGGTGCCGGGCGGGGCCACGGCGACGACCGAGCAGCCGCGGCGGTAGGCCTGGTCGGCGAGGAGGGACAGGCTCGGTTCGGTGCCGTCCGGGGTGGCGATCAGCAGCAGGTCCACGGAGCCGGCCCAGCCGGGGAGTTCCCAGCGCAGGGCGCCCGCGGCCGGGGCGACGCCGGTGGGGGCGAGCCGGACGACGGGGCTGCCGGGGCCGGCCAGGGTGCCGAGCAGGTCGGCGGTGTGGGTGGCGGCGGCGCCGGGGCCCGCGATGAGGACCGCGCGGGGGCGGCCGTCGGGCTTGAGTTCGCCGACGCCGGCCTCGGTGGCGTGCCGGGCGGCGGTGCGGACGCGGGCGCCGGCCTCCGCCGCGCCGCGGAGCAGACCCCGGTGGTCGGCCTCGGCAAGGCCCTCCGGGGTGTCGAGCAGCGATTCGTCCAGCATGGGCGGCAGCCTCCGATCGCCGGGATCCTGGGGTGCTACGAGGTGACGGGCCTCGTCACTCGGGGCGGCGGGCCTCGTCGACCAGCAGGACCGGGATGCCGTCGCGGACCGGGTAGGCGAGGCCGCAGTCCTGGCCCGTGCAGATCAGCTCGGTGTCCTGCTCCTTCAGAGGGGCATGGCAGGCCGGGCAGGCGAGGATCTCCAGGAGACCGGCTTCGAGCGGCATGGGCTGTCCCTTCGGAGGGCGTGTGGGTGTCTGTGCATATGCCTGGTCAGCGTACCGCTCATGGGCAGGCCGCTCAGCCCCTGATGATCGCCAGTGCCTCGTCGCGGATCTTCGTCATGGTGGCCTCGTCCTTCGCCTCGGCGTTCAGGCGCAGGAGCGGCTCGGTGTTGGACGGGCGGACGTTGAACCACCAGTCGGCCGCGGCGACCGTGAGGCCGTCGAGGTCGTCGAGGGTGATGCCGGGACGGCCCTCATACGCGGTGCGGATCGCGGCGAGTCGGGCGGACTGGTCGGCGACGGTGGAGTTGATCTCGCCGGAGCCGGTGTAGCGGTCGTACTGGGCGACCAGGGCGGACAGCGGGCCCTCCTGGCCGCCGAGGGCGGCGAGGACGTGCAGGGCGGCCAGCATGCCCGTGTCGGCGTTCCAGAAGTCCTTGAAGTAGTAGTGGGCGGAGTGCTCGCCGCCGAAGATCGCGCCGTTGCGGGCCATCTCCGCCTTGATGAAGGAGTGGCCGACGCGGGTGCGGACGGGGGTGCCGCCGTTCTCCTTCACCACCTCCGGGACCGTGCGGGACGTGATCAGATTGTGGATGACCGTGCCCTTGCCGCCGTTGCGGGCCAGTTCACGGGCTGCGACCAGCGCGGTGACCGCGGACGGGGAGACCGGGTCGCCGTGCTCGTCGACGACGAAGCAGCGGTCGGCGTCGCCGTCGAAGGCGATGCCCAGGTCGGCGCCCTCCACCGGGACCCGCTTCTGCAGGTCCACGAGGTTGGCCGGGTCGAGCGGGTTGGCCTCGTGGTTGGGGAAGGTGCCGTCCAGTTCGAAGTACATCGGGACGAGGGTCAGGGGCAGGCCGGCGAAGACCGACGGGACCGTGTGGCCGCCCATGCCGTTGCCGGCGTCGACCACGACCTTCAGGGGGCGGATGGCGGTGAGGTCGACCAGGGAGCGCAGATGCGCCGCGTAGTCCTCCAACGTCTCGCGCGCCAGGAGGGTTCCCGGCCGGGCCACGGGGTCCGGGGCGCCCTCCGCCAGCCAGCGCTCGACGAGTTCGCGGATCTGCGCGAGGCCCGTGTCCTGGCCGACGGGGGCGGCGCCCGCGCGGCAGAGCTTGATGCCGTTGTACTGGGCCGGGTTGTGGGAGGCCGTGAACATCGCTCCCGGCAGGTTCAGCGCGCCGGAGGCGTAGTACAGCTGGTCCGTGGAGCACAGGCCGATCTCGGTGACGTCGGCACCGCGGTCCGCCGCGCCGCGCGCGAAGGCGCGGGAGAGGCCGGGGGACGAGGGCCGCATGTCGTGGCCGACGACGATGGCCGTGGCCGCCGTCACCTCGGCGAAGGCGGCGCCGAAGAGGGCGGCCAGTGCCTCGTCCCACTGGTCCGGGACCACTCCGCGCACGTCGTACGCCTTCACGATCTGCGACAGATCAGCAGTCACGGCCAACCCTCCTGAAGTCCTATGGGTGCCCACAAACTACCCGCCGGGAGCGGGGGCGCCCGCGCGGACACCGGCCGGACGCCCGGTGGACCCCCTTGCGTAACGCCCGGAGGACCGGGCCGTCACGCGGGGCGGGGATGGCGTGGGGTGGCGTTCAGCCGTGGCGCACGGCCGGGCAGGCGAGGTCCGGAACGGTCTCAGTTGTCCGGGGAGCGCAGGACCCTCAGGTGGCCGCGGCGGGCGACCTCCATGGGGTCGGCGGCGCGCGATCCGCCGCCGCCCGCCTCGGCCGCGCGTTCCTGCGGGCGGGCCGCCTCGCGCACGGCGTTGGCGAGCGCCTCCAGATCGTCCCCGCTGGGCCGCGCGGGCGCGGAGCCGTCGAGGAGCCGTACGACCTCCCAGCCGCGCGGGGCGGTGAGGCGCTCGGAGTGCTCGGCGCACAGGTCGTAGCAGTGGGGTTCGGCGTAGGTGGCGAGCGGGCCGAGGACCGCGGTCGAGTCGGCGTAGACGTACGTCAGCGTCGCGACGGCGGGTCGGCCGCAGGCGGTGCGCGAACAGCGACGTACAGGGCTCACGACGTTGGACGGTACCGCACTCTTGAGCGGGCCGCGACGACTCTCCACCAGGTCACTCCCCCGTGTCGGGTTGTGAAACGCCCCACACACCCCTTCGAGCGGACTTCGTTGACCTGCATGGACGCATGCCGGGCGGGTACCGGACGGGATCACGTCCGATCAGGAGCCGGTACAAACGCCATCAATTGCCTTGAGTTCGGCGGTCTCGGAGAGTTACGGAAACGAGCCAGACCTTGGCTGAAATGGTCATCCTGTGACACGCGCGGGCAGGGGCCGGTTGCCGCGCGGAGCCGGACGCGCGGAGGGCACGGGGACTACCCTTCACCAGTGATGGACAACCGTGTACCGCCCCGTACCGCCGGCCCCGGGCCCCGTCGCCGTGATCGCCACGGGCGGGGCATGCGAGGGCCGATCGCGCCGCCGCAGGTGCCGCTGGCGGCCAGCCGCGCCGAGGTGTTCGCGGACCTGGTGCAGGACTCCGTGGAGCGTCTCGAGCGGCGGTGGCCGCAACTGGCCGACATCGACTTCCTGGTGCTGGAGGTGCCCCGGCTGGAGGGGGGCGGGGATCAGGCGGCATGGACGGACGACGCTGTCCCGCTCGGCGGGGTCATCCCTTCGCGGGACGGGCGGCGAGCCCGGGTGGTCGTGTACCGGCGGCCGGTGGAGATCCGGACCAAGGGGCGGGACGAGCGGGCCGCGCTGGTGCACGAGGTGGTCGTGGAGCAGGTGGCCGAGCTGCTGGGGCTGACGCCGGAGACCGTGGACCCCCGGTACGGAGAGGACTAGGGCGCCGGCGCCGGTCCCGGTGCTGGGCGGGGCGGGTTCGCCTGAAGGCGATCGGCCGCCCCGGCCCCTCACTTCTGCAGGATCGACAGGTCCTGCTCCGTGTGTGGTACCGACACCGTTCCGCGGTCGTCCGGGAGGGTCTGGACGGTGAAGGCGGGGACGCCCCCCTCGGTGGCCGCGAGGGTACGGGAGGCGTAGACGGGGGCGCCGGAGACGGGTTCGACCGTGAGGGCGTACGTGCCCTTCAGGCCCGCCGGTACCGGTACGTCGACGTTCTGGGTGGTGCCGGACTTGAGCGTGTACGTCTTGGTCACCGCGGTCCCGCCCTCGCTGCCCGCCGACGCCGTCACCCTGACCGTGGCCGTGCCGGTGGGGGCCGTCAGGGCGAGTGTCGTGCCCTTCGCGCTGTTGTCGGCCGAGGTCGCGCGCGCGCCGACGGCGGCCGTGGCCGGGATGAACGCCATCTCCTTGCTGCCGCCCTTGCCGCGCACCACCTGGAGCGCCGCGACGACCGGGACGCTCCGGTCGGTGGGGGTGAGGAACAGCGAGCCGGCCTCGCCGCGCGTGACGTCGCCGAGATCGACCGCCGTGGTCATGCCGGACTTGACGTGCAGCGTCTCGTGGCCGGCCGGGGTGATCAGGCCGCTGGGCGTGGCCAGACGGATCTTCAGGTCGGCGTCGTCGTCGCCGGGCGTGAAGGCGACCAGGCGGACGGCGGTGGCGTCCTTCGGGATGCCGGGCAGGACCTGGCTGTCGGCCGGGTCGCCGGCGGCGGCCAGCCAGTCGCCGCCCTCCTTGTCGTCCAGCGCCTGCACGGCCGCGCCGACCCGGCCGCTGCGCACGCTGACGTGCACGGTCAGGTCGGTCTGCCGCTCGTCGGTGAGCGTGGAGAGCAGGATGGGCTCGCTCGCGTGCGGTTTGACGGTGAGGTTCTCCCCCAGCGGGGACTTGACCGGGCCGTCCTTGCCGTACAGCTCGATGTCGACCACGGCGGCCGAGTCGTCGGGGTTGGTCAGGTGGACGTAGTCGGTGCGGCCGGTGGCCGTGCTGGCGCCCGGGAACCAGAACTCGGTGTCCGCACCGGTGCAGTTGACCCCCAGCAGGCCCCTGCCGGTGCCCGCGGCGACCTCGGTGGTCTCCTGGACGGTCCAGCCGGACGCGAATCCGCCGTCCGCGGTGCCGACGAGCGCGGGCGTCTCGGCTCCGGAGGTCTCGCCGGTGGCCGGCGTGCCCGGAGCCTTCGGGCTGACCACCGGCTCGTCGGCCTTCTTCCCGGTGCCCTTGCCGCCCTTGCCCTTCCCGCCGTCCGTACCGTCGGCCGACTGCCCGGCGGCCGCCTGGAGCCGGGCCCTGCCGCCGCTCCCGGCGCCCTTGGTGACCGGCGTGAACGACGTGTACGCCGTGTCGGCGATGTCCGACATGCTCGGCGCCGGGCACAGCAGGCTGGTGCGCTCCACGGGCAGCCGGGCCGCCGCCCGGGGCGCGGCGGCACCGGAGGCCGACGGCGGGTCGAACGCGGCGAAGGCGGTGACGGCGGCCAGCGCGGCCGTGCCGGCGATCAGGGACAGGGTGGTGCGGTTCACTGCTGGCTCCCGTCGGGGCGCTGGCTGCCGGTGCCGTGGGGGTGCTGGGCCGGGTCATAGCCCTGCCGGTCGGGGTCGTAGCCCTGCCGGTCGGCGTCGTAACCCTGCCGGTCGGCGTCGTAACCCTGCCGGCCGGGGTCGTAACCCTGCCGGTCGGGGTCGTACGCCGGGTCGTAGCCCTGCTGGTAGGCCGCCGGGTCGTACGGCATCTGGTCGGGGGTGCCGCCGTAGGCGTACGGGTCGTACGGGGCCGTCTGGTAGGGGTCGTGCTGGTACGGCTGCTGGTCGTAGCCGGTCGCGGTCCGGTACGGGTCCGTGCCGTACTCGGTGTACCCGGCGTTCTCGGCGTTGCCGTAGGCGGCCGGGTCCCCCTCCCAGTCCTGGCCCGGCTCGGCCGCGGGTACCCCCGTGTCGTACGCCTGCTGGTGCGGTACGGCGGCCGGGGGCTGCTCGGGCCACGCGGGCGTGCCGGGCTGTTCCTCGGCGGCGCTCTCCTCGGCCTGGGCGCGCAGACGGCGGGCGCGACGGCCCTCGCCCGCGGTGGCCTGGACGGGCAGGGGCTGTTCCTCGGGCAGGTCGTCGTCGACGTCGCGGCGGCGGCCGGGCAGGGCGAGGACGACGAGGACGACGGCGAGCGCGCCCTGTGCCCACAGCCAGGCCGTGTGGGCGATCGGGGTGTCGTAGGTGACGTCCAGCCTGCCGCCGCCCGGGGGGAGTTGGAAGCCCTGGGCCCAGCCGTCGACCGTCGTCCGGGTGAGCGGCTTGCCGTCGAGGGTGGCCGTCCAGCCGTCGTCGGCGCTGTCGGCGAGGCGCAGGACGCGGCTGCCGGAGCCGGCGGGGATCGTCGTGTGGATCTCCACCGGTCCCGCGCTGACCGGCTGGGCCTTGCCCGAGCCGGAGCCGGGCACGATGGCCGCGCGGCCGACCTCCTGGTCGACGCGCCACAGGGCGCTGCCGTGCTGCTGACTGAGCCGGGTCAGGCCGGGGGTGGCGTCGAGGACGCGGGTGATGTCGCGCGGGGCGCCCTTGTGGACGAGGACGTAGCGCACGGCGAAGCCGCCGAGTTCGTCGGCCTGGTCGGCGCCGGAGCCGGCGACGAGGTTGGCGACGGTCTTGTCCAGGCGGGCGTTGTAGCCGTCGGCCGCGGTGAGTTCGGCGTCGCCCATGCGGGCGCCGGAGCCGCGGACCAGGCTGTAGCGCACGCGCGCGGTGGAGTCGCTGTCGAGGATCAGGGTGCGGGCCTGGTCGCCGCCGCGGGAGTCCTCGGCGACGAACGCGGGCACCTGGGCCGGGTCGCGGCGCTCCAGCGGGCCGTCGGCGCCGCGGATCATCCAGCCGGCGGCGACGAGCAGGGGGCCGGCGGCCGAGGCGAACGCGATCAGGGCGGCGACGGGCTGGCGCCAGCCGAAGCTCTGCTCGGCCACGCGCGCGCGTGCGCCGTCGGCGCCGAGGGCGGCGGCGGCCAGCAGGGCGATGCCGTAGACGAGGGTGGCCGGTCCGGCCCAGGCGGACTTGTTGGACAGGACGGCGAAGACGAGGCCGGTCAGGGCGACGGCCCAGGCCGTGCGGATGCCGAGCTGCCGCTCGGAGCGCAGCAGGGCGGCGAGCGCGGCGAGCACGATGCCGATGAGCATCAGGCCGTGCACGGTGCCGGGGCCGCCGGGCGCGGCACCGAGCAGGTCGAGCGCGGAGGCGGCCGAGGGGCCGTACTCCAGGCCGGCCTCGCGGAAGAAGCCGGTCGGCAGGAGCGTCAGCGACCAGGGGGCGAGGAGCAGCAGCGGGGTGCCGAGCTGGACGAGGAAGCGCAGGCCGTGGGCGACGAGGTCGCGGCGGCGCAGCACCAGCACGCCGAGGCCGAGCAGCAGGGCGATGGGCCAGACGATCGGGGTGAAGGCGGTGGTGATGGTCAGCAGCAGCGCGTACGCCCAGGTGGCGCGCCAGCTGCCGCGCGCGCCGGTGCGGCCGGCCAGGCCGCTCGCGGCGATGCCCGCGCGGGCGATGAGCGGCAGCAGCACGGCGAGGACGGCGGTGCCGACGCGGCCGCCGGCCAGGGCGCCGGTGGTGGCGGGCAGGAAGGCGTAGGCGATGGCCGCCCAGGCGCGCAGCAGCCGGGAGGTGACCAGGGGGCGGGAGGCGAAGTAGGCGGTGATGCCGGCGAGCGGCACCGAGCAGACGAGCAGGACGGTGACGGTGAGTCCGGTGGAGCCGAACAGGATCGAGGCGAAGGTGGCGACGATCGCCAGATAGGGGGGCGCGGACGGGCTGCCGCCGGCGCCGACCGGGTGCCAGGCGTCCAGGTAGCGGGACCACAGGTCGCCGGCGCCGACCGGGACGGGCAGCAGGGCGCCGCCGGCGAGCGCGCCGCCGGCGAGCAGGGCGCGGCAGGCGGCGAGGGAGATGAGCAGCAGGGCGAGGAAGAGCACCGGGCCCGGTCTGCGGGCGATCCGCTTGAGCCGGGCGAACTGCTCGACCTCCAGGAACTCGGCGTCGTCGCCGCCGGGCCCGGACTCCACGGCGCCGCCGTGCCGGCCGGCCGAGGCGGTGTCGCCGTCGGTGCCGCCGGAGAAGTTGCCCGCGATCTGTTCCACGGTGGCCCGGACGGTGGCGCCGGGCGGCGGGAACAGCGGGCGCAGCTCGCCCTTGTCGATCCGGGCGGGGCCGCGGGTGCGCCGGGCGGCGATGATCCGCTCGGGCCGCAGCAGGACGCTCAGCAGGCCGCGGATCTCGTCGACGGCCTGGCCGGGGACCTTCCCGACGAGGTAGGCGAGCGTGCGCAGGACGGTGCCGAGGACGAGCCGGAGCAGGACCCAGGGCAGCGCGGCCGTACGGGTGTTGACCAGCAGGGTGTAGACGGCGCCCGCCTTGTCGACCTTGTGCGGGGAGGCGGTGGTACGGCCGGCGCAGTCGACCGTGCGGCGCTCGCGGGAGGCGGCCTCGGCGTGCCGGACGACGGCGTCGGGGGCGACGAGGACGCGGTGGCCGGCCGTGTGGGCGCGCCAGCACAGGTCGACGTCGTCGCGCATGAGGGGCAGCCGGCGGTCGAAGCCGCCGAGCTGTTCGAAGACGTCGCGGCGGACGAGCATGCCGGCGGAGGAGACGGACAGCACCGTGCGGACGTGGTCGTGCTGGCCCTGGTCCTGCTCGCGGCGGTCCAGACCGGTCCAGCGGCGGCCGGAGTTGGCGATGGAGACGCCGACCTCCAGCAGCTGGCGGCGGTCGTACCAGCCGCGCAGCTTGGGGCCGACGACCGCGACGTCGTCGCGGCCGAGGTCGAGTTCGTTGTCGACGACCCGCAGCAGCTGGGCGAGGGCGTCGGGTTCGGGGGCGCAGTCGTCGTGCAGCAGCCACAGCCACTGGACGGGCTCGCCGTGCGGCAGGTCGGGCAGGTCGTAGGCGTCGTCGCGCCAGGTGCGCGTGACGGGGTCCCAGCCGCTGGGGCGCTTGAGGTACGGCAGGTCCTCCGGGGTGAGGAGGGGCGCGGTGCGGCTCGCCTCCTCCACCGCCTGGCCGAAGCCGGTACGGCGGGCCAGGTGCAGCACGTTGGCGTCGCCGAGGGCGTCGGTGAGCAGCCGGGCGGAGTCGTCCGCGCTGCCGGTGTCGGCGGCCACCGCGTACTGGACGGGGCGCTCCTGGCCGAGCAGTCCGGCGAGCGCGTCGGGCAGCCAGCGGGCGCCGTCGTGGGAGACGAGGACCGCGGTCACCACATGGCGCGGGAACTCGGGCGGGCGGGCTGGGTCGAACGCTGCTGTGGCGGTGCCGCTCTGGGCCGCCGTATGGCTGTGCACGGACACTGAGGTACGGGCCCCGGTTCGGTGGACTGCGGTGGACGCCTCTGCCTCCCCGTGCGTCGAGCGGATCGAGTGCGTCGAGGGGACAGCGGGGCGTCTCGGACGAGCGACCACACTATCGGCTGGGCATGACGACGGCCCGCCGCCTGTGGACAACCCACTGGCGACGGGCCGTTCGCGAGGTCGGCGGCCGGCCGTGCGGTCACACGGCGGCCTTCTTCAGACGGCGGCGTTCGCGCTCGGACAGGCCGCCCCAGATGCCGAAGCGCTCGTCGTTGGCGAGGGCGTACTCGAGGCACTCGGAGCGGACCTCGCAGGCGAGGCAGACCTTCTTGGCCTCTCTGGTGGAGCCGCCCTTCTCGGGGAAGAAGGACTCGGGGTCGGTCTGGGCGCACAGCGCGCGCTCCTGCCAGCCGAGTTCCTCGTCCGCGTCGTCGACCAGCAGTTGCTGCACCAGCTCGGTCATGTGCGCCCCTCGTCTGTCTTTCGCGTCCCCGTGCGTAGCCGTTACCGATTTCGGCTGAACGACACGAGTGAAATTACAAGTGTGCTGCTCCGGGCGAGTCAAGCCGAGATCTGCTATTGGGTCCGTTATTCACTCTGCGGAACCAAGGCCGTGCGGAAAGTGTTCAAATCGGCATAAACCTTGACACACAGCAGGACGCCACGGGGCGGTCGCGACCCCGTACAGATCTCTGTACGAAGAAAGACGCCTCCGTGTTCGATCCCGTTCCGCATGGCTCGAGCGCTCGGATGTGCCCCATGTGTCCCGGCCTCCCGGTGAGCAAACCTTTCACCTTTCAGAAGAACCGGATGAGGTGAAACATGTCCCACATACCGGGCGTCGAGTTGACAGTGCGAGTGTGAACCGATGTCCTAGTGGGCATGCTCGCGAACTTGGCACCCACCTCGACCCGCACCGCCGGGTCCCTCGGTGCCGCCCGCGCGCGCTGTAGCTGTTGTTGCTGTTCCAGCTGTTGAGCCAAGCCGCTCCGGCTGTCCCCGGGCCCATCCCGGCCCGGCCGCGTCCCCACGCTGCGTGATCCCTGATCCAGGGCACCCCGCCCGCCCGTGACCCGGGCGGACCGTACGCGTCACCCAGCACCACACCCCGGCTCCGGCCCCCCACTCTTCACCGAGGACCACCGACCCCGATGAACAGCGACAACGACCTCCAGATCGCCGGCGACATCCTCGAAGTCCCGCACCTGCTCCAGCCGCCGCGCGAGCACCCGGCCACCGTCGCCGAGTTCGCGGGCCTGGCCCGCTCGATCGCCGCCGACCGCGCCCAGTGGGCGCACCTCGTCCGCTACGACGCCACCACCCGCTGGTACCACCGGCTGCGCACCGGCCCCGGTTACGAGGTCTGGCTGCTGTCCTGGGTCCCCGGGCAGGGCAGCGGACGGCACGACCACGGGCGCTCCTCCGGTGTCCTCACCGTCCTGGAGGGCACCCTCACCGAGCGCACCGAACGCGGCACGCGCGCGCTGGCGGCGGGCGCGCAGCGGGTGTTCGCGCCGGGGTACGTCCACGAGGTCGTCAACGACGCGCTGGAACCGGCGGTCAGCCTGCACGTGTACTACCCCGGCCTGACCGAGATGCCCATGCACACCTCCCCCCACTGCGAGGCGCGCGGCGAGGCGCGTCCGGTGACTGCCTGACGCGTTGTCGGACTCGCCTGCAAGACTTGGTCGCATGCGCATTGTGGTTCTGGCAGGCGGCATCGGCGGTGCCCGTTTCCTGCGCGGTCTGAAGCAGGCCGTGCCGGACGCGGACGTCACGGTCATCGGCAACACCGGCGACGACATCCACCTCTTCGGTCTCAAGGTCTGCCCGGACCTGGACACGGTGATGTACACGCTGGGCGGCGGCATCAACGAGGAGCAGGGCTGGGGGCGGACGGACGAGACCTTCCACCTCAAGGAGGAGCTGGCGGCCTACGGCGTCGGCCCGGAGTGGTTCGGGCTCGGCGACCGGGACTTCGCCACGCACATCGTGCGGACGCAGATGCTGAGCGCCGGCTATCCGCTGAGCGCGGTCACCGAGGCGCTGTGCGACCGCTGGAAGCCGGGCGTGCGGCTGATCCCGATGACCGACGACCGCGTCGAGACGCACGTGGCCGTCGAGCTGGACGGGGAGCGCAAGGCGATCCACTTCCAGGAGTACTGGGTGAGGCTGCGGGCCTCCGTCCCGGCCGAGGCGGTCGTCCCGGTCGGCGCCGAGCAGTCCAAGCCGGCCCCGGGCGTGCTGGAGGCCATCGCCGGGGCGGACGTGATCCTCTTCCCGCCGTCCAACCCGGTCGTGTCCATCGGCACGATCCTCGCCGTGCCCGGCATCCGCGAGGCCATCGCCGAGGCGGGCGTGCCCGTGGTCGGCCTGTCCCCGATCGTCGGGGACGCGCCCGTGCGGGGCATGGCCGACAAGGTGCTGGCCGCCGTCGGCGTGGAGTCCACGGCCGCCGCGGTCGCCGAGCACTACGGCTCCGGGCTGCTGGACGGCTGGCTGGTCGACACCGTCGACGCGGGCGCGATCGAGCGGGTCGAGGCGGACGGCATCCGCTGCCGGGCCGTGCCGCTGATGATGACAGACGTGGACGCGGCCGCGCGGATGGCACGGGAGGCGCTGGCGCTGGCCGAGGAGGTGCGGGGGGCGTGAGCGACACCGCGTCCGCCGGGGCCGGGCGCCCCGGGTACCGCGTCTGGGCCCTGCCCGGCATCCCCGAGGTGCAGCCGGGTGACGACCTCGCCAAGCTGATCGCCGCGACCGAGCCGGGGCTGGCCGACGGGGACGTGCTGATCGTCACCTCGAAGATCGTCTCCAAGGCCGAGGGCCGGGTCGTGCGGGCGGCCGACCGGGAGGCCGCGATCGACGCCGAGACGGTCCGGGTCGTGGCGCGGCGCGGCCCGCTGCGCATCGTGGAGAACCGGCAGGGTCTGGTCATGGCCGCCGCCGGGGTCGACGCCTCGAACACCCCCGCCGGGACCGTACTCCTGCTGCCCGAGGACCCGGACGCGTCCGCGCGCGCGATCCGGGCGGGCCTGCGCGCCGCCCTCGGGGTCGACGTCGGCGTCGTCGTCAGTGACACGTTCGGGCGACCCTGGCGCGCGGGGCTCACCGACGTCGCGATCGGCGCCGCCGGGGTGCGCGTGCTGGACGACCTGCGCGGGGGTGCGGACGCGCACGGCAACCCGCTGAGCGCGACCGTCGTCGCCACGGCGGACGAGCTGGCCGCCGCCGGCGACCTGGTCAAGGGCAAGGCGGCGGGCCTGCCGGTGGCCGTGGTGCGCGGGCTGCCGCATGCCGTGGCCGACGAGCACGGGGACGGGGCCCGGGCCCTGGTGCGCGGCGCACGGGACGACATGTTCCGGCTCGGCACCTCCGAGGCCGTGCGGGAGGCCGTGACCCAGCGCCGTACCGTGCGGGCGTTCACCGACGAGCCGGTGGACCCCGGCGCGGTCCGGCGCGCGGTGGCCGCCGCCGTCACCGCGCCCGCCCCGCACCACACCACACCGTGGCGGTTCGTGCTGCTGGAGTCGGAGGAGTCGCGGGTACGGCTGCTCGACGCGATGCGGGACGCCTGGATCGAGGACCTGCGCCGGGACGGCAAGGCGGAGGAGTCCATCGCGAAGCGGATCCGGCGCGGTGACGTGCTGCGCAACGCGCCGTACCTGGTCGTGCCGTGCCTCGTCATGGACGGCTCGCACACCTACGGAGACGCCCGGCGGGACGCCGCCGAGCGGGAGATGTTCGTCGTCGCGATGGGCGCGGGCGTGCAGAACCTGCTGGTCGCGCTCGCCGGGGAGCGGCTGGGCTCGGCGTGGGTGTCGTCCACGATGTTCTGCCGGGACGTGGTGCGCGAGGTGCTCGGGCTGCCGGCGGACTGGGACCCGATGGGCGCGGTGGCGGTCGGCCACCCGGCGGAGGAGCCGAGACCGCGGCCGGCGCGGGACGCGGAGGCGTTCGTGGAGGTGCGGTGAGTCCGACGCGGCCCGGTCCGTCTCGGCCCGTCCGAGGCGGCACCGTGGGCGCGCCGACCGCCTGGGGTCTTTCGTTCGGATCAGGCCGGATCAGGGAGCGGGGTCTGGCACCGCGAGCCCGGCATGATCCGACCGGGAGGCCCTAGTCTCGTAGGCGGCACCGCACCCCTTTGGACACAGAGGACCCCTCGTGGCAGGACGTTTCCCCCAGCGGCCCACGCGCACGACCGTGCGCGGCGGGCATGTCGCCGTGCCGGCGGGGGCCGCCGCCGGGATACCGCGGCAGGGTGCGGTGCCCGCGCGGGTACGGCGGTGGGTGCCGGACGGGCCGCTGGACCTCGGGCTGACCCTCGGGCCGCTCCGGCGCGGCCCCGCCGACCCGACCTTCCGGGCCACGGCCGACGGGTCCGTGTGGCGGGCCTGCCGTACGCCCGCCGGGCCGGGGACGCTGCGGGTGCGGGCGTACGGCGGCGAGGTGTTCGGCGAGGCGTGGGGACCGGGTGCCGCGTGGCTGCTGGAGCAGTTGCCGGAGCTGCTCGGTGCCGGTGACGATCCCGGGGCGTTCGTGCCGCGGCACCGGGTGGTCGCGCTGGCGCGGCACCGGCGGCCGGGGCTGAGACTGACCCGGACGGGGCTGGTGCTGGAGTCGCTGATCCCGTCCGTGCTGGAGCAGAAGGTCACCACCGACGAGGCGTACCGGGCGTGGCGGCGCCTCGTCCGCAGGTTCGGGGAGCCTGCGCCGGGCCCGGCGGGCGTCGGTGAACGGCCGATGTGGGTGATGCCGGCGCCGCGGACCTGGGCGCTGATCCCGTCCTGGGAGTGGCACCGGGCCGGGGTCGACGACAAGCGGGCGTCCACGATCCTGCGGGCCGTGCGGGTCGCCGCGCGGCTGGAGCAGGCCGTGGGGATGCCGGCGGCTGAGGCCCGGGCGCGGTTGGAGGTCGTGCCGGGGGTGGGGCCGTGGACGTCGGCGGAAGTGGTGCAGCGCAGTCATGGGGCGGCGGACGCGGTGACCGTCGGGGACCTGCACCTGCCCGGGATCGTGGGGTGGGCGCTGGACGGGAACCGGGAGGCCGACGACGCGGAGATGCTGCGCCTGCTCGAACCGTATGCCGGGCAGCGGCACCGGGCGGCTCGGTTGATCCTGCTGAGCGGGCGTGTACCGGCGCGGCGGACGCCGAAGATGCGGCGGGTGGACATCGGGTTGCTCTGACCCGCGTTGGGCTGGCGCCGGGCTGGACGGCGATGTCGCTCGCGCCTGCCGGTGCCGGGGCTGCCGCCGGGCCTGGGGTCAGTTCACCGGCGCCGGCCGGGTGCCTCCCCCGGAGGGGGTACCCCCCAGCGGCACGACTGCCCGCGGCTGCGCGGGTGCGAGCGGCACTGTGCGGCCGACGGCGCCGCCGTTCCCCGGGGGCGCGGGGTGCTGAGCGGGCGACCCGCCACGGGCCGCGGACGGCATCCGGTGGCGCGTCGGCTCCGTGCCTTACTGGTCGGAGGAGAAACGCACCGCTCCCGCCGGGATACGGGCATCGCACCAGACCCGCGCGCCGTCCCGGAGTTCGTTGTCGGCGCCCACGACCGCGCCGTCGCCGATGACCGTCCCGGTCAGGACGGAGCGTTCGCCGACGCGGGCCCGGGCGCCGATGAGGGAGTCGGTGATGACGGCTCCGGGTTCGATGACGGCGCCCGGCAGGATCGTGGAGCCGAAGATCCGCGCGCCCTGCGCCACGAACGCGCCCTCGCCCACCACGGTGCCGCCGGTCAGCTTGGCGTCGGGCGCCACCGTGGCCGTCGGCAGTACGAGCCGGTCGCCGCAGCGGCCGGGGACCGCCGGGGAGGGGGCCCGGCCCAGGACGAGGTCGGCCGAGCCGCGGACGAACGCGGCCGGGGTGCCGAGGTCGAGCCAGTAGGTGGAGTCGACCATGCCCTGCAGATGCGCGCCGGCCGCCAGGAGGCCGGGGAAGGTCTCGCGTTCCACGGACACCGGCCGGCCCGCCGGGATGGTGTCGATGACCGAGCGGCGGAAGACGTACGCCCCCGCGTTGATCTGGTCGGTGACGATCTCCTCCGGCGTCTGCGGCTTCTCCAGGAAGGCCAGGACGCGGCCGGTCCCGTCGGTCGGCACGAGGCCGTAGGCACGCGGGTCCGTCACCTGCGTCAGATGGAGGGAGACGTCCGCTCCCGTCGACTCGTGGGTGTCCACGAGGGCCCCGATGTCCAGCCCCGTCAGGATGTCCCCGTTGAAGATCAGCACCGGGTCGTCGGGACCGGAGTGCAGACGGGCGGCGACGTTGCGGATGGCTCCGCCCGTGCCGAGCGGCTCCTCCTCGGTCACGTACTCGATGTGCAGGCCCAGCGCGGAGCCGTCGCCGAAGTACGGCTCGAAGACCTCGGCCAGATAGCTGGTGGCGAGGACGATGTGCTCGACGCCCGCCGCCCGGGCGCGCGCCAGCTGGTGGGTGAGGAACGGCACCCCTGCGGCCGGGACCATCGGCTTGGGTGTGTGCACCGTGAGCGGCCGCAGCCGGGTGCCTTTGCCGCCGACCAGGAGGATCGCTTCTGTCACCTGTCGTCTCTGCTTCCTGCCGGGACCGGTCGAACCACTCGTCACACTCGTTTCGGCCGGTCAGTGTATGCAGACCGTGCGACGACGCCTTCGATGGCCGCGCGGTGAACCGCGAGATCGGCGTGCGGTTTCCCCCGGCCGCCCCCGCTCCGGCCGCCCCGCTCCGGCCTCAGCGCCCCTGGTACCTCGCCGCGCTTGAGCGGGCCGTGCCGAGCTTGGCGTAGAGCCGTTTGCCGGGGCACTCCGTGGCGAACCCGTCGCGATGGCCGGAGATCACGTGCAGTCGTACGTTCTTCCCCTTGGGGTAGAGGTTGCCACCGCCCGACGTGAGATATGTCCTTCCGTTCGGGTCGGCCCCGTAGAGCCCGAGCTTCCACGCGGTGAGCCGGGCGACGGCCGTCACCGCGGCGCTCGACGGCTTGGCCGCGCCGTAGGTGCCGATCACGGCGATGCCCATGCTGTTGGTGTTGAAACCGAGGGTGTGCGCGCCCAGCACCGCCTTGGCGACGCCCCCGGCCCGGCCCTCGTAGAGGGTTCCGCACTTGTCGACGAGGAAGTTGTAGCCGATGTCCCGCCAGCCCATGCTCTTGACGTGGTAGCGGTAGATACCGCGGATGACGGAGGGGGCCTGGGCGCAGGTGTACGCGTTGCCCGTGGCGGTGTGGTGGACGAAGGCCGCCTTGATCTTCTTGGTGTAGACGAACCCCCGCTCGCGCAGCGACTCGTCCGCGCCCCAGCCCCGGCGCGTGACGATCCGCGGGCGTGGCCCGATGTACGGCTTCCCCCGCACCGGCCCCTGCAGGCGGGTCAGCTCCTGCTCGGTGGCCGCCCGGTCCAGTTCCGGGATCGCGGTGGCGCCGAACGCGGTGATGTCCGCGTTGGCGGCCGAGGCGGCCAGCGCGGCCTCCGTGTCGAGGGCGGTGCGGGGCGGGTCGTCGTCGCGCGGGCTGCGGGGCAGCCCTTGTCCGGTCCCCCCGCGCTCCCCGGCGGCCGGCCCGGCTCCCGGGTCCACCAGCTCCAGCCGCAGCCCCGGCGGCAGCGACGCGCCCGCGCTGCCGGCCCGCTTGCCGGAGGGCAGCCCGGTGCCGTCCCCGCCGCCCGGCCCCGCCGCCCGCACCCGCACCTCCACACCGTCGGAGTCCCCCACCCACAGCGGCGCCGTCGCCCCGCGCACCCGCCGGGACGAGCCCTCCGCCGTACCGGGGTCGGCCCGGTGGTCGGCGTTGTGCGTCTCGACGTCCTGCCAGCCGGACCACTGCCCCGTCACGGCGGACCGGGTGCGCACCCGCACCCCTCCCCGCAGCTCGGTGTCCGGGTCGTCCCAGACCACGCCGAGCAGCGAGAACCGTTCGAGGCCGGCCCGGTACAGCCCCTGCTCCGGGGCCGTGCCGGGGACCCGCTCGCGGGAGAGCGGGACGAGCGGCAGCGACCGCGTGCTGCCCGGGACCGCGGCCTGGTCCCGGACGGCCGCGGGGGTCGCAGTGGCCGCGGCGGCGACGGTCGCGGCGGACGCGGGCGGGGCGGGAGCGAGCACGAGGGCCGTGGCGAAGGCGAGGCCGAGCGAACGGACGGCGAGCGGGGAGGCGGCAGAAGAGGAGGTGAGGAATCCACGCATGGGCATGATCTTGGACATAGTCGTACATACCTGTCCATCGATGAACTGGCGGCCTGTCGGGAGGCGTTCCGCCGAACCGGTGGCCCCGCCGCCCGCCGCGCACACTCGCCCGCGCGTACCCTGTCCCGGGTGAACGCCACCGATCGCACCCCTGCCGACCTGCTGACTTCCGCGCTCGCCGCGGACCCCGGCCGCCCGCTGGTGACCTTCTACGACGACGCCACGGGCGAACGCGTCGAACTGTCCGTGGCCACCTTCGCCAATTGGGTGGCCAAGACCGCCAACCTCCTCCAGGGCGACCTCGCCGCCGGACCCGGTGACCGGGTGGCGCTGCTGCTGCCCGCGCACTGGCAGACGGCGGTGTGGCTGCTGGCCTGTTCGTCGGTGGGCGCGGTCGCGGACGTCGCCGGGGACCCGGCGGCGGCCGACGTCGTCGTGAGCGGACCGGACTCGCTCGACGCGGCGCGCGCCTGCACCGGTGAGCGAGTGGCGCTGGCGCTGCGGCCGTTGGGCGGGCGCTTCCCGCAGACTCCGCCCGGGTTCATCGACTACGCCGTGGAAGTCCCGGGCCAGGGCGACCGGTTCGTCCCGTTCGCTCCGGTGGATCCGCAGGAGCCGGCGCTCATCGTCGCCGGGCGGGAGTCCAGCGGGGCGGAGGTCGTCGAGCGGGCCGTTTCCGAAGCGGGGGCGCTCGGCCTCACGGGCCCCGGGTCCCGGTTGCTGTCGGGGCTGCCGTACGACACCTGGGACGGGCTAGCCGCGGGGCTGTTCTCGCCGCTGGCCGTCGGGGGGTCGGTGGTGCTGTGCCGGAACCTGGACCGGCTGGACGAGGAGGCGCTCGCCAAGCGGGTCGAGAGCGAGAGGGTGACCGCGGTAAGGCGCTAGACGTCACCCGACTGGAGCAGCAAAGGACGCCTCCGCCTCCCCCTCCCCGCCATCGTCGTAAGTGCAGGACGCGACGCTCGCACGCCACGAGGGGATGGCCCTACCGTGACCGACACCGCAGGCAAGCCCGTCGGTCCCGGTCCCGGGGCGGGGGCCTCCGCCACCGGGGACGGGCTGGTACGGCGCCGGCGGCGGCGGTGGGGGCGGAACTCCGCGCTGGGGGCGGCCGTACTCCTCGTCGTGGGCACCGGTGCCGGGTGGGCCGTCTACGCCAGGCTCAGCGCCAACATCACCGCCGACGAGGCCGCCGCGGCCGAACTGGCCCGGTACGAGCGGGAGCGGCCGACCGCGCTGGTGCGGGACGCGCAGAACATCCTGCTGATCGGGTCCGACACCCGGGCCGGGGACGGCAACGGCAAGTACGGGAAGGACGCCGGTACCGAGCGGTCGGACACCACGATCCTGCTGCACCTGGCCGCCGACCGGCGAAGCGCCACCGCCGTCTCACTGCCGCGGGACCTGATGGTGGACATCCCCGCCTGCGGGCAGCAGGACGGAAGGCGCAGCGACCCGGTGTTCGCGATGTTCAACCACGCCTTCCAGGTGGGCGGTTCGGCGTGCACGATCCGGACCGTCGAGAAGCTGACCGGTATCCGGGTCGACCACCACATGGTCCTGGACTTCAGCGGGTTCAAGGAGATGGTGGACGCCGTCGACGGCGTGGAGGTGTGCCTGAAGGAGCCGGTGGACGACAAGGCGGCGAAGCTGAAGCTGCCCGCGGGGAAGGTCAGGCTGGACGGGGAACAGGCGCTCGGGTTCGTGCGCGCCCGCAAGTCGCTGGGGAACGGCAGCGACACCGAGCGCATGGAGCGGCAGCAGCGGTTCCTCGGCGCGCTCGTCAACAAGGTCCGGGGCAGTGACGTCCTGCTGAACCCGGTGAAGCTGTATCCGGTGCTGGACGCGGCGACCTCCTCACTGACCACCGATCCGGAACTGGCGAGTCTGCGCGGTTTGTACCAGTTGGTCCGCGGGTTGCGCGACATCCCCATCGAACGTGTCCAGTTCCTGACGGTGCCGAGGGAGTCGTACGTCTACGACGCCAACCGTGATCAGCTCGTGGAGCCGGAGGCCGAGAGGCTGTTCGCCCGGCTGCGGGCCGACCAGCCGGTGGTGGTGACGCAGGAGAACGCACAGGAAGTTCCTGGCCAGGACACAGGGTCGGGTGCGGCGGACGGCCCCTCGCCCGCCCCGACGTTCCGCGGGAGGACCGCCGCCGAACAGACCTGTGAGTGAGCCGCGCACCGGGGTGGTGAACCGTCGTTCGGAAAATCCGTTCAGAAAATGAGGTGGATTGCCCGGTTGTAGGCATGTCGAATTTGTCACCAGCGTCGCCCGACGTTGAACTGGGCGGATAGTGTGAGCGATCCGGTGCACCTGGCCGCGAGGTCCGACGGGCTTTGTCGGGGCCGTGCACTGTTTCAGCGAGACCCGAGCGCCTTGCAGGGGGAAGGCGCCGCGTGGCCCCGACGGAGGATTCGGACAACCGTGGACGCGCAAGGCCGTGGGCGGGCGGACAACATCGACCCCGCAGACCAGTGGGTACTCAATCCGAACACCGGCGAATACGAACTGCGACTGAGCCCTTCCGCAGCGCAGCCGCCGGTTCCCGGACCGCGCAGACCGTCTCCTCCCGACGGCGGTGACGCGAAGGGTGGCCGGGCGCGGCAGACGCCCGGCGAGACTCCGCAGACGCCCCGGGCCCGCGGCACCAACGTGCCTGCCCCGCGCTCGGCCCGGCGCCGGGGCGCCGAGCCGGAGGCACCGCAGGGCAGGCGCGCCTCCCGGCGGCCGGTGAAGAAGAAGTCGACGGCGAAGAAGGCGCTGCTGTGGACCGGCGGGTCCATGGCGTTCGTGCTGGTCGCCGTGTCGGCCGCCGGCTACCTCTACATCAAGCACCTGAACGACAACATCACGTCCGTGTCCGACGACGGCGCCAGCACCGGCGGCTTCCGCAAGGACGAGGCGATCAACATCCTGCTGATCGGCACGGACAAGCGCACGGGCGCGGGCAACGAGGGCTACGGCGACTCGGGCAGCGTCGGGCACGCCGACACCACGATCCTGCTGCACGTCTCCAAGGACCGCTCCAACGCCACGGCGCTGAGCATCCCGCGCGACCTGATCGTGAACGTCCCGGACTGCCCGACCGAGCAGGAGGACGGCACCAAGAAGGTCATCCCGGGCTCGCAGGGCGTCCGCTTCAACACGAGCCTCGGCCAGGACGACCGTACGCCCAGCTGCACCATGCGCACGGTGACCGAGCTGACCGGGATCAAGCCGGACGACTTCATGGTCGCCGACTTCAACGCGGTCAAGACGCTGACCGAGGCGGTCGACGGTGTCGACGTCTGTCTGGCCAAGGACATCGACGACCCGAAGTCGCACCTGAAGCTGTCCAAGGGCACGCACCGGATCTCCGGCGAGCAGGCGCTGGCGTTCGTGCGCACCCGGCACTCCGTCGGCTTCGGCGGCGACCTGAGCCGGATCGGGCTCCAGCAGCAGTTCCTGGGCGCGCTGATGCGCAAGCTGAAGGGCAACGACACGCTCACCAGCCCGACGAAGATGGTGAAGCTGGCGGAGGCGGGCACCAAGGCGCTCACCGTCGACGACAAGCTCAAGAGCATCGGCAAGCTGAAGGACCTGGGTCTGGAGCTGGGCAAGCTCAACCCGAAGAACCTGGCCTTCACCACGGTGCCGGTCGTGGACAACCCGGCCGAGAAGGTCCACGCCACGGTCGTGCTCAACGACGCGAAGGCCCCGGCGGTCTTCGACGCCATCAGGAACGACGTCTCCTTCACCGACGTGAAGAAGAAGGAGAAGGCGGCGAAGGACGCGCAGGCCGCCCGGCTGAAGGGCACCAAGGCGCCCGCCTCCGAGGTGCGGGTGCGCATCCTCAACGGCGGGGCCCAGGCCGGCAGCGCCCAGGCGGTGCTCAACTGGCTGCAGAACGACGAGGGCGTCACCAAGTCGGAGAACGCGGGCAACGCGCCTGACCAGTTGGCCAAGACCACGCTGGAGTACGCGCCCGACCAGGCGGCCCAGGCACGCCGGCTGGCCGCGATCATGGGCCTGTCCGGTGCCGCGCTGAAGCCGGGCGAGAGCGTGACCAACTCCCAGGGACTGCCGGCGATGACGCTGACCCTGGGCAAGGACTTCAAGGGAGCGGGGGTCTCCCTGACGGCGCCGACGAAGGCCCCGGACGTCGACAAGTCGACGGCAGACAAGGTGAAGTGCGCCGCGTAGGTAACCCTAGGGGCCCGTCAAGCGTCTAACCGGACGCGGGACGGGCCCGTTGCTTGGCGCAAGGGTGGGGAGGGCAGGGAGTTTGGCGCAGAGCGAGGTGCGCGGGGAGGCTCCGGCGGTCGAGGACACGAAGTCGCTCGCGCCGAGGAACTCGGACGCGCCGGCGCGTTCCGGCCGGCACGGCGGCGGGCGCGGCGGCGGACGGCGGGCGGGCGGTCCGAAGACCGCGCGGCGGCGCAGACGGCGCGTGCTGCGCTGGTCGGCCACCGTGCTGGCGGTGGTGATACTCGGCACGGCCGGTGCCGGATACCTCTACTACCAGCATCTCAACAGCAACATCCAGAAGGGCAAGCGGGCCAACGGCGACGACTCCAAGGCGCACCGGACCCGCCCGAACGCGGCCGGCCAGACCCCACTGAACATCCTGCTGATCGGCTCCGACAGCCGGAACTCCAAGGAGAACCTGAAGCTCGGCGGCAGCAAGGACCACGTCGGCGACCCGCCGCTCGGTGACGTGCAGATGCTCATCCACCTCTCGGCGGACCGCAAGAGCGCCGCCATGGTGAGCATCCCGCGGGACACCCGGGTGGACATCCCCGAGTGCACGGACCCCAAGACCGACCACGTCTATCCGGCGACGAACGACATCATCAACGTCAGCCTGGCCCGCGGTGGGGCCGGCTGCACCCTGCTCACCTGGGAGAACCTCACCGGGGTCTACATCGACCACTGGATGACGATCGACTTCGCGGGCGTGGTGCGGATGGCGGACGCCATCGGGGGCGTCGAGGTGTGCGTGAAGCAGAACGTCTGGGACCACTCCACGCCCCGTCAGCGCGGCGGCTCCGGTCTGAAGCTGACCAGGGGCTCGCACAAGGTGAAGGGCGAGAAGGCACTCCAGTGGCTGCGCACCCGGCACGCCTGGGGCAGCGACCTGATGCGGGCCCGCGCCCAGCACATGTACCTGAACTCGATGGTCCGCACGCTGAAGCAGCAGAACGTGTTCACCGACACCGGCCGGCTGATGGACCTGGCCGACGCGGCCACCAAGTCCCTCAAGGTCTCGGAGGAGATCGGCACGGTCAAGAAGCTGTACGACCTGGGCATGGAGATGAAGTCGGTGCCGACCGACCGCATCACCAGCCTGACGATGCCCAACATCCCCGACCCGCACGACCCGGACAACCACGTCGTACCCGACGACGACAAGGCCGCCAAGGTGTGGCGGATGCTCCAGGACGACGTGCCGCTCGACAAGAACGGCGGGGAGTCCGGGCCGAAGAAGGACACGGGCGACGACGAGCCCGCCAGGAAGCCCTCGCTCGACCCGGGCCGGCTCGGGGTGCTGGTGCAGAACGCCACCCGTACCGACACCGAGGCCCCGGTGCAGCAGCGGGCGTCGGCGATCGGCCAGGTGCTCGTGCAGAAGGGCTACACACGGGCGCAGGCCGACACCTCCGGGAGCCTGGCCGAGGACAAGACGGTGGTGCGGTACCCGAGCGCGGACCTGGAGGGTGACGCCCAGGCGGTGGCCAAGGCGCTGGGCATCCCGATGAGCGCGGTCAAGAAGTCGACCGACGTGTCGGGGGTCACCGTCGTCGTCGGCGCGGACTGGCGCTCGGGCAGCGGCTACCCCAAGCAGTCCGCGCCGAAGGCGGGCGACCTGCCCGAGGGCACCGACGCCGTCAACGCCTCGGACAAGGGGGACTGCATGGACGTGTACGGCCCCTATCAGTGGTAGCGACGTCCCGGCACGCAACGAAGGGGCCCCTCCCGCGCCGGGAGGGGCCCCTTCGTGCGTGCGTCAGGCGGCGGCGTCCACGACCGCGGGCCGCCGGGAGGCGATGACCCTCTTCGCCAGGGACTTCGGACTGGTCAGGAAGCCCCAGCCCCACGACATGTGCATGGTGGCGAGGGCCACCGGGATCTGCAGCCGGGCCTTCGCCGGCAGCCCCCTGCCGGCCGGGAGGGAGCCCGCGACGATCGCGGCCAGGTAGCCACCGGGGATCACGAAGCCCCACGGGGTCAGCGCGGCGCCGACGACCAGGCCCGCGGCTATCGCGCACACCGCCGTGGGCGGCGCCAGGTAGCGCAGGTTGATCGAGCCGGAGTGGTAGCGGGCGACGACGTGCCGCCAGCGGCCGTAGTCCTTGTACTGCTTGGCCAGCGCCCGCACCGACGGCCGCGGCCGGTACGACACCCTCAGCTCGGGCGAGAACCAGATGAGCCCGCCCGCCTCACGGATGCGGAAGTTCAGCTCCCAGTCCTGGGCGCGGATGAACTCCTCGTTGTAGCCGCCCTGCTGCTCCAGCGCCTCGCGGCGGAAGACGCCGAGGTAGACCGTCTCGGCGGGGCCGGCCTGGCCGCCGGTGTGGAACGCCGCGTTGCCGACGCCGATCTTCGAGGTCATCGCGGCGGCCACCGCGTGCTCCCAGTCGGTCTCGCCCTCGGCGTGCATGATGCCGCCGACGTTCTGCGCGCCGGTCTCCTCCAGGAGCCGTACGGCGGTCGCGATGTAGTTCGGCGAGAGCATGCCGTGGCCGTCGACGCGGACCACGATCGGGTGCCGGGAGGCCTTGATCGCCGCGTTCAGCGCCGCGGGCGTGCGGCCGGTGGGGTTCGGGACGGTGTGCACGCGCGGGTCTTCGGCGACCAGCTCGGCGGCGATCTCGTCCGTGCGGTCCGTGGACGGACCGAGGGCGATCACGACCTCCATCTCGCCGGCGTACTCCTGCGCGAGGATCGCTTGGACGGCCCCGCGCAGATGCCGCTCCTCGTTGAGGACGGGCATGATCACGGACACTGCGGGGAGCCGCACGTCGGGCTTGGCGTTCATAGGGGCCTCACGTTACCGCGAACGGGGGATACGGGTGCGCGCCGCCGGGCCTGCGGCGCGGGCTGGAGATCGTATCGGCCTACTGTGCTCACGGATCCCACGTACGGCCTCGTCCGGAGGTGTCCCCTTTGCCCAGCCCGCCCCGGTCCCCCTCCTCCACCACCAGAAGCGTGGGAGGGGCTCCCAGCCCGCAGCGCCGCCCGCGGCCGCCCCGCCGGGTGCCGCGCCCGCCCGAGCGGCAGGTACGGACGGTCCGGCCGCCGCGGCGGCCCCGCTGGGCCATGCGGGCGGTCACCACGCTGTCGGTCGTGGTGCTCGCCTCCGCCGGGATCGGGCACGCGGTGGTCGCCAGCCTGGACGCGGGCATCGCCCGGATCGACGCCTTCAAGGACATGAAGAACCGGCCCCGGGCCGGGCACGGCATGAACGTCCTGCTGGTCGGCACCGACGGCCGCGACAAGCTCAGCGAGGCGGACCGGCGGGCCTACCGGCTGGGCGGGGCCCCCTGTCACTGCACCGACACCATGATGATCGTGCACATCGCGGAAGACCGGGAGCGGGCCACCGTGGTCAGCCTGCCGCGCGACTCCTACGCCGAGATGCCCGCGCACGTCGACCAGAACACGGGGCAACGGCACGGTCCGCACCCGGTCAGGCTCAACGCGGCCTACGCCGAGGGCGGGCCCCAGCTGACCATCCGCACGGTCGAGAGCATGACCCACGTGAAGATCGACCACTATCTGGAGGTCGACTTCACCAGCTTCATGAAGACCGTGGACGTGCTCGGCGGGGTCAAGGTGTGCACGCCCACGCCGCTGAAGGACCGGTACACCGGGCTCGACCTCGCGCCCGGCACCTACACCCTCCGGGGCGGGCAGGCGCTGCAGTACGTACGGGCCCGGCACGTCGACGCGGCCAGCGACCTGGGCCGGATGAAGCGGCAGCAGCGGTTCCTGGCCGCCCTGCTGGACAAGGCGACCTCCTCCGGGGTGCTGCTGAACCCGATGCGGTTCCGGGACGTGACCCGGGCGGTGCTCGGCTCCGTCCGCGCCGACGCGGGCTTCGGCACCGACGAACTGCTCGACCTCGGCCGCGCGATGCGGAACTTCTCGCCGTCCTCGTCGGAGTTCACCACCGTCCCGATCGGCCGGATGGACTACCCGGTCAAGGGCATCGGCTCGACCCTGAAGTGGGACCCGGCCAAGGCGGAGCGGCTGTTCGGGGCGCTGCGGGACGACAAGTCGCTCGCCGGGGAGCAGCCGCGCCGTGACCCGGCACGCACCCCGGTGCCGGTGGAGGTGTCCCCGGACACCATCCGGGTCCAGGTGGCGAACGGCAGCGGCACCGTGGGGCTGGCCAAGCGCGTCGACGCGGAGCTCGCGGCGACCGGCTTCGCCACCACCCGCCGGCCGGTGACCGCGCCCGCCCGGGTGGCGCGCACGGTCGTCTTCTACGACCCCCGCTGGGACCGCTCCGCCCGGTCCCTGGCCGCGGCGCTGCCGGGCAGCGAGCTGCGGGCCGTGCCGGGCCAGGGACCGCTGCTGAAGGTGACGGCCGGGGCGGAGTTCACGAACGTGCGGAAGGTGCGGTTCGACGACCCGGCGCAGCCGGAGCAGAGTGTCGTGCGGGGCAACGAGGTCACCTGCTGAGGCCGTCTCCAGTCCTGCCTGGACCGGTCCTCAGTCCTCGAAGCCCTCCGCGGCCCGCTTCTCGCGCAGCTCCCTGATCGCCCGGCGGCGGGCCAGGCGGTGGGTGCGGCGGATCTGGGCCTCCTGGTAGCGGCGGCGGTCGCGGTCGGTCTCGGGTATCACCGGCGGCACCCGGCGCGGCTTGCCGTCGGCGTCGACGGCCGTGAAGACCAGGTAGGCGGAGCCCACCTGGGTGGCCGGGTCCGACTCGTTCCAGCGCTCGGCGAGGACCCGGACGCCGATCTCCATCGAGGTCCGGCCGGTCCAGTTCACCTGCGCCTTGACGTGGACCAGGTCGCCGACGCGGACCGGCTCGAGGAACACCATCTCGTCCATGGACGCGGTGACGGCGGGACCGCCGGAGTGCCGGCCCGCCACGGCGCCCGCCGCGTCGTCGACGAGCTTCATGATCACGCCACCGTGCACGGTCCCCAGCAGGTTGGTGTCGTTGTGGGTCATGATGTGGCTGAGGGTGGTGCGCGAGGCGGACGTGGGCTTGCCCGGGATGTCCGGTTCCATCGCCGGATCCGTGTCCGTGACCTGGTCTGTCATGCCCCCTACCTTATGCCGAAGCCTCTTTCGCGGACTTTGTGTCGGGTTCGCAACAGCGAGGCCCTGATTTCCCCACATCCCTTGTCGAGCACATGGCCGGGCCCTGCACACTGGGGCGCATGAATGACTGGCCCGAGGGATGGTCCGACGACAACCGCGGCCCGCGCTACGGACGCGGCAGTGCCGGCGCACAGCCGGAGGGGGCCCGCGTGATGCGTCAGGTGCAGCGCGGCCCGGCGGTACCGCCCGGACCGCGCTCGGCGTACGGCGACCCCGGCCCGGCGGCGCCGCCGTACGGGGCCGGTGTGCCGCGGCAGCCGTCGTACGTCGACGGCCAGGGGCACGAGGAGGGCGCCGGCTACGGCGACTACGACAGCGGCTACAACACCGGCCAGGTCTACGGCGGCTCCGGCGGCCGGGGCCCGGGCGGCACGGCGGGGGCGCCCACCCGGGCACCGCGCCCCGCGCCGAACTGGCGGCGCCGCATCAAGTGGACGGCGATCACCCTGGCGACCGTGCTGGTCGTCACCTCGATCGCGACCTACTTCTGGGCCGACTCCAAGCTGCGCCGCGAGGTGGACCTGTCGAAGGTCATCGACCGGCCGGAGGGCGGCGACGGCACGAACTACCTGATCGTCGGCTCGGACAGCCGTGAGGGCCTGTCCAAGGAGGACGAGAAGAAGCTGCACACCGGCGGCGCCGAGGGCAAGCGCACGGACTCGATGATGATCCTGCACGTCGGCGGCAACGGCGACACGCTGATCTCGCTGCCGCGCGACTCGGACGTGGTGGTCCCGTCGTACCAGGGCTCGACGTCCGGGAAGACCTACCCGGCGCAGGGGCGGCACACCAAGCTGAACGCCACCTACGCCGAGGACGGGCCGACGCTGCTCGTCCGCACGATCGAGGCCAACACCGGGCTGCGCATCGACCACTACGTCGAGATCGGCTTCCAGGGCTTCGCCAGCATCGTGGACGCGGTGGGCGGCGTCGACATCACCATCGACAAGGGCTTCAAGGACAAGTGGTCGGGCGCCGACTTCAAGGCCGGCAAGCAGATCCTGAACGGCCAGCAGGCGCTCGCGTTCGTCCGTACCCGGCACGCGTTCGCCGCGTCCGACCTCCAGCGCACCAAGAACCAGCAGAAGTTCCTGGCCGCGCTGGCCCACCAGGTGGCGACCCCGTCGACGATCCTCAACCCGTTCAAGTTCTACCCGACCATGGGCGCGGGCCTGGACTCCCTGATCGTCGACAAGGACATGTCGCTGTGGGACCTGGGCTCGATGTTCTGGGCGATGAAGGGCGTCAGCGGCGGTGACGGCACCTCGATGAACATGCCGATCTCCGGCTCCGTGGGCGGCAACCTCGTCTGGGACAAGGCCAAGGTGAAGACCCTGGTCAACGAGCTGAACAACGACGAGAAGGTCACCGTCTCCGGCAACTGAGGCCGTCACGCACCGGTCCGAGGGCACCCCGCGGGGTGCCCTCGGCCATGCCGGGGGTGGCTCACATGCTGGCGCCCGCCATCGCCCGGCAGGTCTCCGCGCAGCGGCGACACGCCTCGGCGCAGCGCATCATCATCTGGTCGTCGGGCATGGACATACACGCCTCGGCGCACATGTCACAGGCCCGCGCGCAGACGGCGCACATCTCGCCGGCCATGGGCGAGCGCCGCATCATCATGTCGGCGCACATCCGGGTCGTCTCGGAGCAGTCCATGAGCGCGCGCATGATCTGCATCTGCGCCTGGCCGCCCTGCTGCATGCAGGAGCTCATGGCCTCCTCGCAGATGTTGTGGCAGTTCATGCAGGCGTCGATGCAGTCCTGCATCTGCTGCGTGAGGGCGGGCATCATTCCGGACTGGGACTGGGTCATGGCTCCTCCACGGAGGCAGGTGGGACCCGGGAGGGGTCCCGTGTGCTTCCGTAGTACGCCGGGGAGCGGTGTCCCGCATGTCGGATTACGGCAGGTTGCGGGCCATGACGATGCGCTGGACCTGGTTCGTGCCCTCGTAGATCTGCGTGATCTTGGCGTCGCGCATCATGCGCTCCACCGGGTAGTCACGGGTGTAGCCGTAGCCGCCGAGGAGCTGGACGGCGTCGGTGGTGACCTCCATGGCGACGTCGGAGGCGAAGCACTTGGCGGCGGCGCCCAGGTAGGTGAGGTCGGCGTCGCCGCGCTCGGAGGCGGCGGCGGCCTGGTAGGTGAGGGCGCGGGCCGCCGAGATCTTCATGGACATGTCGGCGAGCATGAACTGGATGCCCTGGAAGTCGGCGATCGGCTTGCCGAACTGCTTGCGCTCCTGGACGTAGCCCTTGGCGTAGTCCAGGGCGCCCTGGGCGCAGCCGAGGGCCTGGGCGGCGATGGTGATGCGGGTGTGGTCGAGGGTCTTCATGGCCGTCATGAAGCCGGTGCCCTCCTCGCCGATCATGCGGTCGGCGGGGATGCGGACGTTGTCGAAGTAGACCTCGCGGGTCGGGGAGCCCTTGATGCCGAGCTTCTTCTCCGGGGCGCCGAAGGAGACGCCCTCGTCCGACTTCTCCACGACGAAGGCGGAGATGCCCTTCGAGCGCTTCGAGGGGTCCGTCACGGCCATCACCGTGTAGTACTCGGAGACGCCCGCGTTGGTGATCCAGCGCTTCACCCCGTTGAGCACCCAGTGGTCGCCGTCGCGGACCGCCTTGGTCTTCATGCCGGCCGCGTCCGAGCCGGCCTCCGGCTCGGAGAGGCAGTACGAGAACATGGCGTCGCCCTTGGCGAGCGGCGTCAGGTACTTCTTCTTCAGCTCCTCGCCGCCGGAGAGGATCACCGGGAGCGAGCCCAGCTTGTTCACGGCGGGGATGAGGGAGGAGGAGACGCAGGCGCGGGCCACCTCCTCGATCACGATGACCGTGGCGAGCGCGTCGGCGCCGGCGCCGCCGTACTCCTCGGGGACGTGCACGGCGTGCAGGTCGTTGGCCACCAGGGCGTCGAGGGCCTCCTGCGGGAAACGGGCCTCCTCGTCCACCGCCGCGGCGTACGGCGCGATCTTCGCCTCGACCAGGGAACGGACGGCGTCCCGGAGCATGTCGTGCTCCTCGGACGGGCGGTACAGGTCGAAGTCAGCCGATCCGGCCACGGTCTCTCACGCTCCAAAGACGCACTGATACTGACGCTAATTACCGTTAAGTAACTGAATTTTAGAGCCCCCGTGTGAACCCGCCTACGTGAGCTTGGTGACAGCGGGGAAATTGCCCGCGGGGCGGCCCGACTATGCTCAGGCACCGCATGACCGAGCAGGACCGACGGACCGGAGCTGGAGCGCACCCCATGAGCCTGAAGATCACCGTGATCGGCACCGGTTACCTCGGCGCCACGCACGCCGCGGCCATGGCCGAACTGGGCTTCGAGGTGCTGGGCCTGGACGTCGTACCCGAGAAGATCGCCATGCTGGAGCGCGGCGAGACCCCGATGTACGAGCCCGGACTGGAAGAGCTGCTGCGCCGCCACGTGGCCGGGATCGAGGGGTCCACCGGGCGGCTGCGGTTCACCACGGACTGGGCCGAGGTCGGCGCCTTCGGCGATGTGCACTTCGTGTGCGTGAACACCCCGCAGAAGCACGGCGAGTACGCCTGCGACATGAGCTACGTCGACTCCGCCGTGGCCTCCCTCGCCCCGCACCTGCGCGGCCCGGCCCTGGTCGTCGGCAAGTCGACCGTGCCGGTGGGTTCCGCCGACCGGCTGGCCGCCTACCTGGCCGAGCACGCCCCGGCGGGCGGCGACGCCGAGCTGGCCTGGAACCCGGAGTTCCTGCGCGAGGGCTTCGCCGTCCAGGACACCCTGCACCCGGACCGGATCGTCGTCGGCGTGCGCAGCGAGCGCGCGGAGAAGCTGCTGCGCGAGGTGTACGCCGGCCCGGTCGGCGAGGGCGCCCCGTTCGTGGTCACCGACTTCCCGACCGCCGAACTGGTGAAGACGGCCGCGAACTCCTTCCTCGCGACCAAGATCTCGTTCATCAACGCGATGGCGGAGGTGTGCGAGGCCGCCGGCGGTGACGTGGCGAAGCTCGCGGAGGCCATCGGCCACGACGACCGGATCGGCCGCAAGTTCCTGCGCGCCGGCATCGGCTTCGGCGGTGGCTGCCTGCCCAAGGACATCCGGGCGTTCATGGCCCGGGCGGGTGAGCTGGGCGCCGACCAGGCTCTGACGTTCCTGCGCGAGATCGACTCGATCAACATGCGCCGGCGCGGCCAGATGGTGGAGATGACCCGGGAGGCGCTGGGCGGCGGGTCCTTCCTCGGCAAGCGGGTCGCGGTGCTCGGCGCCACCTTCAAGCCGGACTCGGACGACGTCCGCGACTCGCCCGCGCTGAACGTGGCCGGCCAGATCCACCTCCAGGGCGGTCAGGTGACCGTGTACGACCCGAAGGGCATGGAGAACGCCCGCAAGGTCTTCCCGACCCTGGGCTACGCCGGTTCCGCGCTGGAGGCCGCCCGGGGCGCCGACGTCGTCCTGCACCTGACCGAGTGGCGGGAGTTCCGTGAGCTGGACCCGGTGGCGCTCGGCGAGGCGGCGGCGGCCCGGGTGATCCTCGACGGCCGCAACACCCTCGACCCGGAGCTGTGGCGCCGGGCCGGCTGGACGTACCGCGCGATGGGCCGCCCCAAGGCGTAGGGCCCCACGCCGGGGCCCGTGTGGCGACGCCGGTTCGGCCGAGGCTCAGTCGGCCGAACCGGCGTCTGTCCGCATTCTGCACCAAACCGTCGCCGCTCACGCGCCCTTCGCCCGGTACCGGCGCATCTTCGCGCGCGCCCCGCACACCTGCATCGAGCACCAGCGCCCGCGTCCGGCGGGGCTGCGGTCGTAGTACGCCCAGTGGCAGGTGTCGGCCTCGCACGCCTTGAGCCGGGTCCAGGTGCCCGCGACGAGCGCCTCGGCGACGGCGGCGGCGACCCGGGACAGCAGCGGCCCGGCGTCGGCCGGGGCGAGGCGGGCCGAGCCGTCGTGGCCGTCGACGGCGACGTACAGCGGGGCCCCGGCCAGCAGGGTGCCCAGCGGTGTCACCGGGCGGTGCGGCGGGTGCCCGGCGTGCGCGAGCAGCGCGGCCCGCAGCGACTCGCGCAGCTCCCGGGCCCCGGCCAGCCCGTCCTCGGTGATCCCGAGGCGGGCGCGGCCCTCCGGCGTGTCCAGCGCGTCCGTGCCCGCCTCGATGTCCAGGGTGTTCACCAGGGACTCGACCAGGGCCAGGCCGCCGGGGGCCGCCGATCTCTCGCTCATGCTTGTGACGTTACCTCCGATGCGGGAGCATGCGGTAACCGTTACTGGTTACCCGTCCTTACAGGTAACTCCACGAGGAGGAAGTCATGGCTCTCGCCAAGCTCGACATCGTCGTCCTGGACTGTCCCGACCCGCGCGCGCTGGCCGGTTTCTACGCCGGTGTGCTGGGCGGCACGGTCGAGGAGGACCCCGAGGACAGCGCGTGGGTGGACCTGAAGGTGCCCGGCGGGACGGCCCTGGCCTTCCAGCGGGCGCCGGGGTTCGTGCCGCCGCAGTGGCCCGCGGCGGACCGGTCGCAGCAGTTCCACCTGGATCTGGTGGTGGAGGACCTGGACGCGGCGGAGAAGGGCGTGCTGGCGCTGGGCGCCAAGCCGCTGGACACGCGGGACCGGGAGCGGACCTTCCGTGTCTACGCCGACCCGGCGGGGCACCCGTTCTGTCTGTGCGCCTGCTGACCCGTCCCGGAGGAGGATTCCATGGCGTCCGTGGCCCGTTTCCGCAACGTCGTTCTCGACTGCCCCGATCCGCACGCGCTGGCCGCCTTCTACGCGGCGGTCGCCGGGGGCACCCCACGGCCCGAGGACGACGACTGGGTCGTGCTCCAGGTGCCGGACGGGCCGCGGATCGCCTTCCAGCGGGCCGAGGGACACACGCCGCCGGAGTGGCCGCGCGCGGACCGCAACGGCCAGCAGCTCCACCTCGACTTCGACGCGGGGCCGACCTGGGCGGACCTCGACGCGGCGCACGAGCAAGTGCTGGCGCTCGGCGCCCGCCCGCTGGACCTGGAGGACCGCGAGACGAAGGACTACCAGGTGTACGCCGACCCGGCCGGGCATCCGTTCTGCCTGTGCCGGATCGACGAACGGCCGTGACGTCCCGGGAACGCCCGGCCCGGTGATCCGGCCCTTCGCCGGGCCGGCGTCCCCCGGTCAGTTCCCGTCGCGCGTGCCGTCCAGCGACTCGATCGTGGCGAGGGACGGCGTGCGGGTGGCCTGGAGGTCCCGGGCGACGTCCTCCGCCGCGCCGAGCACGCGTACCGCGTTCTGCCAGGTCAGCTTGGCCAGGTCGGCCTTGGACCAGCCGCGGTCCAGCAGTTCGGCGAGCAGGTTCGGGTAGCCGGAGACGTCGTTCAGGCCGTCCGGGGTGAACGCGGTGCCGTCGTAGTCGCCGCCGATGCCCAGATGGTCGATGCCGGCGACCTCGCGCATGTGGTCCAGGTGGTCGGCGACCGTGGACACCGTGGCGACCGGGCGCGGGGTGCGCTCCTCGAAGGCCCGGTGGATCTTCATGGCCTCGGGGCTGGTGTCCAGGGGGTGCAGACCGTGGGCGCGCAGGTTCTCGCCGGCGGCGGCCGTCCAGTCGACGGCGGCCTGGAGCACGAACTTGGGCACGAACGTCACCATCGCCACGCCGCCGTTGGCGGGCAGGCGTTCCAGGACGTCGTCGGGGATGTTGCGGGGGTGGTCGCACACCGCGCGCGAGGAGGAGTGGGAGAAGATCACCGGCGCGGACGTGGCGTCCAGCGCGTCCCGCATCGTCGTCGCCGCCACATGGGACAGGTCGACGAGCATGCCGAGGCGGTTCATCTCCGCGACGACCTCGCGGCCGAAGGCGGACAGCCCGCCCACCCGCGGCTCGTCGGTCGCGGAGTCGGCCCAGTCCACGTTGTCGTTGTGGGTGAGCGTCATGTAGCGCACGCCGAGCGCGTACAGGCCGCGCAGGGTGCCCATCGAGTTGGCGATGGAGTGGCCGCCCTCGGCGCCCATGAGAGAGGCGATACGGCCCTGCCCGCGCGCCTCCTCCAGGTCGGCGGCGGTCAGCGCGGGCGCCAGCTCGGCGGGGTAGCGGGCCAGCAGCTGCCGGACGCAGTCGATCTGCTCCAGCGTCGCCGCGACCGGGTCCGGCTGCTCGCACGGCACGTACACCGACCAGTACTGGGCGCCGACCCCGCCCGCGCGCAGCCGCGGCAGGTCGGTGTGCAGCCGCTCGCGCCGGTCACCGGCGATGTCCAGGGCGTCCAGGTCGTAGCCCACCTGCTCGCGCAGCGCCCAGGGCAGGTCGTTGTGCCCGTCGACCACGGGGAACTCGCGCAGCAGCGCGTGTGCTTCGTCCAGGGCGGCCACGGCGGTCACTTCCCGAAGCCGAAGCCGCTGCCCGCGCCCTCGACCTTGGAGCGCAGCCGCTTGCCCTTCTCGGTGGCCTGGTCGTTGAGGTCCTGCTGGAAGTCGCGCATCCGGTGCAGCAGCTCCTCGTCGTGCGCGGCGAGGATGCGGGCGGCCAGGAGACCGGCGTTGCGGGCACCGGCGACGGAGACCGTGGCGACCGGGACACCGGCCGGCATCTGCACGATGGAGAGCAGGGAGTCCATGCCGTCCAGGTACTTCAGCGGCACCGGCACGCCGATGACCGGCAGCGGGGTCACGGAGGCGAGCATGCCGGGCAGGTGGGCGGCGCCGCCCGCACCCGCGATGATCACCTTCAGGCCGCGGTCGGCGGCCTGCTCGCCGTACGTGACCATCTCGCGGGGCATGCGGTGCGCGGAGACGACGTCGACCTCGTAGGGGATCTCGAACTCGTCCAGGGCCTTGGCGGCGGCTTCCATGACGGGCCAGTCGGAGTCCGACCCCATGACGATGCCAACAACGGGGCTCATTCGGTGATGGTGCCTCTCAGGTAGCCGGCTGCGTGACGCGCGCGCTCCAGCACGTCGTCCAGGTCGTCGCCGTAGGTGTTGACGTGTCCGACCTTGCGGCCCGGCTTCACGTCCTTGCCGTACATGTGGATCTTGAGCTTGGGGTCGCGGGCCATGCAGTGCAAGTACGCGGAGTACATGTCCGGGAAGTCGCCCCCCAGGACGTTGACCATCACGGTCCACTTGGCGCGCGGGCGCGGGTCGCCCAGCGGCAGGTCGAGGACCGCGCGGACGTGGTTGGCGAACTGCGAGGTGATCGCGCCGTCCATGCTCCAGTGGCCGGAGTTGTGCGGGCGCATGGCCAGTTCGTTGACGAGGATGCGGCCGTCGCGGGTCTGGAACAGCTCGACGGCGAGGTGCCCGACGACGCCGAGTTCCTTGGCGATGGTCAGCGCCAGCCGCTCGGCGTGCAGCGCCAGGTCCTCGTCCAGGTCGGGCGCGGGGGCTATGACCGTGTCGCAGACGCCGTTGACCTGCTGCGACTCCACCACCGGGTAGGCGACGGCCTGGCCGTGCGGGGAGCGTACGACGTTGGCGGCCAGCTCGCGGACGTAGTCGACCTTCTCCTCGGCGAGGACGGGCACGCCGGCGCGGAACGGCTCGGCCGCCTCCTCGGCGTCGTCCACGACCCACACGCCCTTGCCGTCGTAGCCGCCGCGGACCGTCTTGAGGACGACCGGGAAGCCGTCGCCCTCCTCGGCGAACCGGACCACGTCCTCCGGGTCGCTCACGATCCGGTGCCGCGGGCACGGGATGCCGATCGCGTCGAGCTTCGCACGCATCACCCCCTTGTCCTGGGCGTGCACCAGCGCGTCCGGCCCGGGGCGCACGGGAATGCCGTCCGCCTCCAGGGCACGCAGGTGCTCGGTGGGCACGTGCTCGTGGTCGAAGGTGATCACGTCGCAGCCGCGCGCGAACTCGCGCAGCGTGTCGAGGTCGCGATAGTCGCCGATGACGACATCGTTCACGACCTGCGCCGCGGAATCCTGAGGAGTGTCACTGAGGAGCTTGAACCTGATGCCCAGCGGGATGCCCGCCTCGTGCGTCATACGCGCGAGCTGACCCCCGCCGACCATGCCGACTACCGGGAACGTCACACCCCTAGCGTATCGGCCACGCGGCGGCGGCCGGATCGCGTCCCTCTCACGGACTCTTACCCGGTGCTTCCCCGCCTCTTCCCGACCCGTTTCCACAGCGTGGCCCGGTCCACGGGCAGCGGCGGGCCCGCCCGGCTAGCATGGCGGGGTTGAGGAAACCTAGCGACGGGAGCTGCACAGCCATGGAACCTCGTTCCTCGGGGCTGCAACGGCTCGTACGCGAGGTGGCCAAGTTCGGTGCCGTGGGCGGTGCCGGCGTCCTCGTCAATCTCGGCGTGTTCAACCTGGTCCGGCACGTCTCGGACCTCCCGGTGGTGCGGGCCAGCATCATCGCGACCGTCGTGGCCATCGTCTTCAACTACGTCGGCTTCCGCTACTGGACGTACCGGGACCGCGACAAGAACGGGCGCACCAAGGAACTGACGCTGTTCCTGCTGTTCAGCGCGATCGGCCTGGTGATCGAGAACGGCGTGCTGTACCTGGCGACCTACGGCTTCGGCTGGGACAGCCCGCTGCAGAGCAACGTCTTCAAGTTCGTCGGCATCGGCGTCGCGACCCTGTTCCGGTTCTGGTCGTACCGCACCTGGGTGTTCCGGGCGCTGCCCGCCCGGGAGACCGTGGCGAGCGCGGAATCGATCCTCGGGCGGGAACCGGCGAAGCGGGCGCCCAAGCAGCGCGTGCCGTAGCCGCGCGGGCCGGCCGGGTGGCGCCCCAGGGTCCTTCGTCAGACCAGGCGAGCCCGGCATGATCCAGGCGAGAGGCCCTAGCGGACCGTCGGCTGGTCGTCGTCCAGGGTGCGCGCCGGGGGCGTGCGCGAGAGGAACAGGCCGAAGACCGGGGGCTGCGCCTGGAGCAGCTCGAGGCGTCCGCCGTCGGCCTCCGCGAGGTCACGGGCGACGGCCAGGCCGATCCCCGTGGAGTTCCGCCCGCTGATCGTGCGCTCGAAGATCCGCGCGCCGAGGTCGGCCGGCACCCCCGGCCCCTCGTCGGTGACCTCGATCACGGCCTGGTTGCCGGTGACCCGGGTGCGCAGGGCGACGGTGCCGCCGCCGTGCATCAGCGAGTTCTCGATCAGCGCGGCCAGCACCTGGGCGACCGCGCCCGGGGTGCCGACCGCCTGGAGGTGCCGCTTGCCGGAGCTGACGATGGCCCGGCCGACGCTGCGGTAGGCGGGCCGCCACTCGGCGAGCTGCTGCTGGATGACCTCGTCCAGGTCGAAGGTGACGGCGGAGCCGGTCCGCGGGTCCCGCGAGTTCGTCAGCAGCCGCTGCACGACGTCCGTCAGCCGCTCGACCTGCGTCAGCGCGATGGTCGCCTCCTCCTTCACCGTGTCCGGGTCGTCGGTGAGGGTGATCTCCTCCAGGCGCATGGACAGCGCGGTCAGCGGTGTACGGAGCTGGTGGGAGGCGTCGGCCGCGAGACGCCGCTCGGCCGTCAGCATGCGCCCGATCCGCTCGGCGGAGGCGTCCAGCACGTCGGCGACCCGGTCCAGCTCGGGGACGCCGTACCGCTTGTGCCGGGGGCGCGGGTCGCCGGAGCCGAGGCGTTCGGCGGTCTCGGCGAGGTCGGTCAGCGGGGAGGCGAGCCGGTTGGCCTGCCGTACGGCCAGCAGCACCGCCGCCACCACGGCGAGCAGCGCGACCAGCCCGATGATCAGCAGGGTCCGGCCGACCTCGCGGGTCACCGCGGAGCGCGGCTCCTGCACGGTGACCGTCTCGCCCTCCTCGCCGTGCTGGGTGGAGTGGATGGTGTCGCCCTCGGGCCTGTCGCCGATCTCGATGGGCGGCTTGCCGGGCATCCGGATGACCGCGTACTGGTCCTTGCTGACCGGGTTGCGCAGCACGTCCGCGTTGACGTTCTCCGCGGCGAGGATGCGGCTGTCCACGATGCTGGCCAGCCGCACCGCCTCCGACTCCACCCGTTCCTGGGCGCTGTTGCTGATCGTCCGTGTCTCGACGATCACCAGGGACACGCCGAAGACCGCGATCACCACGAGGACGACGGCGAGAGTGGACTGGATGAGACGTCGGCGCATGCTCCGTTACCTGGGGTGCTCGCTGGGGCCCGGACTCAGCTCTTCTCGAACCGGAAGCCCACGCCACGCACCGTCGCGATGTACCGGGGGTTCGCCGCGTCGTCGCCCAGCTTCTTGCGCAGCCAGGAGATGTGCATGTCCAGGGTCTTGGTGGACGACCACCACGTGGTGTCCCAGACCTCGCGCATCAGCTGGTCCCGGGTCACCACCCGGCCCGCGTCCCGCACCAGCACCCGCAGCAGGTCGAACTCCTTGGCGGTCAGCTGGAGTTCCTCGTCGCCCATCCAGGCCCGGTGCGACTCGACGTCGATCCGCACCCCGTGCGTGGCCGGCGGCTGCTGCGGTTCGGCGGCGCCGCGCCGGAGCAGGGCGCGCACCCGGGCGAGCAGTTCGGCGAGCCGGAACGGCTTGGTGACGTAGTCGTCGGCGCCCGCGTCCAGACCGACGACGGTGTCCACCTCGTCGGCCCGCGCGGTCAGGATGAGGATCGGCACGGTGTGACCGTCGGAGCGCAGCCGGCGGGCGACCTCCAGGCCGTCCATGCCGGGCAGGCCGAGGTCCAGCACGACCAGGTCCACGCCGCCCTGCATTCCGGCGTCGAGCGCGGCGGGTCCGTCCTCGCGCACCTCGACCTCGTAACCTTCCCGGCGCAGGGCGCGGGCCAGCGGCTCCGAGATGGACGCGTCGTCCTCGGCGAGCAGTACACGGGTCATGAGGTGATGGTAGACCGCCCGCGTGCGGTGCCGGGGTGTGATCGGCACCCGGGCTTCTTACCTTCGTATGCTGCTGGTACGAACCATTGACCTGGAGATGCGATCGTAGGAGAGACCTTCGAATCAGGTTCCGTGGTTCCCGCGACACCTGTGATCCGCGTCTCAAGTCCTTCCATATCCGGCGGTGTCCTGCCGTATGGTGACCTGAACGCCTGTAGTACACCGGGGACCTTTGGCGCGCATGTGACGCTGAGGGTCTTCTTTGTGTGCGGGCTGGCCGAGACCAGCCTTGAAAGGAACGACCTCTGGCCGGGCTCCGGACGCAGCGACGCGTCGGGGGCGTGGATCCCGGTGGTCGCCGTCCGCCGCTCCGCGATCCGGGGCGGACTCCCCCTGGGCGTGGGGGTGGGCGGCCGACCCCGCCGGTGCCGGCCGACACCCTCTCGGGCGCGCAACTCCCCGGCTCTCGGCTTCGCCAGAGCCGGGGGGAGCCCCACCGCACGCCCCGACCAGCAAGGAACGACCATGGCGTCCAGCCTGACGAAGGACTCGGCCCGACCGGGCACCCCCGGTTCCGAGAAGACCTTCTTCGGCCACCCCCGCGGACTGGCCACTCTCTTCATGACCGAGATGTGGGAGCGCTTCTCCTACTACGGCATGAGGGCCCTTCTCCCGCTGTACCTGGTGGCCCCGGGTGGCCTGCACCTGAGCGCGGGCACGGCGACGGCGATCTACTCCGTGTACCTGTCGCTCGTGTACCTGCTGGCCCTGCCCGGCGGCTGGTTCGCCGACCGCGTCCTCGGCCCCCGCAAGACGGTCGCCGTCGCGGGCCTGGTCATCATGCTCGGTCACCTGTGCCTGGCGCTGCCCGCCGCCGCGAGCTTCTTCGTCGGCCTGGTCCTCGTCGCCATCGGCTCCGGTCTGCTGAAGGCCAACATCTCCACGATGGTCGGCCACCTCTACGACGGTCCGCAGGACCCGCGCCGGGACGGTGGCTTCACGCTCTTCTACATCGGCATCAACCTCGGTGCCTTCGTCGCCCCGCTGGTCATCGGCACCGTCGGTGAGAACGTCAACTGGCACCTGGGCTTCGCGCTGGCCGCGCTCGGCATGGCGCTGGGTCTCGCCCAGTACCTGCTCGGCGGCCGCCACCTGGACGCCAGGAGCAGCGAGGTCCCCACCCCGCTGACGCCCGCCGAGAAGGCGTCCACCCTGCGCAAGGGCCTGATCTGGCTGGCCGTCGCCGTGGTCTTCTACGGCATCGTCGGCGGCACCGGCCACTTCACCCTGAACTGGGCGCTGATCCCGCTCACCCTCATCGGCCTGATCGTGCCGATCCTGGTCATCTCCCGGATCCTGCGCGACAAGGACCTGGAGCCCGCCGAGCGCTCCAAGGTGTCCGCGTACATCTGGTTCTTCGTGGCCGCCGCCGTCTTCTGGATGATCTACGACCAGGGCGGCTCCACCCTCTCGCTGTTCGCCGAGAAGAGCGCCGACAACACCATCTTCGGCTGGGAGTTCCCGGTCTCCTGGTACCAGTCGGTCAACCCGGTCATGATCATGGCCCTCGCGCCGGTCTTCGCCTGGCTGTGGCTGTGGCTGAACAAGCGGGGCAAGGAGCCCAGCACGATCGTGAAGTTCTCCTCCGGTCTGGTGCTGGTCGGCGCGTCCTTCTTCGTCTTCCTCGCCCCGCTGTCGATCGCCGAGGGCGGTCACAAGGCCGCGGCGCTGTGGCTGGTCGCGATCTACTTCGCGCAGACCGTCGGTGAGCTGACGCTGTCGCCGGTGGGTCTGTCGGTGACGACGAAGATGGCGCCGAAGAAGTACGCCTCGCAGATGATGGGCGTCTGGTTCCTCGCGGTGACCGCGGGCGACTCCGTCACCGCCCTGCTGTCGAACCCGGCCGTCGGTGGCGTCAACCTCGACAAGATGGGCTTCGTCGCCCTGGAGGCCGTGCTCGCCGTGCTCGCGGGCGTCGCGGTGTGGATGTACCGCGGCAAGGTGAAGAAGATGATGGGCGACGTGCACTGAGTCCACGGGGCCTTGGCCTGGAGGGCCGCCACACCCGGGTGGGTGTGGCGGCCCTCTTCGCGCGGGCGCTGAACGCCCCGCGCCCCTTGGCCGGCTGCCGCGTCCTGCGCCCTGGCAGCACCGTCCAGGCCCGGGCCCTGTGGGCGCCGGCGCCGGTCGTGGCGGAGCCCCGGGACCCGCCGGACGCCCACGTGCGCCCGGCCGCTCCGTCGGGTCCGGGGTGAGGGAGACGGCGCCGAGGTACCGGTGGGGTCGGGGATCTCGATGAGGGTGGCCGGATCTGACGGGGCTCGCGTTCGTCGGCCCCTCCGCAGCAGTGTGCCCTTGCCGGCGCCGCCCAGCACCCTTCGCGAACCGCGCGGGCGATGACGCCCTTGTCGCCGGCCGGCGTCGGACAGCGGTAGCCGACCTCGACGACGTCGGCGTGGGTGCCGGCAGCACCGCCGAGCCGGCCAGGAAGGAAGACGCGTCACACGCCGGAGTCGTGGTGATCCGGCGTGCGCCGGGCGGTGCCGGAGGGAAGGCGGGGACCCGGACGGCCTCCGCCGGCGTTCAGGCGGGAGCGCCCAGCTCCGCCCAGACCGTCTTGCCCGGCGTGCCGGGGGCGCGGACCACGCCCCAGTCCAGGCACAGCCGCTGCACGATGAACATGCCGTGCCCGCCGGGCCGGCCGGCACGGTGCGGGGTGCGCGGGGCCGGCTCCCCGGGGCCCCGGTCGGAGACCTCCAGCCGGATCACCTTGTTGTCGCAGGCGAGGATCAGTTCGTCGGGGCCCTCGGCGTGCAGGCAGGCGTTGGTCACCAGTTCGGAGACCACGAGCAGCACGTCCTCGGCGGCGGCCCGCTGGTCGGCGGTGGCGGCGGGCAGCCAGCCCCACGCGTACAGCGCCTGGCGGGTGAAGTCGCGGGCGAGCGGGACGACCCCGCTCTCCCCTTCCAGGCGCAGCCTGCGGACCTGCCGGCCCCGGGTCTGCTGAGTGCCGTCGGCCGGGCCCGGCGGCCCGGACGGCACGGACGGCGCGGCTGCCCCCGTGGCCGCGCCGACGGTCGACGCAGCCCCCTCGGACGCCCCGGAAGCGCCGCTGGGCTCCGGGCCGCGGTCGCCCGGCGAGTAAGGCCGGGTGGTGCTCATCAGCGCTTCACCTCACCGATTCACCAGTTCACGATTCAATAATCCGGTCAAAAGTCCGGCCGGTGGTCTCCGGCCGGTCGGTCATGTCGGAGGCCTGGCCTCCGTCGGCACCCCGGGTGCCGTCCGGCCGGAAGTCCGAACGCCGTCCGAACGCCGTCCGCACACCGCCCGGTGGTCGTCCGCACGCCGCCCGGCCGGTCATCCGTACCCGCCCGTCCGCCGGACGCACGCTCCGTCCAGGGCGCCCGCCCGCCTCCGGGATTTCCGGTGACCGACTGCCGGCCACCGGCGCCGGTGGCCGGCAGTCGGCGGAACGCCTCCCGCTTTCTTCTGCCCACTCCTGCCCGGCCGATCCGGCGGAACACCCCCCGTTTCGGGCAGGATGTGTGTAACTCCCATGGGAAGCCGCGACGGACCGGACACCGGGGCGCCGGGTCAGTCGGCACCGTCGGCCAGGGCCGCCTCCAGGGAGTCGTGGACGGTGAAGACCGCCTCGGCCCCGGTGATCTCGAACACGCGGGCGACCACCGGCAGCATCCCTGCCAGATGGACCCCGCCCCCGGCCGCCTCGGCCTTCAGGCGGGCGCCGAGCAGGACGTTCAGCCCTGTGGAGTCGCAGAACTCCAGGCGTGAGCAGTCCACGACAAGCCGCGTGAAGCCCTTGTCCAAGAGGTCGTCGAGGGGCTCACGCAAAAGATCGGCGGTGTGGTGGTCGAGCTCACCCGCCGGTGTCACTACGGCGCTGGAGCCCTCTTCCCGCACCTCCACCAGAAGCCGGCCCGACTGTGCGCTGCCGACCGTCCCGTGGTCCATGCCGTCTCTCTCCCGAGGTCGTGGCTGCTGATGCCCTCGAACATTACGCCTTCCATGCGCACTCCGACACCCGAACATCCGCACAGAAACGGACATATAGCTACAGAACGCACTTGCGACTCGCTCGGTGCAGCGGGTAGGGCTAGTAAGGACACACAGACCTACACGCCGGCTTCGGAGGCGCCGCACACCGCAGTGCACGTACTGGCTTCGGCAGCCATATGCCGAGAACGATGGAGGACACCCATGTCACCCCGGCTCGACGCATCGCCTACCCCGACCGCGACGTCGACACCCCCACCGGAACAACTGGATCATCCCATCGACCCCCTCGATCCCTTCGAGGGACTCCCGGAGATCCCCCCGTACGACGAGATCGCCCCGGTCGACGCGCGGGCCCTGTCCAAGACCCTCTTCGAGCGCCTGGAGTCGCTGGAGGAGGGGACGCACGAGCACGCGTACGTCCGCAACACCCTCGTCGAGCTCAACCTCGCGCTCGTCAAGTTCGCCGCCTCCCGCTTCCGCTCCCGCAGCGAACCGATGGAGGACATCATCCAGGTCGGCACCATCGGCCTGATCAAGGCGATCGACCGGTTCGAACTCTCGCGCGGCGTCGAGTTCCCCACCTTCGCGATGCCGACCATCATCGGCGAGATCAAGCGGTTCTTCCGTGACACCTCGTGGTCCGTGCGCGTTCCGCGCCGGCTCCAGGAGCTGCGGCTCGACCTGGCCAAGGCCGGCGACGAGCTGGCGCAGCAGCTGGACCGCGCCCCCACGGTCGCGGAACTGGCCGAGCGGCTCGGCATCTCCAAGGACGAGGTCGTCGAGGGCATGGCCGCCTCGAACGCCTACACCGCCTCCTCGCTGGACGCCCAGCCGGAGGAGGACGAGTCCGAGGGCGCGCTCGCGGACCGCATCGGGTACGAGGACCACGGCCTCGAGGGCATCGAGTACATCGAGTCGCTCAAGCCGCTGATCGCCGAACTCGCGCCCCGGGACCGCAAGATCCTCTCCCTGCGGTTCGTGGCGAACATGACGCAGTCGGAGATCGGCGAGGAACTCGGCATCTCCCAGATGCACGTGTCCCGGCTGCTGTCGCGCACGCTGGTACGGCTGCGCAAGGGGCTGACGCTGGAGGAGTGACCTCCGCCCGCGACCCCCCCGCACTGCGGTGAGCGGCCCGGCCGGAACGCCGGGCCGCTCCGCCGTCCCCGCCGCGCACTCCACCGATGTGCCGGGTGCCCGGCGGCCCAACCGTTATGCGGTTCCTCACAGAAACCTCTTTCCGCGACCGCCACCGTCCACCACTATGGGTCCCCAAACTGGCTGGTATGTCAGCGGCCTTCTCGGGACGGAGGGTGTTGCATGGCTGAGGGGGACCACGACGACGCGCCGGACGCACGGCTGACCGAACTGCTGCGCTCCCCCACGCCCACGGCCTACCCGGCGTTGCAGGAGCTGCGCCGCCGGCACCACCCGGCGGTCCTCGCCTACGCCCGGCTGTGCGCGGCGAGCGGGTCCGCGGCCCGCCGGCTGGCGGCGGAGACGTTCACCACGGCGGCCCGCGAGACGGCCCGGGGTGTCGAACCGCCCCTCCCCCTGCGCCACCGGCTGCTGCTGCTCACCGTGCGGCTGGCGGCCGACTGGGCGCGCGACGAACGCTCCGCCGGCGTCGACCCCGGCCTGCTGCTGGTGCTGACCACGGCCGGCCAGCCCGAGGGTCCGACCCCGCCCCTGCTCCCGGCCTTCCGGTCACTGCCGTCCCGCGCCCAGGGGCTGCTCTGGTACGGCGTCCTCGAAGCGGAGCCGGAGGAGCGCACGGCCGCCTTCCTCGGCCTCGGCCGGACGGACGTCTCCCACGACACCCCGCGGGCCCTCACCGCCCTGGCCCAGGCCTGTCTGCGGCACCGGCTGGCCGCCTCCGAGGACCCGCGCTGCGCGGACTTCCGGCGGCTGATCGAGGAGGCGGTACGGCCGGACGCCCCGCGCCGCAGCGCCGACCTGGACACCCACATGGCGCGCTGCCCGCACTGCACGGCCGCGTTCGAGGAGCTGCGGGCGCTGCGGGACGCGCCCCGGCAGACCCTGGCCGAGGGTCTGCTGCCGTGGCGCGGAACGGCGTACCTGCGCGGGGACGAGCGCCCCGCACCCGCCGCCGTGCCCGCGGCCGCCGGCACGGCGGGCCGGCCGCCCCGGGGCCGCGTCCTGCTGGGCTCGGCGGCCCTGGGCGTGGCGTTGACCCCGCTGCTGGTCTTCCTGTTCGGCACCGCGCACTCCACCGACCGCCGCCCGGCGGCGGCGACCCCCGCACCCTCCCCGGTGACGGTGACGGCGACGGTCTCGCTCCCCCCGTCACACCCCCCTTCCCCGTCCCCGTCCGCCACGTCCGGGCGCCCCTCCCCCTCCCCGGCGTCGCACCGCCCGACGTCGGCGCCGCCCCGCCGCGAGAGCCCGAGTCCGACGCCCCCGCCCGCCCCGCCGGGCGCCTCCTACGCCCAGGTGGTCAACCTCGCCACGGGCCGTTGCCTGGACATCCGCGACGGCGACCTGGCGAAGGGCACCGACGTCGTCACGGCCCCCTGCGACTCCTCCGCGACCCAGCGCTGGAGCGTCGACGCCTCCCTGGGCGTGCTCCGCTCGGCGGCCGACGACGACTTCTGCCTGGACAGCCGGGGCTCGGTCGACCGGGGCGTGGGCATCTGGGAGTGCGACTCGGTCCACGGCCGCAACGGCGAGAACCTCCGCTTCACCGTCGACCCCGACGGCACGATCCGCCCGGCCATCGCCATCGAGACGGCGGTGACCCCCGACGACGGCGACGGCGTGTCCCTGCGCGCCCTGTCCGACGGCCGTGAGCAGCGGTGGCGGGCGGGGGCGCGGTGAGCGTGCCCCGCGCTCACACCACCCGCACCCCGCGCCGCCACACGCCGCTGACCAGCGGTACGCCCGGGCGGTAGGCCAGGTGTACGTGGCTGGGGGCGTCCAGGAGGGTCAGGTCGGCGTAGGCGCCGGGGGTGAGCCGGCCGATGTCCGTGCGGCGCAGGGCCGCCGCGCCGCCCGCCGTGGCCGACCAGACCGCCTCGTCGGGTGTCATCCGCATGTCGCGGACGGCCAGGGCGATGCAGAAGGGGAGGGAGGAGGTGAAGGACGAGCCGGGGTTGCAGTCGGTGGAGAGGGCGACCGTCACGCCCGCGTCCAGCAGACGGCGGGCGTCCGGCCACTCGGCCCGGGTGGAGAACTCCGCGCCGGGGAGCAGGGTGGCGACCGTCGAGCCGTCGGCCAGGGCGTCCACGTCCGCGTCCGTGAGGTGGGTGCAGTGGTCGGCGCTGGCCGCGTCCAGTTCCACGGCGAGCTGGACGCCGGGGCCGTGGGAGAGCTGGTTGGCGTGGATGCGCGGGTGCAGGCCCCTGGCCTTGCCGGCCGTGAGGATCGCGCGGGCCTGGTCGCCGTCGAAGGCGCCCTTCTCGCAGAAGACGTCGATCCAGCGGGCGTGCGGAGCGCACGCGTCCAGCATCTCGCCGGTGACCAGGGCGACGTAGGCCGCCGGGTCGTCGGCGTAGTCCGGGGAGACGATGTGCGCGCCGAGGTACGTCACCTCGTCGGTGTGCCGCGCCGCGAGGCGCAGGGCGCGGGACTCGTCCTCGACGGTGAGGCCGTAGCCCGACTTGGTCTCGAAGGTGGTGGTGCCCTGGCGGAGGGCCTCTCCGAGGTAACGGGTGAGGTTCGCCTCCAGTTCCGCGTCGCTCGCGGCCCGGGTGGCCGCGACCGTGGTGCGGATGCCGCCGGCCGTGTAGGAGCGGCCGGACATGCGGGCGTTGAACTCCTGGGTCCGGTCGCCGGCGAAGACCAGGTGGGAGTGGGAGTCCACGAAGCCCGGCAGCACCGCCCGGCCGCCCGCGTCGACCCGGTTGTCAGTGGCGGGTGCTTTGCTGGATTCACCGGTCCACGCGATGCGGTCGCCGTCGATGACGACGGCCGCGTCCTGGAGCAGACCGAGGGGGGACCGGTCCCCCAGGGAGGGGTCGTTGGTGACCAGCGTGGCGATGTTGGTGATGACGGTGCTGCTGCTCATGGTGTCGTCCTCGTGGGGGTCGGCGTTGCTCAGCCGCGCAGGGCTTCGACGGCGGCGGCCAGCGCCTGCGGCACATGGGGTACGAGCGTGTGCACGCCGTCGCGTACGACGTGCCGGCCGCCCACGACCGTGTGCCGTACGTCCGCCGCGCCCGCCGCGAATACGGCCGTCTCGGCGCCCAGTCTGGGCAGTGTCCCGGCCGTCCTGACCGAGTCCAGCGCGATCGTCGTCAGGTCGGCGAGCGCGCCCGGCTCGATGGTGCCGGCGTCGTCCCAGCCGAGGGCGGCGTGGCCGTCGGCGGTGGCGGCCCGCAGCAGGGCGGCGGCCGTCCAGTGGCCCCGGGTGCGGCTGCGCAGCCGCTCGTTCAGTTCCATGGCGCGTGCCTCTTCGAGCAGGTCGATGACGGCGTGGCTGTCGGAGCCGAGCGAGAGCGGGGAGCCGGCCCGCTGGAGGGCGACGGCCGGGCCGATGCCGTCGGCCAGGTCCCGTTCGGTCGTCGGGCACATGCAGGTGCCGGTTCCCGAGTCGCCGAGCAGGGCGATGTCCTCGTCGGTGAGGTGGGTGTTGTGCACCCCGGTGGTGCGCGGCCCGAGGACGCCGTGGTCGGCGAGGAGCCGGGTGGGCGTGCGGCCGTGGGCGGCGAGGCAGGCGTCGTTCTCGGCGGTCTGCTCCGACAGGTGCACGTGCAGCGGGGCCCGCCGCTCCCCGGCCCAGCGTGCCACGGTCGCCAGCTGCCCGGCGGGCACGGCCCGTACGGAGTGGATCGCCGCTCCGATCCGCGCGTGGTCCCGTTCCTTGAGAACTGAACAGCGTTCGGCCCAGGCCTCCGCGCTGCCGTCGGAGAAGCGCAGCTGGTGGGCGGTGGGCGGCTCGCCGAAGCCGGCGGAGAGGTAGCAGGTGTCGAGGAGGGTGATGCGGACGCCGGCCTCGGCGGCGGCGGCGATCAGCGCCTCCCCCATGGCGTTGGGGTCGGCGTAGGCGGTGCCGCCGGGAGCGTGGTGCACGTAGTGGAACTCGCCGACGCAGGTGATGCCGGCGAGGGCCATCTCGGCGTACACCGCGCGGGCCAGGGCGTGGTAGGTCTCCGGCGTCAGACGGTCGGCGACGGAGTACATCACCTCGCGCCAGGTCCAGAAGGTCCCGGAGCCGACCTGGACGGTGCCGCGCAGCGCCCGGTGGAAGGCGTGGCTGTGGGCGTTGGCGAGCCCGGGCAGGGTGAGCCCGCGCAGCACCTCGGCGCCGGGCGGCGGAGTGGGCGTCCCGGTGCGGACGGCACCGATCCGGCCGTCCGTCACCTCCACCGTGACCCCCGGCTCGACATAGGTGCCGAGCCAGGCGTGCTCCAGCCAGTAGGTCCCCTTGGTCACCTGCGGACCAGTCCTTCCAGTACGTCGGCGAGTGCGCGCACCCCGGCCACGCAGTCGTCCTCGGCGGCGGACTCGGCCGGGGAGTGCGAGACACCGGTGGGGTTGCGCACGAACAGCATGGCGGTCGGGACGCTCCCGGAGAGGATTCCGGCGTCGTGTCCCGCACCGGTCCCGAGGACGGGCACCTTCAGGCCGGTGTCCTTGCCCAGGATGCGGCCGAGTTCGTCCCGCAGGGTGTGGTCGAACTCCACGACCGGGGTGAAGGACTCCCGGACGACGTCGAGGTCGATGCCGTGGGCGTCGGCGTACTCCCGGGCCGCCTTCTCGATGCCGCCCACCACCGTGTCCAGGGTGTCCTGGTCGGCGGCGCGGGAGTCGAGCCACCCGCGCACGAGGGACGGGATCGCGTTCACCCCGTTGGGTTCGACGGCGATCTTCCCGAACGTGGCGACGGCACCGGCGAGTTCGGCCTCGCGGCGGGCGGCGAGCACGGTCTCGGCGTACGACAGCATCGGGTCGCGGCGGTCCACGAGCCGGGTGGTGCCGGCGTGGTTGGCCTCGCCCCGGAAGTCGAACCGCCACCGCCCGTGCGGCCAGATGGCGCTGGCGATGCCGACCCGGTCGCCGGACAGGTCCAGCGCGCGGCCCTGTTCGACGTGCAGTTCCACGAAGGCGCCGATCCGGGCCAGCCGCCCGGGGTCGGGCCCGATGGCGTCGGGGTCGTAGCCGGCCGCCTCCATGGCCCGGGGCAGGCTGATCCCGTCCCCGTCGGTGAGCCGGTGGGCCTGCTCCACGGTGAGCTGTCCGGCGGTGAGGCGGGAGCCGACGCAGGCGAGCCCGAACCGGGCGCCCTCCTCGTCCCCGAAGTTGACGATGGCGAGTGGTTTGGCGAACTCCACGCCCCGGCCGCGCAGTTCGTCCAGGGCGGCGAAGGAGGACACGACCCCGAGGGGGCCGTCGAAGGCCCCGCCGTCCGGCACGGAGTCCAGGTGCGACCCGGTGACGACGGCGTCACCGGCGGCCGGGTCCCCCAGCCAGGCCCACTGGTTCCCGTTCCGGTCGACCTCGTAGGCGAGCCCGCGGTCCTCGGCCTGCTGCCGGAACCAGGCCCGGCACTCGGCGTCCGCCCCGGTCCAGGCGTAGCGCCGGTAGCCGCCGGAGCCGGCGTGCCGGCCGACGGGGAGCAGCTCGCGCCACATCTGCTGGAAGGACGTCCCGGGCCGGGGGCTGCCGTTCCGCCGGGCGGGAGGGTGGCCGTGCCCGGCCTCGCCGACCGTCACGCCTCGTCACCCTCACGCATGGGCACCCGGACCCCCCGCTCGGCCGCGACCGACTCCGCGCTGTCGTACCCGGCGTCCACGTGCCGGATGACGCCCATCCCGGGGTCGTTGGTGAGGACGCGCCGGATCTTCTCGCCGCCGAGCTTCGTGCCGTCGGCCACGGTGACCTGGCCGGCGTGGATGGACCGCCCCATGCCCACGCCGCCACCGTGGTGGATGGACACCCAGGAGGCGCCCGAGGCCACGTTGACCATCGCGTTCAGCAGCGGCCAGTCGGCGATCGCGTCGGACCCGTCGAGCATGGCCTCGGTCTCCCGGTACGGCGAGGCGACGGACCCGCAGTCGAGGTGGTCGCGGCCGATGGCCAGCGGCGCGGCCAGCTCACCGCTCGCGACCATGTCGTTGAACCGCTCGCCGGCCTTGTCGCGCTCGCCGTAGCCGAGCCAGCAGATGCGGGCGGGCAGGCCCTGGAAGTGGACACGCTCACCGGCCATCTTGATCCAGCGGGCGAGGGACTCGTTCTCGGGGAACAGCTCCAGGATCGCCTTGTCGGTCTTGGCGATGTCGGCCGGATCGCCGGACAGGGCCGCCCAGCGGAAGGGGCCCTTGCCCTCGCAGAACAGCGGGCGGATGTAGGCGGGGACGAAGCCGGGGAAGGCGAACGCCCGGTCGTAGCCGGCGAGCCGGGCCTCGCCGCGGATGGAGTTGCCGTAGTCGAAGACCTCGGCGCCGGCGTCCATGAAGCCGACCATGGCCTCCACGTGCCGCGCCATGGACTCACGGGCGCGGGTGGTGAAGCCGGCCGGGTCCTTGGCCGCCTCGGCGGCCATGTCCTCGAAGGCCACGCCCACCGGGAGGTACGACAGCGGGTCGTGGGCGGAGGTCTGGTCGGTGACGATGTCGACGGGGGCGTTCATCGCGAGGAGCTGCGGTACCAGTTCGGCAGCGTTGCCGAGGACGCCGATGGACAGCGGACGACGGGCGTCCCGCGCCTCGGTGGCCAGCTGGAGCGCGTGGTCGAGGGAGTCGGCCCTCACGTCCAGGTAGCGGTGCTCGATGCGGCGCTCGATGGCGCGCGGGTCGCAGTCGATGCAGATCGCGACGCCGTCGTTCATGGTGACGGCGAGCGGCTGTGCGCCGCCCATGCCGCCGAGGCCGGCGGTCAGGGTGATGGTGCCGGCCAGGGTGCCGCCGAACTTCTTGGCGGCGACGGCGGCGAAGGTCTCGTAGGTGCCCTGGAGGATGCCCTGGGTACCGATGTAGATCCAGGAGCCGGCGGTCATCTGGCCGTACATGGTCAGGCCGAGGGCCTCCAGGCGGCGGAACTCCTCCCAGTTGGCCCAGTCGCCGACCAGGTTGGAGTTGGCGATGAGGACGCGCGGGGCCCACTCGTGGGTCTGCATCACGCCGACCGGCCGGCCGGACTGGACCAGCATGGTCTCGTCCTGCTTGAGGGTCCTCAGGGTGCGGACCATGGCATCGAAGGAGCGCCAGTCGCGGGCGGCCTTGCCGGTGCCGCCGTAGACGACGAGCTTGTCGGGGTGCTCGGCGACCTCGGGGTCGAGGTTGTTCTGCAGCATGCGCAGGGCGGCTTCCTGCTGCCATCCCAGGGCGCTCAGTTCCGTGCCGCGCGGTGCTCGTACGGGGCGGGGTCCCGACATCGTCTGCCTCCTCCTGTGCCTACGTCTATTCACATCCTGTAGGTCTGAATAGAGCTAGTCAATACATCGGGACGGCCCCGTCCGCGCGCGGCGGGTGTTTGGCTGGAAGCACCGGTAGCCGGGAGTAGGACGGAGGAGCCGTGGCGGAGATCGAGACGGTCGGGGACGTCGGGAGCGAGGCGCGGGGGCGGGCGGCCCGCCGGGACCGGGCCGTGCGGGCCGCCGTCGAGCGGGGACTGCTGGGCCCGGACGCGGCCGTGGTGGGCCTGCTGGACGTCGTCGGCATCCGGGAGTCGGCGGCGGCGCTGCGGGCGGCGTTCGACGCGGTCGTACCGCCCGGCACACCCGTGCTGCACGCCTTCGCCGTGAAGGCGACCCCGCTGGTGCCCGTGGTGCGGCTGCTGCGCGAGGCGGGCATCGGCGCGGAGGTGGCGAGCCCCGGCGAGCTGGCGCTGGCCCGCGCCGCCGGGGTGCCGCCCGACCGGACGGTGCTGGACTCGCCGGCCAAGACCCCGGCCGAGCTGCGCGAGGCGCTGGCCCTGGGCATCGCCGTGAACGCGGACAACGCGCAGGAGCTGGACCGGCTCGACGCCCTCGTGCGCGCCACGCCCACCCGGTCCCCGCTCGGGCTCCGGGTCAACCCGCAGATCGGCGGCGGCACCATCGGGGCGACCTCCACGGCGACGCGGACCTCGAAGTTCGGGGTGGCGCTCAGGGACGAGGGGGCGCGCGACTGGGTCGTCCGGGCGTACGCGGAGCGGCCGTGGCTGACCCGGCTGCACGCGCACACCGGCTCGCAGGGCATCCCGCTGCCGCTGCTGGCGCAGGGCGCGGCGGAGGTCTACGCGCTCGCGGAGGAGATCAACGCGGTCGCCGGGCGGCGGCAGGTCGACACGATCGACATCGGCGGCGGGCTGCCGGTGAACCTCGCGTCGGAGGAGACGACGCCGTCGTACGCCGCGTACGCGCGGCTGCTGGCCGAGCGGGTGCCGGGGCTGTTCGACGGGCGGTACGGGCTGGTGACCGAGTTCGGGCGGTCGCTGCTGGCCAAGTACGGGACGGTGGTGGCCCGGGTGGAGTACGCCAAGAGCGCGGGCGGCCGGCGGATCGCGGTGACGCACGCGGGCGTGCAGGTGGCGACGCGGACGGTGTACGTGCCGGGGGCGTGGCCGCTGCGGATCGCCGCGTACGACGCCGGGGGGCATCCGAAGGCGGGGCCGGAGGTGGTGCAGGACGTGGCCGGGCCTGCCTGCTTCTCGGGCGACCTGCTCGCCGAGGGGCGCGCGCTGCCGCTGCTGGAGCAGGGCGACTACGCGGCGGCGCTGGACACGGGCGCGTACTACTTCGCCCACCACTACGCGTACAACTCCCTCGCCCGGCCGGGCGTCTACGGCTACGCGCCGGACGGCGAGGGGGGCGTCGCCTTCGCTACGGTACGGGAACCGCAGACCGTCGCGGAGGTGGTGGCGGAGTCGGGAGGGGCGCACGCGTCCGCGCTGACCGGCCTCCCGGGCGCCAACGGCGCACACCCCTCGCCCTGGTGATCAACTCCCGCGCGGCACAGGTCAGTTGACCCACACTAGTACGCCCGCCGCATGTTCCAACGGAAAATGCCAAAGGCCTCACCTGTCGCACACACGTTGCGTAGTGTCGGCGTCACTCAACCGGAGTCCCAGGCGGGAGGGGAGCCACGGTGCCCGGAATCGACGAGTGCTTGCTGGAAGCGATGCGGTTGCCCGGTGCCCGGGGAGCCGCGCTGGTGGACTGGACGAGCGGACTGGCCCTCGGCACGGTCGGGGAGGCGCCCGGCGGTGACCACGAGACGACCGCCGCCGAGGCCGCCGAACTCGCCCGGATGGCCGCCGAGCACGGCACCTTCGCGGCGGGCGGCGACGGCCTGCCACCCGTGGAGGACGTGATCATCAGCAACGGGGACAGCTACCACCTGCTGCGCTTCGTGGACACGTCCTTCGACAGCAGCGTGTTCCTGCACCTCTGGCTCGGCCGCGAGGAGGGCAACCTCGCGCTCGCCCGGATCCGGCTCGGTGAGATGGCCGCCCGGCTGGTGCTGGGATGACCGTGGTCAGCACCCCGCAGCCGCCCCTCCCGGTCCGGGACAAGGGGGCCGGGCGCGCCCTGTCCCCGATGCTCACCCGGCTCGCCGAGGAGCGGGCCACCGGCGTCCTGGTCCGCGAGCACGGCGTCCTGCACCTCGCCGAGGGCCGGGTGGTGCACGCCGAGAGCCCCCTCGCCCCCGGTCTCGACGTGCTCCTCACGGCCCACGGCACCCTCGCGGCCACCGCCTGGCAGCAGGCGGCGGCACGGACCACGGGCCCCCTGCACGCGGCCGAACTCCTGCTGCGCTCGGGGGTGCTGCCCACCGGCGCGCTGGAGCTGTGCCACCTGGACGCGGTGTACGACGCCGGGTACTTCACGCTGGCGCCCAGCAGCACGCCGGGACGGTTCCGGTACGACTCCGCGCCCCGGCTCGGCCCGCTGCCCTCGGTGCCGGTGGTCGCGCTGGAACGCGAGACGCTGCGCCGCCGGCTGCTGCTGCACCGGCTGTGGCCCGACCCGGCCGCCGACACCGCCCCGCTGATCCGCGCGGACCCGGCCACCGGCCGCACCCCGGCGGACCCGGCCCGCCCGGCGGGGCCCGTCACGCCGGTGACACCCCGGCAGCGGGCCGTGCTGGACCGCGTGGACGGGGTTCGCACGGCCGCCGACATCGCCCGGAACCTGGGCCGGCAGGCGTTCCACACGCTGGTCGACGTGCGCCGGCTGACGGCGGCCGGGCAGATCGCACCCGCGCCCACGGCACCCGCCCCGCCACCACCGCCGCCCTACCAGGTCACCACCGACCCCGACATCGCGCTGCTGAAGAGGCTCAGGGATGCGCTGGAGGCGCTTTGAACGGCACCGCCCCGCCGAGAGGAGAGACCTGATGGTGGCCGAAGAGGACCTGCGGACCGTCCTGGAGGAGCTGCTGCGGCTGCGCACCCGGGTACCGCAGCTCACCGGCGCCCTGGCGGCCGGCGTCGACGGTCTCGTCGTCGCCCACGACACCCCCGGGGTCGACCCGGAAGGCCTGGCCGCGCTCACCGCCGCCGCGCTCGGCGTCGCCGTGCGGGTCACCGACGCCACCGGGCACGGCGGCTTCCGGGAACTGCTGGTGCGCGGCGAGCGCGGCTACGTCGCCACCTACGCGGCCGGCCGTACCGCCGTCCTGACCCTGCTCGCGCAGGACCGGGTCAACGTCGGCCGGCTGCACCTGGAGGGGCGCCGGGCCGGCGCCCGCATCGGGGCGCTGCTGGACGCCGCCGAGGCCGTACGCCCGCTCCCGAGGACCAGCCCCGCACGGACCCGCACTCCCCGCGCGCCCCGCACCACGGCCGCCGAGGCGCGCACCGCAACCGACAGCTGAAAGGACCACCATGGCCAACACCGAGACCGCGCTGAAGGAAGCCCTCACCTCCATAGAGGGAGCGACCGGTGTCGCGCTCGTCGACTACACCAGCGGAATGGCGCTGGGCACGATGGGCGGCAGCAAGGACTTCGACCTGAACGTGGCCGCCGCCGGCAACACGGACGTCATCCGCGCCAAGATGCGCACGATGGAGATGCTCGGCCTCAAAGCCGGCATCGAGGACATCCTGATCACCCTGTCCGACCAGTACCACCTGATCCGCCTGCTCAGCAGTCGCGGCGGCAACGGGCTGTTCCTGTACCTGGTCCTCGACTCCAGCCGGGCCAACCTGGCGATGGCCCGGCACCAGCTGAAACGGATCGAGGAGGAGCTGGAGGTCTGACGAGGGCTCAGACCAGTGCGGCGGTACGGCGGCGGGCCCCGCCCGGGGCCGCGTCGCCGGCCGCGACACCCGTACCGCGCAGGCCCTTGACGGCCTTGCCCGCGGGGCGCCCGCCGCGCCGGTCCAGCCAGTCGACGCGCACCCACAGCAGCGTCTCCCGGGTCCGCTCGAGCCGGCCGAGCCACGCGGCCTTCAGCCGCAGCCCGGTGCCGAGCCCGGCCAGCAGCATGCCGCCGGCCGCGGGCACGGCGAAGGCGGAACCGAGCGCGACCGCCCAGCCCAACAGCAGCCACCAGCGGTGGCCCCGGCGCCAGACGCGCACGGTCACCGCCCGGTCCTGCAGCACGTCGTACTTGCCCGCACGGGCCGCCCCGCGGGCGAGGGCGGCGTACCGGCCCCGCCGGACGAGTGCCACGACGGCCGCGCCGATCAGGAACAGCGCGGTCCCGGCCAGCACGCCGATCCGCCGCCCGGTCACCCCCTCCGGCACGACCCCGATCCCCGCGGCGACCACTCCCAGCCACCACAGCGGTGCGGCCCCGGCCCGTACGACGACGGCCACCCGAGCCAGTCCCAGTCCTCCGCGCGCCACGTCAGCCTCCCGTGTCACGTGTCCACAGCGCATGTGTCCCGCAGGAAGCTAACAGCAGAACGTGAGACGAATCTGAGAGCGGCGCGGCCCGGTCATTCCACGAACAGGCCCTGGGCCGCCGCCTTCGCGTCGAACTCCTCCAGACGGGCCTGGGCGTCCGGCAGGTCGTCGCAGAGCGCCTCCAGCAGCACCCGGCCGAGCAGCATCGGGGCGCACGCGGTGTCGAAGGCGAGCCCGGTGCCGACGGCGGCGGGCAGCAGCAGGTCGGAGTGCTTGGCGACGGGCGCGAACGCGGAGTCGGCGACGGTGACCACGGTCAGGCCGGCTTTCTTGGCGTAGGCGAGAGTGTCCACGACCTCGCGCGGGTGCCGGGGCAGCGCGAAGCACAGCAGGGCGGTGGCGCCCGCGCGGACGGCGGCGTCGATGCGGTCGTGGATCATCGTGCCGCCCTCGTGGAGCAGCCGGACGTCCGGGTGCACCTTGGCGGCGAAGTAGGCGAAGCCGTACGCCTGGGAGGCGGCCGCGCGCAGTCCGAGCACCGGCAGCGGGCGGGAGGCGGCGAGGATCCGGCCGGCGCGCTGCACCGGGCGGGGGTCGGCGAGCGCTTCGGCGAGGTGCCTCAGGTTCTCGATCTCGGCCTCGACGGCCTGCTGGTACTCGTTGTAGGCCGAGACCTCGGCGGCGGGTTCGGCCGGGACGACCTCGCGCAGGTGCTTGCGCAGGGCCGGATAGCCGTCGAAGCCGAGGGCGACCGCGAACCGGGTCACCGACGGCTGGCTGACCCCGGCCAGTTCGGCCAGTTCCACGCTGGACAGGAAGGGCACGTCGGCGGCCCGGCGCACCATGCTGTGCGCGATGCGGCGCTGGGTCGGCGTGAGCCGGTGGCCCTCGAAGAGCGCCTGCAATCGGTTGGCAGGGCTGTCGGTCCCGCTCATCACGTACTCCCCCTCCGGATTCCTCGACGCCCCGGGAGAGTACAGCGCCTGGGCGTCGGCGAACACGGGTCTGCCATTCAGACAGCGATTCACTGCATACCGTTATACAGCCCCGCGTCCGCCGCCGCCGTACGCGCCGGTCGCCCGCCGGGACGCGCTGGTGGCGGTGGGCAGCCCGAACCCGGACCGGGGGCTAACCCCAGTGCCGTCCAGCCGGCCGCTCCTTAGGCTGACCGGCATGAGCACACTCGATCCCCGGGACGCCGGCCTCCGGGCGGACCCGAACCTCCGGAAGGACCTGGACGCGACCGTGCGCGCCCGCCGGGAACTGGGCGACGACTACGACTCCGCGCTGGTGGAATCCTTCCTGGAGAAGGTGGAGCAGCGGATCGACGACGCGGTGGACCGGCGGGTGCGGCGGCAGCTGGCCGAGCGGCAGATGGCGACGGCCCGCGAGTCCCGGCGGCCCAGACCGGCCGACTCCTGGGGCGAGCGCTACGGTTTCGCCCTGATCTCGCTGGTCCTGGCCATCCCGTTGTCCGCCATCGCGGGTGCGATGGCCGGCCTGTCCGGGACGGTGGTCACCTGGCTGGGCATCGTCGGCGTCAACGCGGTCCAGGCCGTACGGCTCAACCCGGACCTCCTCCCCGGCCGACCCGACCCCACCGGCCCGACGCGGAACGACTGACCGAGCCGGGGCGACGGCCCTGGGGGACGGGTGACCGACGCGGGCCCCTCGACGCCGGCCGACCGCCCGGCAGGGCGGCCCTCGGCGCCGGGCGAACGACCCGCACCACACCGCCGCCCACCGGAGGCTCCTCGGCGCCGGATGGTCGCCCGGCGGCGGCGTTACGCCTGGCGGGTCGGCAGGACCATGATCTGGCGCAGGTTGACGTGCCGGGGGCGGCTGGTGGCGTAGGCGACGACGTCGGCGACCTCCGCCGCGGAGAGTCCCCCGATCGCCCCGAACAGCTCGTCCAGCTGCCCCGACAGCTCCGCGCTGCCGACGTGCGACGCCAGTTCGGTCTCCGTCAGTCCCGGCTCGATGTTGGTGACGCGGACGTCGCGCGGGCCCAGTTCGCCGCGCAGGCTCTGCGACAGGTAGGTGACGGCCGCCTTGGTCGCCCCGTACACCGCGTAGTTCGGGAAGGTCACGTGCGCGCCGATGGAGGAGATGTTCACCAGGTCGGCGGTGCGCCCCTCGGCCGCGGCGGCGAGCAGGTCGGCGGTGAAGGCGCGGATGATCCGCAGCACGCCGGTGACGTTCGTGTCCAGCATCCGCTGCCACTCGTCCAGCCGGCCCTCCTCGACGGGGTTCGGCAGCATGACACCGGCGTTGTTGACGACGAGGTCGACGGCGCCGAACGCCTCGTGGACCCGGTCCCGGGCGGCGGCCACGGACGCGTCGTCGGTGACGTCGGCGGCCACCGCGAGGGCCCGGCCGCCCTGCGCCCGGATCTTCTCCACCAGCGCCTCCAGCCGGTCCGCGCGCCGGGCGAGCAGCGCCACCGCGGCCCCCTCGGCGGCCAGGTGCAGGGCGACGGCCTCGCCGATGCCGCTGGCGGCTCCGGTGACCACGGCGGTGCGGCCGGACAGGTTCTCGTACGACATGGGTGCTCCCTCGTGGATCGCCGGCCGGGGCTGCTCCCCGGCGGCGGGCACCACTCTCGTCGCGTCCGGCGGTCCCAACCAGGGATGCGCTTTTCCTGGGTCTGCCAGTACCAGGAACGGAGGCCGCCTCTCCCCTACGATCGGGACATGGACGGGGACTGGACCGAAGCAGAGGTGGGCGACTTCCTGCGCTCGCGCCGCGCCCGCATCAGGCCGGAGGACGTCGGGCTGCCCGCGCACGGGCGGCGCCGGGTGCCGGGTCTGCGCCGCGAGGAGGTGGCCCAGCTCGCGGGTGTGAGCGTCGACTACTACATCCGGCTGGAGCAGGGCCGGGGCACCAGCGTCAGCGACGCCGTGCTGGACGCGGTCGCGCGGGTGCTGCGCCTGGACGAGACGGAGCACGCGTATCTGCGCACGGTGGCGCGCCCCCACCGGCAGCGGCGGAAGCCGGCCGGTGCGCCCCGCGTGCGGCCCGGCGTGCAGATCCTCCTCGACGGCATGGAACGCAGCCCGGCGTTCGTGCTGGGCCGCCGCATGGACGTGCTCGCCTGGAACGCGCTCGGCGACGCGGTGGGCGGCTTCAGCCGTCTGGCACCGGCCGAACGGAACGTCCCGCGGCTGGTCTTCCTCGACCCGGCCTCCCGGGAGCTGTACCCGGAGTGGGCGGCGGTGGCCGCGCAGACGGTGGCCCAGCTGCGGCTGCTGGCGGGCCGGTACGCCGACGACCCCGGGCTGTGTGCGCTGGTCGGCGAACTGACCCTGAAGAGCGGTGACTTCCGCCGGCTGTGGACCGACCACGAGGTCCGCGAGTGCGCGTTCGGCGTGAAGAAGGTGCGGCACCCGGTCGCGGGTCTGCTGACCCTGCCGTACGAGACGCTGACGGTCCCGGCGGACCCGGAGCAGACGATCGTGGTGTACACCCCCGAGCCGGGCTCGGAGACGGCGGAGCGCCTGGCCGTGCTGGGGAGTTGGAACGCGACGACGGCCGCGGCCGGCGAGTGAGGAATCACGACGGCCGGCGACCACGTCCGCGAGAGCGGCGCCGGTTCGGGCGCGAAGAGTTGCGCGGGGACCGCCGCACCCCCGTTTCCGGGGGGCGGGACGACGGCGGTCCCCGCGAGGGACGCGGGCCGGGTCAGGGCCGGGCCTACGCGTCCGTGGCGTCCATGGAGGTCCGGGAGCCGCTCCGGAGGTTCCTTGGCGCCGTTCGGCGCCGGCCTGGGCGGGGAGCCGCTCCCACCCCTGCCGACACCGCCTACTCTGCCGGACCCGTGTTAAGCGGGTGCTGCGCGCACATGACGCCCTCGTACCACTTCCGCGAACCGGGGATCCCGCCCGAGCGGGCTACCTGCTGCCGCCCTTGGCCAGGAAGGCCAGCAGGTCCTGCCGGCTGACGACGCCGGTCGGCTTGCCCTCGACCAGCACGATCGCGGCGTCCGCCGAGCCCAGCACCTGCATCAGGTCGCCGACCGGCTCGCCGGAGCCGACCTGGGGCAGCGGGGCGCACATGTGCTTCTCCAGCGGGTCCTCCAGCGAGGCCCGCTTGCTGAACAGGGCGTCGAGCAGCTCCCGTTCCACGACCGAGCCGACGACCTCGGCGGCCATCACGTCCGGGTGACCGGCGCCCGGCTTGACGACGGGCATCTGCGAGACGCCGTACTCGCGCAGCACCTCGATGGCCTGGCCGACGGTCTCCTCCGGGTGCATGTGCACCAGGGACGGGATGGAGCCGCCCGCCTTGTCGCTCAGGACGTCGCCGACGCGGGCGCTGGGGCCCTCGTCCTCCAGGAAGCCGTAGTCGGCCATCCACTCGTCGTTGAAGATCTTGCTGAGGTAGCCGCGACCGCTGTCGGGCAGCAGCACCACCACGACGTCGTCCGGGCCGAGCCGCTCGGCGACCTTCAGCGCGGCCACGACGGCCATGCCGCAGGAGCCGCCCACCAGCAGGCCCTCCTCCTTGGCCAGCCGGCGGGTCATCTGGAAGGAGTCCTTGTCGGAGACGGCGACGATCTCGTCCGCGACGCTGCGGTCGTAGGCGGTCGGCCAGAAGTCCTCACCGACGCCCTCGACCAGGTACGGCCGCCCGGAGCCGCCCGAGTACACGGAGCCCTCGGGGTCGGCGCCGATGACCTTGACCGCGCCCTGGCTGGCCTCCTTCAGGTAGCGGCCGGTGCCGGAGATGGTGCCGCCGGTGCCGACGCCCGCCACGAAGTGGGTGATCCGCCCCTCGGTCTGCTCCCACAGCTCGGGGCCGGTCGAGTGATAGTGCGAGAGCGGGTTGTTGGGGTTGGAGTACTGGTCGGGCTTCCAGGCGCCGGGCGTCTCGCGCACCAGCCGGTCGGAGACGTTGTAGTACGAGTCCGGGTGCTCCGGGGCCACCGCGGTCGGGCACACGACCACCTCGGCGCCGTACGCGCGCAGCACGTTGATCTTGTCGGTGCTCACCTTGTCCGGGCACACGAAGATGCACTTGTAGCCCTTCTGCTGGGCCACGATGGCGAGTCCCACGCCGGTGTTGCCACTGGTCGGCTCGACGATCGTGCCGCCCGGCTTCAGCTCCCCGCTCTGCTCCGCGGCCTCGATCATGCGCAGGGCGATGCGGTCCTTCACGGAACCGCCCGGGTTGAAGTACTCCACCTTGGCCAGGACGGTCGCCTGGATGCCCTTGGTCACGTTGTTGAGCCGCACCAGCGGGGTGTCGCCGACGAGGCTGATCATCGAGTCGTGGTATCGCACCGTTGTCTCCGGTCGCTGCAAAAGAACTGTTCGTAGTGGTGCCGCCAGCCTAAGGCCAGCGGTGCGGCGGGCGCGGTCGTTCACTCCCCGTCGAGATTGGCGCACGGTCCGTACGGGGCAAGGAGTGGGTACGGCTACGAGGAGGTGGCGGCGACGCATGACGAGGATGTCCAGGGCACGGGTGGCCCGGCGCATCGCGGCCGGGGCGGCGTACGGCGGGGGCGGGGCCGGGCTCATCGGCGCGGCCGTCGTCGGTCTGGTGCTGGCGGAGGTGCGACTGGCGCGGCGCCATGTGGGCAACGGCGGCGCGGGGCGGGTGCCGGTGGCCGACGGCGTGTACGGGCACACGTACGACACTCCCGGCGAACCACCGCTGCGGCTGACCATGCTCGGCGACTCGACGGCGGCGGGGCAGGGCGTGCACCGGGCGGGCCAGACCCCGGGGGCGTTGCTGGCCTCCGGGCTGGCGGCGGTGGCGGAACGCCCGGTGGAGCTGCGGAACGTGGCGGTGCCGGGCGCCCGGTCCGACGACCTGGACCGCCAGGTCGCGCTGGTGCTGTCCGCGCCCTGTCCCGTCCCGGACATCTGCGTGATCATGGTCGGCGCGAACGACGTGACCCACCGGATGCACCCGACCCGCTCGGTTCGGCACCTGTCGGCGGCGGTACGACGGCTGCGCACGGCCGGCGCCGAGGTGGTGGTCGGCACCTGTCCCGACCTGGGCACGATCGAGCCGGTGCAGCAGCCGCTGCGCTGGCTGGCCCGGCGGGCGTCCCGGCAGCTGGCGGCGGCCCAGACGATCGGGGTGGTGGAGCAGGGCGGGCGCACGGTGTCGCTGGGCGATCTGCTCGGGCCCGAGTTCGAGGCGAACCCGCGGGAGCTGTTCGGGCCGGACAACTACCACCCGTCGGCCGAGGGCTACGCGACCGCGGCCATGGCCGTCCTGCCCACGGTGTGCGCGGCGCTGGGCCTGTGGCCGGAGGAGGAACGCCCGGACGTGTCGCGCCGCGAGGGTTTCCTGCCGGTGGCCCGCGCGGCGGCCGAGGCCGCGTCGGAGGCCGGCACCGAGGTGACGGCGGCCATGCCGACGGGGCCGCGGGGACCGTGGGCGCTGCTCAAGCGCAGGCGCCGGCGGCGGGTACCCGAGGCGGAGCCGGCGAGCCGGCCCCTCTGACCGCCTCCGTCCGAACCCGACCTGGGCAAAGCAAGCGCTTAGACAATTGCGGTCAGTGTCACACCGCGACACCGGTGACCTGGCCCATACGTACGGGTAACTTCCCACCTGCCCTGCCCGAAAAAATCCGCCACTGGAGCCGTGATGCCCGAAGCCGTGATCGTCTCGACCGCCCGCTCCCCCATCGGCCGCGCGAACAAGGGCTCCCTGAAGGACCTGCGCCCCGACGACCTCACCGCCACGATCATCCAGGCGGCGCTCGCCAAGGTCCCCGAGCTGGACCCCGAGGACATCGACGACCTGATGCTCGGCTGCGGCCTCCCCGGCGGCGAGCAGGGTCACAACCTCGGCCGGATCGTCGCCGTGCAGATGGGCATGGACCACCTGCCGGGCTGCACGATCACCCGCTACTGCTCCTCCTCCCTGCAGACCTCCCGCATGGCCCTGCACGCCATCAAGGCCGGCGAGGGCGACGTCTTCATCTCGGCCGGTGTCGAGACGGTCTCCCGCTACCGCAAGGGCAGCTCCGACGGTCTGCCGGACACGCACAACCCGCTGTTCGCCGAGGCCGAGGCCCGCACCGAGTCCGTCGCCCGGCAGGAGGGCTCGACCTGGCACGACCCGCGCGAGGACGGCCTGCTGCCCGACCCCTACATCGCGATGGGCCAGACCGCCGAGAACCTGGCCCGCTGGAAGGGCGTCACCCGCCAGGAGATGGACGAGTTCGGCGTCCGCTCGCAGAACCTCGCCGAGGAGGCCATCAAGAACGGCTTCTGGGAGCGCGAGATCACCCCGGTGACCCTCCCCGACGGCACGGTGGTCAGCAAGGACGACGGCCCGCGCGCCGGCGTCACCCTGGAAGCCGTGCAGGGCCTGAAGCCGGTCTTCCGCCCGGACGGACTCGTCACGGCCGGCAACTGCTGCCCGCTGAACGACGGCGCCGCCGCGCTCGTCATCATGTCCGACACCAAGGCCCGCGAGCTGGGCCTGACCCCGCTCGCCCAGATCGTGTCCACCGGCGTCTCCGGCCTCTCCCCGGAGATCATGGGCCTCGGCCCGGTGGAGGCGAGCAGGCAGGCCCTGCGACGCGCCGGTCTGACCATCGACGACATCGACCTGGTCGAGATCAACGAGGCCTTCGCCGCCCAGGTGATCCCCTCGTACCGGGAACTCGGCATCGACATCGACAAGCTGAACGTCAACGGCGGCGCCATCGCCGTGGGCCACCCGTTCGGCATGACCGGCGCCCGCATCACCGGCACGCTCATCAACTCGCTGCAGTGGCACGACAAGCAGTTCGGCCTGGAGACGATGTGCGTCGGCGGCGGTCAGGGCATGGCGATGGTCATCGAGCGCCTGAGCTGACGCACCGTCGGTAGCGGGCCGCGCACGTCACGTCACGGAAGGGCCCGGAACCCGGGAAACCCCCCGGTTCTGGGCCTTTCCGTGATCCAATCTCCCCCAGGATGTGACCTATGTCGCTCGCCCGACACATCCCTGCTGGTCAGCGCGGATCGGCGTGACGCACGACACAGCCACGCATGCAAAGTTCTGTCCGTTTCGTGACGTTACGCACTGACAGTTGGTTAGTCCGCCCTTCAAGCTGATGTAGGAAGTCGGGGGTCGACTGTGAACCGGGAGTACGTCAGTGAGCGCCATGCCGATCGCCCTGCTGCTCACCACGGCAGCCACCGGCGCCGTGGGTGTCGCCGTCCTGCGCACCGTGCTGAAGCTGCGCCGCCAGCTCACCGATCTGGCGGCGCAGCTCGCCGACGGCCAGGCGGCCACGACACGCGCCCTCCTGCCGAAAGCCCGTACCGCCGCGGACGCCGCCGAGATACGGGCGGCCGTGGCCGAGGCGCTGGCCGAGGAGCGGGAGCGCGAGCTGGCCGAGGCGCGCGCCTTCTGGGCGGCGCAGGAGGCCCGTGACGCCTCCGACTCGCCCTCGCTGTACGGCCTGCCCGACGCCGACGTGTTCCTGCCCCGCCAGGCGGACTTCGCGGGCCTGGAGCCGCTGGAGCCGGTGGCCGAGCCGGGTGCCGACGCCGACGAGTTCGCCGGGGAGTCCCCGGAGCTGGCCGCGGCCCGCCGCCGGCACCCCTCGCACCCGGACTTCGTCCCCGTGCAGTCGCCGGTCGTGAACGACCACGAGCGCACCGTCAGCACGCTGGAGGAGCTGGCCGACGAGCGCGTCGAACTCTCCGACGTCCGTCCCGGCCCGCTCGGCACGCTCGACGTCTACGTCTTCGCCGACGGCACCACCCTGTGCATGACCCCGGGCCACCGTGAGACGGCGGAGCGCCTGGCGAGGGCCCTGGAGTCCGGCGAGGCCCCGTACCTGCTGGGCGGCTCGGGCATCTCCGGCGCGTACACCCTGACGTTCGCGTGCGGCGAGGAGACGGTGTACATCCTGGCCGACAGGGTGATCGCCTCCCTCTGACGGGCGACGCCGGACGCCGCGTCAGACCCCCGCCCGCTGCCGCGCCTCCTCCACCAGCCGCACGGCCTCGGCGACCTGTTCCTCGCTGCGCACCACGACCGCGAGGTCGTGCGCGGCCACCAGGATCTGGTCCGCCGCGGCGAACATCCCCGCGTCCGGCATCTCCCGGGGCTCGCTCCCCGGCTCCTCCATCAGCTGGGCCCGCCGGGAGAGCTCCCGGGCCAGGGCCAACGCCTCCGCCGCGGCGCTGCGTTGGAGCCGGCTCTGCGGTGCCGCCCGCAACCGGTCGGCGAAGTGATCCACTGCTTGGGTCAAGGGCGTCGTATCAACCACCCGCCGAGCGTAACGCCCCGCACTGTTGCCAATACGCGAACGCTCAGGCACGGTGACCTGAAGGACCGGCTTACATCCCCTTTGTGTTCGGAGGCGCCGATGTCCCACGTCTTCTCCGAGGAGACCCACCGCAATCTGCTCGCCCGCATCCCGCACTGCACCGGTCGCGAAGTCTCCGACTGGCTGCGCACCGTCGAAGAAGGCCCGGCACTCTTCCGCTTCGAGGAGAAGGTCAGCTGGCTCCGGCACGAGTACGACCTCGCGTACGGCCACGCGAAGGCGATCGTGCACGAGTACGACCTGAGGAGGGCGGCGCGCAAGCTGCTCTGAACGGCACAGGGCCCCGGGCGGATCGCCCGGGGCCCTGCCGACAGCCGTGCCGGCGCTAGTCGTTGCTGCTGAAGATCGCCACCAGCCGCAGCATCTCCACGTAGATCCACACCAGGGTCAGGGTGAGACCGAACGCGGCGAGCCATGCCTCGTTGCGCGGGGCGCCGTAGGCGATGCCGTCCTCGATCTGCTTGAAGTCGAGGGTCAGGAAGAACGCGCCGAGCACGATCGCGATGATGCCGACGAGCGCGCCGAGCGGGCCGAAGCTGCGCAGTCCGCCGTCATCGGCGACCCCGAAGGCGACCAGCAGCAGGTTGACCGCCATGACCACCAGGAACGCCATCGCGATGGCGAGGCCGATGCGGGCGTACCGCGCGGTGACGCGGATCCAGCCGGCCTTGTAGATCAGCAGGGTCGCGCCCGAGACGGCCATGGTGCCGAGCACGGCCTGGAAGGGCGCGCCGCTCCAGCGGCTGTTGTACATCTCGCTGATGACGCCGAGGAAGACGCCTTCGAAGGCGGCGTACCCGAGGATCAGCGCGGGTGACGGGGTGCGCTTGAAGCTCTGCACCATCGCCAGGACGAAGGCGATCAGCGCGGAGCCGACGGCCAGGCCGTAGCTGGTGCCCGAGACGGGCAGCAGGGCCCAGGCGAGGGCGGCGCCGACGGCGACCGTGCCGAGCGTGACGGCCGAGCGGACGACGACGTCGTCCATGGTCATCCGGTCGGTGGTGGCCGGGGCCTGGGGCGGGGCGCCGACGCCCTGCTGTGCGTAGGGGTTCTGCGCGTACGGGTTCTGCGCGTACGGGTTCTGCGCGTACGGGTTGCCCTGGGCGGACCCGGCCTGCGGTGCGGTGTTGAAGCCGGCGTAGCCGTTGTCGCGGCTGAACCCCCGTCGCGAGAAGACCGGGTTGCTGCTCCTCATTTCACTCCTCCATGGCTGCCGAGCGCAGCCTTGGCTCAAGAGTAATGGATTGGCAAAGGATCGACCATGATACTTGAGGAGGATCTTTCCCCTGCCGTGCTGCGCAACACGCTACGCGGGCGACTGATTCCCGGCCATGGACGGACGGCTAACCGAGCGGAAACCCTGTGTACGCCTCGGCCAGGTCGGTCTCGGCCGCCCGGGAGGAGGCGATCCGCTCCAGCCGGGCCAGCTGGAGGCGGGCGTCGAAGCCGGTGGCGTCCGGGGCGCGGTGCAGCAGGGTCGTCATGTCGTAGGAGAACCGCTCGGCCTGCCAGACCCGGCGCAGACAGGTCGCGGAGTAGGCGTCGAGGAGCTCCGGGGAGCCGGTCCGCCGCTCGTGGACGAGGGCCCGGGCGAGCGTGACGACGTCACCGACGGCGAGGTTCAGCCCCTTGGCGCCGGTCGGCGGCACGATGTGGGCGGCGTCGCCGGCGAGGAAGAGCCGGCCGTGCCGCATCGGCTCGTGCACGAAGGAGCGCATGGGGGTGACCGACTTCCGGGTGACGGGCCCGCGCTCGAGCCGCCAGCCGTCGTCCGTCTCGAGCCGCCGCTCCAGCTCGTCCCAGACCGCCTCGTCGTCCCACGCCCCGGCGTCCGTGCCCGCGGGCACCTGGAGGTAGAGCCGGGAGACGGCCGGCGACCGCATGGACAGCAGGGCGAAGCCGCGCTCGTGGCGGGCGTAGACGAGTTCGTCGTGCGAGGGCGCGACGTCGGCGAGGATGCCGAGCCAGGCGTAGGGGTACGACCGCTCGAACACCCGGGAGACCCCGGCCGGGAAGGCCCGGCGGGCCACGCCCCAGAACCCGTCGCAGCCGACGACGTAGTCGCACTCCAGCACGTCCTCGCGCCCCTGGCGCCGGAAGGCGACCCGCGGCCGGTCGCTCTCCGCGCCCTCCACGGCCACCGCCTCGGCCTCGAACAGCAGCGGCCCGCCCTCCTCCAGCTGGAGCGCGACGAGGTCCTTGCAGACCTCGGTCTGGGCGTAGACGGTCACGGACCGCCCGCCGGTCAGCGCGGGGAAGTCGACGCGGTGCCGGCGCCTGTCGAACCGCAGCTCGATCCCGTCGTGCCGCAGCCCCTCCCGGTCCATCCGCTCCCCGGCCCCGGCGGCGCGCAGCACGTCGGCCGTCCCCTGCTCCAGGATCCCGGCCCGCTGCCGCTGCTCGACGTAGTCCCGGTCCCGCCCCTCCAGGACGACCGACTCGATCCCGGCGCGGTGCAACAGCCGCGCGAGCAGCAGCCCGGCCGGCCCCGCCCCGATGATCCCGACGGTGGTGCGCATCGGTCGTCTCCCTGGTCTCCCGCCGCCCCATCGAGGCGTTCGCCTGGTGAAATTTCCTTCACCATGTTCGGGCGTGAGTCTCCGGCCGCGCGGACCCCGCTGTCAACGGTGGTGCGGCGATCGAGTGGTGAGAGGACGGTTCCGAGGGGAAACCGACGGCGGAAGGTGCCCGGAGCCGGACTTGAACCGGCACGCCCGCGAAGGGGCAGCGAGGTTTAAGCTCGCCGTGTCTGCATTCCACCATCCGGGCAGGCCATGGGCTCCGCTTGCGAGGTTCGAGCCTATCGGGAGCCATCCCCCGAACAGTGGGCGGGTGGACCGATGTTGTCTTATTTTATTGACGTCTGAGGGTGCATCAGCCCGCGGAACGCGCCATCCGCACTTGCCAATAGCCTGTCGCGACGGCTGTACACGCGTACGCGAAATGACGGAATTTCACCGTCCGAACGAGGGTGTTCCACCTGTTCTCGACACATCCCCCGGCGCGTTCCCCGGCACCGCCTCCGACACGGAGGGCGTCAGGGTCCCCCGTCCTCCCCAGGTATGACGGCGGGCCGCTCCGTCCGACCCCAGTCGCCCTCCGGAACCGGAACAGCGACTGACTACACGCGCGATTCGCACCGAGACGATGGAGCGGTCCCCAGGAACACACGTCGTCCCGACAGGAGCGCCCTCCCGTGACCACCACACCCACCGCCGGCCGGACCACCGCCGTGGCCGCACGCGCCACGGAGCTGTCGAAGATCTACGGGCAGGGTGAGACCCGGGTGGTCGCCCTGGACCGGGTCTCCGTCGACTTCCGGGCCGCCGAGTTCACCGCGATCATGGGGCCGTCGGGCTCCGGCAAGTCCACGCTGATGCACTGTGTGGCCGGGCTGGACACCTTCTCCTCCGGGTCCGTCCGGATCGGGGACACCGAGCTGGGGTCCCTGAAGGACAAGCATCTGACCAAACTGCGCCGGGACAAGATCGGCTTCATCTTCCAGGCGTTCAACCTGCTGCCGACGCTGACCGCCCTGGAGAACATCACCCTGCCGATGGACATCGCCGGGCGGAAGCCGGACAAGGCGTGGCTGGACCGGGTCATCGAGATGGTCGGGCTGTCCGGGCGGCTCGGCCACCGCCCCTCCCAGCTGTCCGGCGGTCAGCAGCAGCGGGTCGCCGTCGCCCGTGCCCTCGCCTCCCGGCCCGAGATCATCTTCGGTGACGAGCCGACCGGCAACCTGGACTCGCGCTCCGGCGCCGAGGTCCTCGGCTTCCTGCGCAACTCCGTGCGCGAACTGGGCCAGACCGTCGTCATGGTCACCCACGACCCGGTGGCCGCCGCCTACGCGGACCGCGTGATCTTCCTGGCCGACGGCCGGATCGTCGACGAGATGTACGGCCCCACGGCCGACTCCGTCCTCGACCTGATGAAGCAGTTCGACGCGAAGGGCCGTACCAGCTGATGTTCCGCACCGCCCTGCGCAACGTCCTCGCGCACAAGGCCCGGCTCCTGATGACCGTGCTCGCCGTCATGCTCGGCGTGGCGTTCGTCTCCGGGACGCTGGTCTTCACCAACACCATCTCCGACGCCTACCAGAAGAGCTCCGCAAAGGGCTTCGACCAGGTCGACGTCGCCGTACGGCCGGAGTACCAGGACTCCCAGGGCAACCAGGTCGGCAGGACGCCCGAGCTGACCCGGGCCCTGCTCGACAAGGCCGCCGCGGTCCCCGGGGCCGCCTCCGCCACCGGTGTCGTCACCGGCTTCACCGCCGTCGCCGACAAGCACGGCAAGCTCGTCGGCGGCGACTGGCAGTCCGCCGGCGGCAACTACTGGGGCCCCGACGACCCCCGTTACCCGCTGGTCAGCGGCCATGCCCCGCGCGGCGAGGACGAGGTGCTGATCGACTCGGCGACCGCGAAGCGGGCCGGCTACCGGGTCGGCGACACCGTGCGGCTCTCCGTCGACGGCCCGGTGCTCACGCCCACCGTCAGCGGCATCTTCACCACCGACGACGGCAACGTCGCCGCGGGCGGCAGCCTCACCCTGTTCGACACGGCGACCGCGCAGGCCCTGTTCGGCAAGAAGGGCACGTACGACGAGATCGACGTGCGGGCCGCGGCCGGCACCAGCCAGACGGAGCTCAAGGCCCGGCTCGACAGGGCCCTGCCCGCGAAGCTGGTGAGGACCACCACCGGCAGGCAGCTCGCCGACGACCAGGCGGAGGCCATCTCCTCCTCCATGAGCAGCCTCAAGCAGGGCCTGCTGGTGTTCGCCGGCATCGCGCTGTTCGTCGGCACGTTCATCATCGCCAACACCTTCACCATGCTGGTCGCCCAGCGCACCCGGGAGCTCGCCCTGCTGCGGGCGGTCGGCGCCTCCCGCCGCCAGGTCACCCGCTCGGTGCTCATCGAGGCGTTCGCCGTCGGCGCGGTCGCCGGCGTGACCGGTCTGGCCGCCGGTGTCGGCATCGGCGCGGGTCTGCGCTCCCTGCTCGGCTCGTTCGGCGCGAGCATGCCCGACGGCCCGCTGGTGATCAGTCCCGGCACGGTGGTCACCGCCCTCGCCGTCGGCGTCCTCATCACCATGCTGGCCGCGTGGCTGCCCGGCCGCCGGGCCGCGAAGATCCCGCCGGTGGCGGCGATGAGCAGCGTGCACGCCAAGGCCACCACCAGGTCGCTGGTGCTGCGCAACACGCTGGGCTCGCTGTTCGCGGCGGCCGGCATCGCGGTGGTCCTCGCCGGCACGAGGATGAACGCCGACACCGGTCAGGGCGCGATGGGCATCGGCGCGGTCCTGCTCATCGTCGGCGTGTTCATCCTGACCCCGCTGCTGTCCCGCCCGCTGATCGCCGCCGCCGCGCCGGTGCTGCGCGCCTTCGGGGTGTCGGGCAAGCTGGCCCGGCAGAACTCGGTGCGCAACCCGCGCCGTACCGCGGCCACCGCCTCCGCGCTGATGATCGGCCTGACGCTGATCACCGGCATGACGGTGATGGCGGGCAGCCTCCAGACGTCCATCGACAAGATGGCCTCCTCCGCGATCCGCGCCGACTACGTCGTCTCGATGGCCAACCGCGGTCCGCTCTCCCCCGGGGTGGAGAAGAAGCTCGCCTCCGCCGACGGGGTCACCGAGAGCAGCCCGCTGCGCAACGGCGAGTCCCGCGTCGACGGCGAGACCGAGTTCCTGACCGGTGTCAACGGCGCGGCGATCGGCAAGCTGACGGACCTGAAGGTGACCGACGGCTCGTTCGCCGTGGGCGGTACGCGGGTCGTCGTGGACGAGGACCGTGCCAGGCACTTCGGCTGGAAGGCCGGTTCCCGCTTCACCGCGCACTTCGAGGACGGCAAGGCCCGGCGGCTGACGGTCGCGGGGGTCTACGAGGGCAACGACATGCTCAACGGGATCATCCTCGACAACAAGGTCCTCACCCCTCATCTGTCCGACCCGGCCGACATGCAGGTCATGGTGAAGACGGCGGACGGGGCGTCCGACGCGGCCAAGGACGGGCTGGAGAAGGCCCTCGGCTCCAACCCGGCGATCAAGGTCCAGGACAAGCGGGACATCTCCCACGAGATCGCACAGATGTTCACGCTGATGCTGAACATGGTCTACGGCCTGCTGGGCATGGCGGTGATCGTCGCGGTGCTCGGCGTCGTCAACACGCTGGCCATGTCCGTCTTCGAGCGCGCCCAGGAGATCGGCATGCTCCGCGCGATCGGTCTGGACCGCCGGGCGGTCAAGCGGATGGTCCGCCTGGAGTCCCTGGTGATCTCCCTGTTCGGCGGGGTGCTGGGCATCGGTCTGGGCGTGTTCTTCGGCTGGGCGGCGGGTGAGCTGCTGGGCACGAAGATGCCGACGTACGAACTGGTGCTGCCGTGGGGCCGGATGGCGGTGTTCCTGCTGCTGGCGGGCGTGGTCGGCGTCCTGGCCGCGCTGTGGCCGGCCCGGCGCGCGGCCCGGCTGAACATGCTGACCGCCATCAAGGCCGAGTAGGCGGTCGTGCGACGCGAGGGGGCCCCGCGGGAGGGGGCCCCCTCGCGTCGTACCGCTGCCGGGTGTGTCGCCGTACCCCTGTCAGCCGTGCCAGGTGCGGGCCCGCAGGGGCAGTCCGGAGGCGCCGGACTCGGGCGTGCGGATCGCGAGGACCTGGTTGACGCCGATGCGGTTGCGTTCGAAGGCGAGCGCGGAGGCGGCCATGTACAGCTGCCAGACCCGGGCGCGGCCGGGGCTGGTGAGGCGCACGGCCCGGTCCCAGTCGGCCTCCAGGTTGGCGACCCACCGGCGCAGGGTGAGCGCGTAGTGCTCGCGGATGGCCTCCACGTCCCGGACCTCGAACCCGGCCCGCTCCAGCTGGGTCACGGTGGTGCCGACGGGGGCGAGTTCGCCGTCGGGGAAGACGTAGGCGTCGATGAACTCGTCCACCTCGTACGCCGACTCGTCCCGCTGCGGGCGGCGGGCGATCTGGTGGTTGAGCAGCCGGCCGCCCGGCTTGAGCAGGGCGTACAGCTGACGGGCGTACTCCAGGTACTTCTCGGCGCCGACGTGCTCGGCCATGCCGATGGAGGAGATCGCGTCGAAGGGGCCGTCCACGACGTCCCGGTAGTCCTGGACCCTGATCTCCACCCGGTCGGTCAGCCCCTCGTCGGCGACGCGCTTGCGGGCGTACGCCGCCTGCTCCTGCGAGAGCGTGACGCCGACGACGCTGACGCCGTGCTCGCGGGCCGCGTGGATGGCCATGGAGCCCCAGCCGCAGCCGACGTCCAGCAGCCGCTGACCTTCCTTCAGGCCGAGCTTGGCGCAGACCAGTTCGAGCTTGTCGCGCTGGGCGGACTCCAGGGTTCCGGCATCCTCCCAGTAGGCGCAGGAGTACACCATGGAGGGGCCGAGGACGATCTCGTAGAAGTCGTTGCCGACGTCGTAGTGGTGGCTGATGGCCCGCTTGTCGGTGCGGCGGGTGTGCAGCTTCCGGCGGGGTCGGCGGATCTCCTCGCGCGGCGGGGCGGGCGGGATCGGCGGGCCGGCCAGTTTCAGCAGCTCACGGGCGGCTGCCCGGACGTCGGGGTCGCGCAGGGCCTGGACGAGGCCACGGGCGTCCTCCCCGCGCTCCCAGACGAGGCCGGCCATGGCGTCGAGCACGGTATATAGGTCGCCCTCGATCTCCAGGTCGCCGGAGACCCAGGCACGGGCGAGACCCAGCTCGCCCGGTTTGAAGAGCATGCGGCGCAGGGCTCGGCGGTTGCGTACGACGAGTGCCGGCGCGTCCGGCGGACCCGCCTGCGACCCGTCCCAGGCCTTCAGCCGTACCGGGAGCGGGGCTCCCAGCATCTGCTCGGCAAGACTCCTCAGCCGCGACGCGGCGTCGGCCATGGCGCACACCTCCAAGACGACGATCCCGGATGCCGGATACCACGTAAACACCGCGAGGGCCTCGGCGCAGTCCCGCAAAGGAGTTACGACTGGGCAAAACGGTTGCAGAAACCATGCAGATGGGTGCCCGGGAACGCCGGAAGACCTCCCGCACCACGGATGGCAGGAGGTCTTCCGGGTCGGTCACCGACAGGAGGACCTGTCGGTGACCGGACTGTCTTTCGGTGACCCGAGGGTCTGTCGGTGACCCGACGTCAGGAGGCCTTGGCCTTCTCCTCGGTCTTGCTCGCGGCGGCGACCGGCGCCGGCTTGGCGGCCTCGTAGAACTCCTCGCGCGGGTTCTCCATGGCGCCGAGGGAGACGACCTCGCGCTTGAGGAACATGCCGAGCGTCCAGTCGGCGAAGACGCGGATCTTGCGGTTCCAGGTCGGCATCGCCAGACCGTGGTAGCCACGGTGCATGTACCAGGCGAGGCGGCCCTTGACCTTGATCTTCATCTTGCCCATGACGAGCATGGCCACGCCCTTGTGCAGGCCGAGACCGGCGACCGCGCCCTTGTTGGCGTGCTCGTACTCCTTCTGCGGGAAGCCCCGCATGCCGGAGACCACGTTGTCGCCGAGGACCTTGGCCTGGCGCAGCGCGTGCTGGGCGTTCGGCGGGCACCAGGCGTTCTCCACGCCGGCCTTGCGGGCGGCGATGTCCGGCACCTGGGCGTTGTCGCCGGCGGCCCAGATGTAGTCCGTGCCCTTGACCTGGAGGGTGGGCTCGCAGTCGACGTGACCGCGCGGGCCGAGCGGCAGACCGAAGCGGGACAGGGCCGGGTTGGGCTTGACACCGGCCGTCCACACGATGGTGTTGGAGTCGACCTCCAGGCCGTTCTTCAGCACCACGTGGCCGTCGACGCAGGAGTCCATGGAGGTGGAGAGGTAGATCTCCACGCCCCGGCTCTCCAGGTGCTCCTTGCCGTACTGGCCGAGCTTGGGGCCGACCTCGGGAAGGATCTTGTCGGCGGCGTCGACGAGGATGAAGCGCATGTCCTCGCGGGACACGTTCTTGTAGTACTTGGCCGCGTCCCGGGCCATGTCCTCGACCTCGCCGATGGTCTCCGCGCCCGCGAAGCCGCCGCCGATGAAGACGAAGGTGAGCGCCTTGCGGCGGATCTCCTCGTCGGTCGTGGAGTCGGCCTTGTCCAGCTGCTCCAGGACGTGGTTGCGCAGGCCGATGGACTCCTCGATGCCCTTCATGCCGATGCCCTGCTCGGCGAGGCCGGGGATCGGGAAGGTGCGGGAGACCGCGCCCATGGCGATGACCAGGTAGTCGAACGGCAGCTCGTACGCCTCGCCCACCAGCGGGGCGATCGTGGCGACCTTGCGGTCCTGGTCGATGGTGGTGACCCGACCGGTGAGGACCTCCGCCTTCGGCAGCACGCGTCGCAGCGGGACGACGACGTGGCGAGGGGAGATGCTGCCGGCGGCGGCTTCGGGGAGGAAGGGCTGGTAGGTCATGTACGACCGGGGGTCGACGACCGTGACGGTCGCCTCGCCGTAGCGCATCTTCTTGAGGATGCGCCGAGCTGCGTACAGGCCTACGTACCCACCGCCTACTACGAGGATCCTGGGACGCTCCGTGGTGCTCATGGCATCGAGTATCCACCCGCCCCCGGGGGGTCGCTCGTGCGCCCCTTCACAAGGTCTGACGAGGCCTGTGTTAAACTCCGCGGCTCGCATGACGCGGACCATGGCGGCACGAGGGAACCGCAGGGCGCTTCGCCCCGTTGTCAAGGCCGCGTGAGCTGCCTCTCCGGCTCGGCGAGGTGGCCGTGAGGGCACCGTGACACCCTCGGAACACCCCCCTCCGGACCCCTCCCGCACCCCTCGTCTGAACATGTTCAAACAGCTCTCGGACCCCCGAAAGGGCCAATGGGCCCCCTTCCGGGGCCCGACGGGAGGGAATTCCTTGTGAAGAACTTCACGAAGGTTTCCGGCGGGGCATGACCAAGGGCCCCTCAAGGGGGCCCCGGGCACCGCTCAAACGTTATCCAACCTGCTCAGCAGGTGGCTACCACTCGGTAACAAAAGAGAGCCACGCCACGCCTCACGCCAGCGACCAGGCGATGCCGTCGAGGATGTCGTGTTCGCTCACCACGACCTCCTCGGCGCCGATCCGCTCCATGAGCGCGAGCAGGACGAGGGCGCCCGCGCCGATGACGTCCACCCGGCCCGGGTGCAGGGACGGGATCGCGGCCCGCTCGGCGTGCGTGGAGCGCAGCAGCCGCTCGGTGATCTCGCGCACCCGCTCCCGGGGGACCCGGGAGTGGTGGATGCGCGTGGAGTCGTACGCGGGCAGCTCTTGGGCGATGGCGGACACTGTGGTGACGGACCCGGCCAGGCCCACCAGGGTGTGCGCCTCGCGCAGCGGGACCGACTGCTCGGCGAGGTCCAGGGCGGCCTCGATGTCGGCCCGTATGGCGGCGATCTCCTCCTCGGTGGGCGGGTCGCTCACCTCGCCGCCGTGCACCAGGTGCCGCTCGGTCATCCGCACGCAGCCGACGTCCACCGACCGGGCGGCGCGCACGTGGTCGTCGCCGACGACGAACTCGGTGGAGCCGCCGCCGATGTCCACGACCAGGTAGGGCGGGGTGAGGTCGGTACGGCCCGTGAGCTCCTTCGTGGCACCCGTGAAGGAGAACTCGGCCTCCTGGTCGCCGGTGATGACCTCCGGCTCGACCCCGAGGATGTCCAGCACACCGCGCACGAACTCCTCGCGGTTCTCGGCGTCGCGGGAGGCGGAGGTGGCGACGAAGCGCAGGCGCTCGACGCCGTGCTCCTTGATGACCTCCGCGTACTCACGGCAGGCGGCGAAGGTGCGCTCCAGTGCCTCGGGCGCGAGCCGGCCGGTGCGGTCGACCCCCTGGCCGAGCCGCACGATCGTCATCCGGCGGTCCAGGTCGGTCAGTTCGCCCGTCGCCGGGTCGGCGTCCGCGACCAGCAGACGGATGGAGTTGGTACCGCAGTCGATGGCGGCCACGCGGGTCACTTCTCGTCCCCCTCGCTGTCGTCGCGCTCGTCCGTCCCAGCGCTGTCGGGCGTCACGCACGCCCCCTTGCGCCACCACTCCGGCAGCATCGCCAGGGCCTCGTCGCCGAGCGGGTTCACGCCCGGGCCGGCGGCCAGCGAGTGGGCGACGAGCACGTGCAGGCACTTCACCCGGTCCGGCATGCCGCCCGCGCTCGGGAAGCCCTGGAGGACCTCGATCTCGTCCCGGCGGCGCACGTAGTCCTCGTGCGCGGCCCGGTACGCGGCGGCCAGCTCGGGGTCGCGGCCCAGCCGCTCGGTCATCTCCTTCATCACGCCGTTCGCCTCCAGCGTGCCGATGGCGGAGGACGCCTTCGGGCACGTCAGGTAGTACAGCGTCGGGAAGGGCGTGCCGTCGGGCAGGCGCGGTGCCGTCTCCACGACGTCCGGCTGACCGCAGGGGCAGCGGTGCGCGATGGCCCTGAGGCCGCGCGGCGGGCGGCCCAGCTGCTGCTTGAAGGCCTCTACGTCCGCGTCGGTGGGCTCGGTGCGCGGAGTGGGCGGCGGAGGGGTTTCCATGACTGCTTTCAAGGTGGGTTCGTGTCGGTTGCCGGACCGGACGGGCCGGTCACTGGTCGGAGGCGTCGGCCTTGTCGACGCCTTCCCAGACGTTCGTGTACCAGGGCCGGCGGGCGGCCCCGAGGTCCGCGCGGGACTGCCTGGCGGCGCCCGGGTCGACGACCACGTACCCGGTCTCGCCGGGCATCACGTAGTGCAGCCGGCGGCGGATCTGCTGCTCGGCGTAGGCGTCGTCCTGCCAGCGCGCCTTCAGGTCGCGCAGCTGCTCGACGCGTTCACGGGCCTGCTCCCGCTGCCGCTCGAGGTCGGCGATCTGCTCGCGCTGGGAGACGTACTGCCGCATCGGGTAGGCGAGGGCGACGATCATCGTGCACAGCACCAGCGCGAGCAGCGCCGCGCGGCCGGTGAGCCGGGAGCGGCGGGCCTGCCGCTTGGTCTGGGAACGGTAGACCCGGGCCGCCGTCTGCTCGCCGAGCAGCCGCAGCCTGGTCGCGGTGGAGAAACGGTCCCGGTCCCTCACGGCCATCTGGCTCTCCGCCTCCCCTTTCACACGCGCGTACGTCCCCGGACACGGTACGGGACCGGGCACGGGGACGTACGTACGACTGGCTAAGCCTTACGCCAGGATGGGTCAGCCCTTGGAGATCCCGCCGCGGAAACGCGGGAACGCGCTGCGGCCCGCGTACACCGCCGCGTCGTCGAGGATCTCCTCGATGCGCAGCAGCTGGTTGTACTTGGCGACGCGCTCGGAGCGGGCCGGAGCACCGGTCTTGATCTGGCCGCAGTTGGTGGCGACGGCCAGGTCGGCGATGGTGACGTCCTCGGTCTCGCCGGAGCGGTGCGACATCATGCACTTGAAGCCGTTGCGCTGGGCCAGCTCGACGGCGTCCAGGGTCTCGGTCAGCGAGCCGATCTGGTTGACCTTGACCAGCAGGGCGTTGGCGGCGCCCTCCTCGATGCCGCGGGCGAGGCGCTCGGGGTTGGTGACGAACAGGTCGTCGCCGACCAGCTGGACCTTGTCGCCGAGCTTGTCGGTGATGACCTTCCAGCCGGCCCAGTCGTCCTCGAACAGCGGGTCCTCGATGGAGACGAGCGGGTAGGCCGCCACGAGCTCCTCGTAGTACTCCGTCATCTCGGCGGCGGAGCGCTCCTTGCCCTCGAAGAGGTACTTGCCGTCCTTGTAGAACTCGGAGGCGGCCACGTCGAGCGCGAGGGCGATCTGCTGGCCGGCGATGTAGCCGGCCTCCTTGATGGCCTCCAGGATGAGGTCGAGGGCCTCACGGTTGGAGCCGAGGTTCGGGGCGAAGCCGCCCTCGTCGCCGAGGCCGGTGGACAGGCCCTTGCTCTTCAGGACCTTCTTCAGGGTGTGGTAGACCTCGGTGCCCCAGCGCAGGGCCTCGGAGAAGGACTCCGCGCCGATCGGGGCGATCATGAACTCCTGGATGTCCACGTTGGAGTCGGCGTGCGAGCCGCCGTTCAGGATGTTCATCATCGGCACCGGCAGCAGGTGCGCGTTCGGGCCGCCCAGGTAGCGGAAGAGGGGGAGGTCGCTGGCCTCGGAGGCGGCGTGCGCGACGGCGAGCGAGACGCCGAGGATGGCGTTGGCGCCGAGGGAGCCCTTGTTGTCGGTGGCGTCCAGGTCGAACATGGCCTGGTCGATCAGGCGCTGCTCGGTGGCGTCGTAACCGACCAGCTCCGGGCCGATCTGCTCGATCACGGCGAGGACGGCCTTCTCGACGCCCTTGCCCTGGTAGCGGTTCGGGTCGCCGTCGCGGAGCTCGATGGCCTCGAAGGCGCCGGTCGAGGCGCCGGACGGGACGGCGGCACGACCCGTGCTGCCGTCGTCGAGGCCGACCTCGACCTCGACCGTGGGGTTGCCTCGGGAGTCCAGGATTTCCCGGGCTACGACGACGTCGATGGACGGCACGAGCATCTCCTTCTTGGATGTGACGCTGGAAGTGCGGGGCGGTGTGCCTTACGGCTGTGCCTTGCGACTAGAGCCTAACCGTCCCGGGGGCGCCGGCCACCGACCGACCGTCCCGTGGACAAGCCGACGGTACCTTTTGTTTCTCGCCGAAACAAAGGCTTCAGGGGCCACTGGACGCAAAAAAGCCCCGCCCGGGTGCGTACGGGGGAACACGCACCGGGGCGGGGAGCCCGTGGGGACGGGGGTACGGCCCGCCGGGGCCGTCGGCGCGGCCCGCGCGCGGACGCGGGCCCGGGCCGGGGTCTTACTTGAGGTGCAGCTGCTGACCCGGGTAGATCAGGTTGGCGTCCTCGACGATGTCCTTGTTCAGCTCGAACAGCTTCTGCCAGCCGCCCCGCACGTGCTGCTTGACGGCGATGGAGCTGAGGGTGTCACCGGTGACGACCTTGTACTCGCCGTCGCCCTTCTTGACCTTCTTGCCGGTCGGGGTGGTGACGGTCTTGCTCTGGCCCTTGCTCGCGCTCGCGGCCGGACGCTCGGCGGAGCGGGAGGCGGCCTGCTCACCGGTGGAGCGGGTGGCGGTGGAGCCGCCCGAGCCGGTGGAGCCGCCCGAGCCGGTGGAGGTGCTCGGGGTGGAGGTGCTCGGCGCGGAGCCGTTGTACGGGGTGCCGGACAGGCCCGTGCCGCAGACCGGCCAGGCGCCCTTGCCCTGAGCGGCGAGGACCTTCTCGGCGACGGCGATCTGCTGCGCCTTGCTCGCCTTGTCGGCGGTGCCCGCGTACTGCGTGCCGCCGTACGCGGCCCAGGTGGAGGCGGAGAACTGCAGACCGCCGTAGTAGCCGTTGCCGGTGTTGATGGACCAGTTGCCACCGGACTCGCACTGGGCGACCGCGTCCCACTGGGAGGCGGTGGCCGCGGAGGCGTTGCCGGCCGCCATCAGCGGAGCGGCGACGGCGGCACCGGTGACACCGGCGAGTGCGACGGCGCGGACGGCCTTGGACGGACGACGGTGCTTGCCCTTGCTGGAGAACAGCATGGATCGATCCCCTCACCGACGCCTGCGAGGTGAGCTGTCGGGTTCGGGCCGGTTGAGTTGCCCGGCCGCACTCCGCTCACGCGGGTGCGGCTTCACCCCGAGCCGGTTCCGGCATCAACTGCCGGGCCCGGCGCCTACCTTGGGTCCCCCGCTCCTGCCTACGGCGCTTGACGCGACGACTGTTCCCGGGCGACCGCTGGCAGGATTCGGCGTTGCGGCTGCCGGGGCTCGTGGTGACGAGCGATCACGACCGTAGACACGCGATCCGCGGAATTTCAAAGACGATCAGGGCTTCTGAGACTCATCCCACACTTTCGCCAAATCGGACATTAGGGCGTTAAGCGGGACGTCAACTCCCCCTACTTCCCGCCCGATTCGCCCCCGACTTCCAGGGTCTGACCGGCACTGATGTGATTCGGGTCGGTCCCGATGGCCTTCTTGTTGCCGGTGTACAGCGCGCGCCATCCGCCGTCGACCTCAAGGGAGTCGGCGATGGAGGCGAGGGTGTCGCCCTGACGGACGGTGTACGTGTCCGTTTCACGGGAGGCGTGCCGACCAGAGGACACGGGCTTCTGACCGTTTGTCATGCTTTCGTCCGCGCCGCCCTCGTCCGCGCTCACGCCCCGGTGGCGTCCGCCGCCGAGGGACCCGGTGTCGACCAGGCTCCAGGAACCGGCGGCCTGCTGGGGGTTGTCCGCGACACCGGCGTCCGGGGTGACGGTGGGCGCGCTGCCGGTTCCCTGCGGGCTTCCGGCGTCCGGCGCGGTGGACTTGTCGGACTTGGGGGTGTTGGTCCCTGCCGAACCGGTGTCCGCACCGGCGGCCTTGTCCGGCTTGACGCTCGGCGTGGTGGCGGTCTCCTCCGAGGAGGAACCGGCCCCGGAGCCGGAGTTGGCGTCGGAGTCCGCGTCGGCGGAGGGCGACGAATCCGGCAGACCGGACGAGTCGGAGCCACCGGAGGAACCGGATGTACCGGAATTGCCCGCCGATCCGGATGTTTTACCCGAACCACCCGCTTTGCCCGAGCCACCCGAGCCACCCGAGCCACCGACGCCCGTGTCGACGTGTGTCGAACCCGAGTCCTCGGTGAGACCGGACAGCAGGGCACAGGTGGCCCAGGGGGTGGTGCCCTTGTCGGCGAGGATCTTCTCGGCGACGGCGATCTGCTGGTTGCGGCTCGCCTGGTCGGGGCTGGCCGCGTACTGCCCGCCGCCGTAGGCGTTCCAGTCCTCCTGCGAGATCTGCAGGCCGCCGTAGTACCCGTTGCCGGTGTCCGCGCTCCAGGAGCCGCCGCTCTCGCACTCGGCCACCTTGTCCCACGTGGTGCCGTCGGCCGCGTTGGCGCTCGCCGCGCCGAGCAGCGGGATGGCGATGGCGGAGCCGGTCACTCCGGCCGCGACGAGGAGAGCCGGGGCCTGGCGGGGGCGACGGTGTCGGCCGTTCCCGGAGAGCATGCAGAAGCCTTTCGAGCGACAGCAGGACCGGCGCGGCGAACGGAGCCGGTCGCCGCGCTGATGGGTGAACGTATCGGCAGACGATCACTTGTCACAAGTTCATGCCGCACAGATCACGTGAAGATCACAGAGTTGAACGTTCGTCATGTTCCCTTGAAGAGGCTGTGCGGGGTCCCGCCGCACCAGGTCGGACGGTGTACCCGGGAGGCGCCGAGTGCTCAGGAGGCGGGCGTGAACTCCACCGGCAGGGTGCGCAGGCCGCGCATGATGAGTCCGCCGCGCCAGCGCAGTTCGGCCGGGTCCGCGGCCAGCCGCAGGTCGGGCAGCCGGGTGAGCAGGGTGGCGAGCGCGGTCTGGCCCTCCAGGCGGGCGAGCGGCGCGCCGAGGCAGTAGTGGATGCCGTGGCCGTACCCGAGGTGCTGGTTGTCGCGGCGGGCGAGGTCCAGCACGTCCGGGTCGGCGAACCGCTCCGGGTCCCGGTCGGCGGCGGCGAGGACCACGAGCACCGGATCGCCCGGCGCGATCCGCTGTCCGCCGATGGTGAGCGGCTCGGTGGCGAACCGCCAGGTGGCCAGCTCCACCGGACCGTCGTAGCGCAGCAGTTCCTCCACACCGGTCGCCAGCAGGTCCGTCTCCCGGCGCGCCAGGGACTCCTCCAGCCTCCGGCGCTGTCCGGGGTGTGTGAGCAGGGCGTAGGTGCCGTTGCCGATGAGGTTGACGGTCGTCTCGAAGCCGGCGAACAGAAGGATGAAGGCCATGGCGGCGGCCTCGTTCTCGGTGAGGTGCTCGCCGTGGTCGGAGGCGCGGATGAGGCCCGAGATCAGGTCCTCGCCGGGCGCGGGCTCGGCGGGCAGCGCCTCGCGCTTCTTGTGGATGAGCTCGGCGAGGTAGCCGCGCATCTTCTTCACCGACCGGGCGACGCCTCCCCGGGGGCCTCCGCCGTGCCGGATCATCATGCCCGCCCAGTCCCGGAAGTCGTCCTGGTCCTCGCGCGGGACGCCGAGCAGGTCGCAGATGGCGTAGATGGGCAGCGGGAAGGCGAACTCGTGGATGAGGTCGGCGGAGCCGCGCCGCGCGAACTGGCCGATGAGGTGGTCGGTCAGCTCCTGCACCCGGGGCGCGAACTCGGCGACGCGGCGGGGTGTGAAGGCCTTGCTGACCAGCCGGCGCAGCCGGGTGTGGTCCGGCGGGTCGATGTTCAGCAGATGCGTCATCAGCTCGGCCTTGCGCTCGCCGGGGATACCGGTCTTGCCCTTGGCGTGCGCGGGCTCGTCGTGATGCGCCGGGTTCTTGCTGAGCCGCTGGTCGGCCAGGGCCTGCCGGGCATCGGCGTACCGGGTGACCAGCCAGGCCTCGACCCCGCTCGGCAACCGCGTCCGGTGCACGGGTGCGTGCTCGCGCAGCCAGGCGTAGGCGGGATAGGGGTCGGTGGCGAACTCCCAGGTGAAGAGGGCGGGGGCCGGCTCGCCCGGGTGGGAGGACGGCCGGGCGGGGTGGGAGGACGGCTCGGCGGGGCAGGGCTGGTCGGTCACACCTCGACCGTATCCGGCTCGCCGGGGGCGTCGGACGCGGTGGGGGCGAGGTGGGGGGGCGGGGGCGCGGTGCCGGCGGTATCAGACGGGCAGGCGCCTGGGGGGACAGCGGCGGCGCCGGTGCCGTGCCAGGCCGGCAGGCCCTCGGCAGCCCGTCACGCGCCCCGGGACACCCGGCCGCCGTCCCCGAGGCCGCGAGTGCCGGGCAGGCCGGCCTCGGGGACAGCGCGGCGAGGCGCGGTGCCAGGGCCCGCGAGCCCGGCGTCCGAACGAAAGACGCTAGGCCGGCAGGCCCTCGGCGGCTCGTATCGCGTCCCGGTAGGCCCGGGCCGCCGCGCGCAGTGCCGCCTCCGGGTCGGTGCCCGCCGCCTCGGCGCGGGCCGCCAGCGCCAGCAGCTCGTAGCCGATGCCGTCCCCCTGCGGCAGCGGGACGTCGAGGCCGGCCGTGCGGGTGCGGGAGGCCAGCTTGGCGGCGAGGGCCAGGCCGGGCTGGCCGAGCGGGACGCCGTCCGTCACCGACTCGCGCCGCTTCTCCTCGGCCTTGGTGCGAAGCCAGTGCTTCTTGACGTCCTCCGGGGTCTCGGCCCGCTCGTCGCCGAAGACGTGCGGGTGCCGGTGGACGAGCTTGGCGACGATGCCGCCGGCGACGTCGTCGACGGAGAACGGCGCGTCCGGGTCCTCCTCGGCGATGCGGGAGTGGAAGACGACCTGGAGGAGGACGTCACCCAGTTCCTCGCGCAGTTCCGCGCGGTCGCCGGCCTCGATGGCCTCGACCAGTTCGTAGGCCTCCTCGATGCCGTACTTGGCCAGGCCCTCGTGGGTCTGCCGGGAGGACCACGGGCACTCGGCGCGGATGCGGTCCATGACCTGCACGAGGTCCAGCAGGCGGGCACCGGGCAGGTCGTAGGAGGCGGGCAGCAGCTCCAGCTCCGGCATGGCGATCCGGCCGGAGCCCGCCAGCCGGGCGAGGCCGTCGGTGAGGGCGGGCTCGCCCTCACCCGTGGCCACGACCACCACCGTCCGGCCGCCGGCACAGGCGCCGACCAGCTCCTCGGCCGTGGGGGACGCCTCCGCCACGGCTATCCCGGCCTCGCGCAGATACGGCAGCTGCGGATGGGCGCCGTCCGCGCACAGCACGTCGTCGGCGGTGCGCAGGGCCTGCCAGGCGGGCCAGGACAGCAGACCGGGGGCGACGCGGTGGCTGGTGGTGAGCAGGACGATGCGGCCGGGGGCGGCTCCCCCACGGGCCTCGGGGCTGGTTTCGTTCACGATCCGAACGTAACCCACGGGGCGAGGGAGCGGACCGGGTTGTCCACAGGCCCCGCACGATCATGTGACCGTACGACCGGACGCGTCGCCGCGCCGGTCAGTGGCCCGCCTACGCCGTCACCGGCTCCCCGCCCGCCGTCGTGACCTCCCGTACCCACGGCGTCCCGGCGTCCACACGGCTGCTCTTCTGCACGTCCCAGGAGCCGTAGCGCGGGTTGAGGTCGACGTGGAGCTCCTCCGACGCCTTGGACAGCGCCTTCCAGAAGGCGGGCTGGCTCGTGTCGGTGCCGAGCCGCGCGGCCAGCTTCTGCGCCTCCAGTTGCAGCCGCAGGTTGTCGTCGAGGCGGGCCGGGGCGATGCCGTACTTCTGCAGCCAGGCCGTCTCCAGGCCCTTGCCGCCGCCGGCCTGCCGCTCCAGCTCACCGCGCATCTGCTGGATCTCCTTGCGGGTGACGCTGATGCCGGCGTCCCGTGCGGCGCGGTGCAGCACCCGGTCGAGCACCATGTTGTGCAGGGTGTCGCGGGTCAGGGTGCTGGTGGAGGAGACGACCTGCTGGTACTGCGCCTCGTCCGGCACCGCGGCGCGCTGCGCCCGGCGGACCTCGTTGACCCGGCCCTCCAGCTGGGCGACGGTGATCCGCTGCCCGCCGACGACGGCCGCGGCGCCCGGGTGCGCGTCGCTTCCGCAGGCGGTCAGCAGGGGTGCCGCGGCGGCGGTCACGGCGGTGAGGACGAGCGCGGTGCGGCGGCGGTGCAAGGGGACCTCCCAGGGAGATTGTGCGGCGGTGCACAAAGTCTTGCGGTGATCGATGGTAGGCAGTGGGCAGGCTGCGGCCAACCCATTCGACCAACGATTCGCGCGCGCTTCGGGCACCGCCGCGCCGCTCCCCGAGGGGCCGTCGGGCCGGCCGGGTCAGCCGACGACGGCCACGGGCGCGTCCCAGGCGTCCCGGTCGACGGTCAGCGTGACCCCGCCGTGCGCCTCCTTGCTGTTCACCATGTACTGGTGGCCGCGGCTGTGGTTCGTGTACCGGGTCGCGTCCCACGGCCAGTCCGCGGTCGTCGTGTTCTGCTTGTCCCACAGCGCGTACCAGAGGTTGCCCGGCAGGTCCGTCGTGTCCTTCGCGGTGGCGACGGCCTTGGCGCTGGAGCTGGTGAAGCCGTAGTAGCCGCCGCGGTAGGTCTTGGACCGCAGCGTCTTCGTGAACGAGCGGACGTACGTGAGCACGGCGTCGTTGCACGTCTTGTTCTGGACGTCGTACGGCTCCATGTCGAGGTACACGGGGCTGCCCGCCTTCATGCCGAGCGCGGACGCCTTGGCGACGGCGTCCTTGGCGTCGGTCACGCCGAGGGACGCCGCGGTCGCTGCGGACAGCTTCTCCGGGCTGGAGCCGGTCTGGCAGGGCGGCTGGGCGCCGACGTAGATCGGGATCAGTTTCCAGCCGAGGGAGTTGACCGACTTCACCCAGGAGGCGGTGAGGTTGGGCTGGGCGCAGCCGCGGTTCTTGCCGCCCACGTAGACGGCGGCGGCGCCGTAGAAGCCGGTGTGCCAGGCCTTCATGGCCGACAGCGAGGGGGCGGTGCAGGTGTCGAACGCCCGGCCCGTGAAGGTCTTCTGGGCCGGCCAGGTGGTGGCGGCCATGGAGGTCTGGGCGGCGATCCCGGCCCCCGTGACGACGGCCGCGCCGGCCACCGCCCAGGTGAGGTACCTGCGCTTCTTCGACTGCCGATGACCGGCCATGAACCCCACCCCTGCTCGTCGCACGGCGCGTCGACGCGCGTGCGTGTCTGGCGAAAACGAAGCGAAACGCATCGGACGCCGGGTCCGGCGCCGGGAGACGCGAGCCCCTCGCGTGCCCGGGATTCTCCCAGACCCCGGCGAAGTCTCCGCGCGGCTACCCGCGCACCTGCCCCAGCCACTGCAGGGTCCGCCGGATCTCCGCGGCCAGCGGATGGCCGGGGCCGTGCAGCCGTTCGACGTCCAGGACGAGCCGGGCGAGGGTGTCGTGGGCGGCCGGCCGGTCGCCGAGGGCGAGCAGCAGATGGCCGATGCGGCGGCGCACCTCGTGGGCGAGCTGGGGGTCCCCGGAGACGTACTGGTTCTCGTAGTACGGCAGCAGCGCGCGGTACTCGGCGAGCGCCGCCGCCGGTTCGCCCAGTTGCTCCAGGCACTGCGCGGCCTCGTAGCGGTAGCGCAGCGACTGCGGGTCGGCCTGGCCGGCCTCGGCGGCGCGTTCGTCGGCGAGCCGGCGCAGTTCGGGCAGCGCGCGCCGGTACTGGCCGTCGTCCATCAGCGTGGCCGCGTACTGCTTGCGCAGGGTGCGTACGACCGGTGAGTGCTCACCGTGCTGCTCGGCGGCGGCCGGCAGGATCGCGCCCAGGATGTCGACGGCCTGTGTGATGCGGCCCTCGCCCAGCAGGCGCTTGACGTCGTCCACGGCGGCGGCGACATCGGGCTTCCCGGCCACCGGCGGCGCCGGTGCGACGGGCGCGGGCTGCGGCGCGGGGGTGCGTGCGCGGTCCGGCCAGGGGGCGTGCGGGCGCAGGAAGGGGCGCGTGGGGTCCAGGGGCGCTCCGGTGGGCGTCCCGCGCGCGGGCAGGAGCAGCGCCAGGGCCTCGTACACCTCCTGCGCGGACGCCGGCCTGTGCTGCGGGTCCTTGGCGAGCAGCCGCAGCACCAGCCTCTCGAGCGCCTCGGGGACCTCCGGGCGGATCCGGCGCACGGGCAGCGGCGGCTCGTACAGGTGCCGGTGCAGCACGCCCAGGGCGGTGGAACCCGCGAACGGCACCTCGCCGCTGAGCAGTTCGTGCATCAGCACGCCGAGCGCGTACAGGTCGGTGTACGGGCCGACCGCGCCGCCCATCGCCTGCTCCGGCGCCATGTAGGCGGGCGAGCCGATCGGGGAGCCGGTGTGCGTGAGGCGCGTGGTGTCGGTGTCCATCACCGAGGCCACGCCCAGGTCGAGGACGGTGACCGTGCCGTCCTGCTTCACCATCACATTGCGCGGCTTGAGGTCGCGGTGCACGATCGGCACGGCGTGCACGGCGCTCAGCACGGCGCACAGTTGCGCGGCCACCGCGACCGTCCACTGCCACGGGTACGGGTCGTGCTCGGCGAGGTGGTCGGAGAGGTCGGCGCCGTCGACGTACTGCATGACGAGGAACAGCTCCTCGCCCTCGCTGCCCGCGTCGTGCACCGTCACCAGGCCGGGGTGGTCCACCTGCGCGGTCACCCGGCACTCGCGCACGAAGCGGCGGCGCAGTTCGTCCGCCTCCTGTCCCGCCACCTTGTCCGGGCGCAGCAGCTTCACCGCCACACGCCGGTCGAGCCGGCGGTCGTACGCCGTCCAGACCTGGCCCATGCCGCCCTGCCCGATGAGCGTGGACAGTTCGTACCGGCCGGCGACCATGCGTCCTGTCGTCACGGTCACCGTCCGCCCTCGCCGTGGCCCTCGTGTCCGTCGTGCCGGCGCAGGTAGTCGCTGAGTTCGTCCAGTTCGGCGCGTACCTGGTCGATGCGGGCGGGCGCGGGGCGCTGGGGCGGCGCGGGGGCCGGGGGCACGGCCGCGGTGTGCGGCGGCCCGGGTATCGGGGTGTGCGGCCGGGGCACCGGCGTGTGGTGCGCGGGCGGTACGGGGTGCTGCGGGGCCGGCGCGGGCGCGGTGTACGGCGCCGCCGCGTGCCCGAAGCCGTAGGGTCCGGGCGCGGGCGGGGCGTGGGTGGCGGCGTGCGCAGGGGGGAACCCGGCGAACCGCTGCCGCTGGTGCAGCCGGATGTCCACGGCCAGGTAGTACGCCGCGGACGCCACGCCGAGCAGTATGAGCAGGCCCAGGGCGACGTCGCTGCGCCAGTCCTCCTCCGGCAGTTCACCGACCACCACGAACCCGGTGACGGACAGCGGCAGGCTCAGCCAGGCCGACAGCCAGTCGTACCAGCGGCCCCGCACGAAGGCCAGCCGGAACAACGGCAGGCACGACAGCAGTCCGCAGGTGAGGGCCCCGGCCGCCGCGAACATCACGCGCAGGGATATGACCTTTCCCGCGCTGCGGGGAGGCGGCACCGCGCCGTGGCCGTACATGACTGCTCCTGGACCGAGTGGGACCGATGGGACGGACGCCGACGGGACGGTGTCCCGGTCGGAGTCCGAGCGTATAGGCCGACACGGACAACGGGTCCCGGGTTGTACCGAACCGTTGTCGCACTGATCACTTCACGTGGTCCGGCCGTTCCACGGGGTCCGGCCGCAACCGTTCGGCCGGGCCGCGTTCCGTGTCCGGGTCAGCCGGGCGCGACCGTGCCGTCCGTCAGGCCGTCGTACATCCCGCGCACCAGCTGTTCCCCGAGCCGGCTCGCCTGCCTGAGCGCCCGCTCGAACTCGTCCAGCGCGCGGAACCGGTCGCCGTAGCGCCGCTGTTCCTCCAGCGGGAGCCGGGGCAGCTGGAGCCGGCGCACGTCCAGCCGGGTCGCCGTGGAGGCATAGCTGCTGGCCTGCCGGTTGTTGGCCGTGCCCCGCAGGAACCCGGCGAGGAACCACGGGTCGAGGGCCGACCGGTCCGGGCGCAGCAGCACGAGGTTGCGCCCCAGGACCGCGCCCCCGGTCGCCTCGTCGACCACCCGCGCCACCGATCCGCCGCCGACCACCGGTACGACGACGTCCCCCGGCTCGGTCAGTACGGCCTCCTCCTCGCTCTCCGGGAGCGTGCCCGAGGGCGCCGTTCCGGCGAGCACGTCGTGGTCGGTGAGCACCGGCACGCGCGCGTGACCGCCGTTCCCGCCGGTCCGCATCACCAGCGCGCCCGCGCGCGCGAGTTCACCGACCGTGGTCAGCGGCCAGCGGGCGGCCGGCGCCGGGTCGGCCGGGGGCGGGGTGAGGTCGGCGGTCAGGCGCAGGGTGGCGCCGAGGCGCTCACGCACCCGCGTGAGCTGCTCCGCGCCGTCGGCCACCGCGGCCGGCGGCAGATGGCGGGCGGGAGCCAGGTCCACGTCGTCGTCCAGGAGGTCGATGACCGGCACCGGACGGGCGAGCCCGGGCCGCTCCGCGAGCTGCCCCGCGCGCGTGAAGGCGCCCCAGGCGTCCGTCACGGCCTCCCGCACCGCCTCCCAGTCCGGGCCGCCCCGCCCCTCCCCGGCGAACCTCCCGGTGTCCACGAGCAGCACCTCCGGCGTCACCGGCGCCCGGTCGGGCCGGCGCAGCACCCACAGGTGCAGCGGGATGTTGTACGGCGGTGCCGCCCCGACCGGCAGCGCGACCACGGCCCGCAGCGCGCCCCGGCGCAGCAGATCGGCGCGGATCCGGCGCCCGGAACGGCGGGACGCGGCGGCCGGCGGCATGAGCAGCACGGCGGTGCCGCCGTCGGCCAGCCGGGCCAGCGCGTGCTGCACCCAGGCCAGTTCGGACTCGGTGCGGGCCGGGAAGCCGTACTCCCAGCGGGGGTCGTAGGCGAGTTCGTCGTGGCCCCAGTTGCGCTCGTTGAACGGCGGATGGCACAGGACGACGTCGGCGCGCAGTCCGGGGTGCGCGTCGGCGCGCAGGGTGTCACCGGCGGCGGCGCGCACGGTGGCCCGGCTGTGCAGCGCGAGCCGCAGCGCGCTGATCGCGGCCAGTTCGGGGGCGCTGTCCTGGGCGTACAGCTCCTGGTCGGGCCGGGTGGCCACGGCGCGCAGCAGGGCGCCGGTGCCGCAGGCCGGGTCGAGGACGGTGCGGGCCGGTCCGGCGAGGTCGGCCATGAGACCGGCGAGTTCGGCCGGGGTGAGCGTGTACTGGCGGGGGTTGGCGTCCAGGTGCCGGCCCAGCAGGAACTCGAACGCCTGCCGTGCGCCCATCTCGGCGGCCAGTTCGGCGGCACCGCGCAGGAGGGGGGCGGAGAGGAGGAGTTGGGGGCCGGTGGGGGCGCGGAGTGCCGGGGCGGGTGGGGCCGCCGGGAGGGCCGTTGCGGCTGGGGCGGTGTGAACGGCCCGCGTGTGGTGGGTGACCGACTGGGCGTTCACGGGCTGGGGCGTTTGTGCGGCGTTCACAGGCGGTGACGTCGGTGAGGGGTTCACGGCCGGAGGCGTGAGGGCGGGGTTCACACGGCCGGGCTCACCGCCGGCGTGCACACCGGCGGCATCGACGGCCACGTTCACGTCCGGGGAGCCGACACCCGCGTTCACACCCTCGACGTCACGAGCGGCGTTCACACCAAGAGCGTCCCCACCCGGGTTCACACCCCCGGCACCGACAGCCCCTGCCACGGCCCCTGCCACAGCCGCGCCCCGCGCCCGGCGCCCCGCCCCTGCCACCGGTCCCCCGAGACGCGGGACCAGCACCTGGTCCAGCGCTCCGGACAGGATCGCGGCCAGCCGTGCGTCGGAGCCCGCGCTCGCGTCGAGCCAGACGGTGGGCCGCTCGTGGATCAGCAGCAGCACACAGCCGGTCTGCACCAGGGCCGGAAGCGGTCCTTCCGGGTGCCCCGCGAGTTGCTGCCACACGCGTTCGCGCAACGGCACCTCGGCGAGTTTCCCCTGCTTGCGCAGCCAGGCCTCGACCTCGGCGAGCGCGAAGGACGGGCTGGTCTCGGTGCCGCCCACCGGTTTCGGGAAGTCGGCGTGCCGACGGCGCCAGTTGCTGACGGCGGCGCGGCCCACCCCGGCCAGCCGCGCGATACCGGCGGCGGTCACCTCTGTCGCGTTGTCCTGCACCGGCCCCGCTCCCCTCGTCCCGTGTGAGCACCGAGCATACCGACGTACACAAGAGATGGCGGTTCACGCCGTGTACTCCAGTAGTTCCGTGAATCGTGTTGACTCGGTTCACAGGCTCTGGTCTTATTGACCCAGCGAACGAGCGGCCACCGGAGGGGGAGGCCGCAAACGTCTGGGGAGGGGTTCGCCATGGGGATGAAGGCCAAGGTCGCGCTCGGTGCCGTCGTGGGGATCGTCGTCATCGGTGCCGTGTCCGCCAACGCCGGCAGCGACGGCAAGGACGGTGGTTCCGGCGGTGGGGACAAGGGGTCCTCGGCGTCGGCCGAGCACAGGTCCGGCGCCGGGAAGGGTTCGGGGGGAGCCGGGAAGTCCGGCGCGAAGCCCGAGAAGAAGGCCGCCTTCGGGGGCGACGGCGAGTACCGGGTCGGCACCGACGTGAAGCCGGGGACGTACCGCACGACCGGCAACGACGACGGCATGTGCTACTGGGAGCGCGCCAAGGACGCCTCCGGTGAACTCGACTCCCTGCTCGCCAACGACAACGTCAGCGGGACCAGTTACGTGACCGTGAAGGCCACCGACAAGCTGTTCAAGTCCAGCGGTTGCGAGGACTGGGAGGCCGTGGACCCGAAGGCGAAGGGCACGCCCGCCTCCTCGATGGACGGGGACGGGGGCATGTTCAAGGTCGGTACGGACATCGCGCCGGGCACCTACAGGTCGACCGGCAACGCCGACGACTCCTGCTACTGGGAGCGTACGAAGGACGCCGGCCACGGGCTGGACTCGATCATCGCGAACAACAACGTCACCGGTACGGCCGTCGTCACCATCAGCCCGTCGGACGCCTACTTCAAGACGAACGACTGCGGCACCTGGAAGAAGGCCTGACCCGTCCGCTCACGCCGCACTTCCCACCCCCCACTTCTCATCACCCACTTCTCTCAGTGAGGAAACCGTCATGCGTCGTACCGCACTCGCCGCCCTCTGTCTCGCCGCCGCGGCCACGGCGGGACTCACCACCGGCTGCCAGCCGGGGCAGGACTCGGCGGACAGCAAGCCGAAGGGCCCGTTCGCCGGGCTGAGCGGCGGTCAGATCGCCGACCGCGCGCTGAAGGCCACCACGGGCGCCTCGTCCGTGCGGCTGAAGGGCCAGGTCAGCGACGACGAGAGCAAGGGCGTCATCGACATCGACATGGCGATCGACCACGAGGGCAGGTGCGCCGGCACGATGCGCATGAGCGGGCAGGGCAAGGCCGACCTGATCAAGACGGGCAGCACCGTCTACATGAAGTACGACGAGGCGTTCCTGCGCGCGCAGAGCGAGGGCGAGTCCAAGGAGGACACGCAGGCGGCCGTGGACATGCTGGCCGGGAAGTGGACCAAGATGGCCGTGAAGGGCCAGGACGCCAAGGACATCGCGAGCTTCTGCGACCTGGACTCGGTGCTCGGCGACATGAGCGGCGGCGGCACGGCCGGCACCACCCGCGGGAAGACGACGCAGGTCGACGGCGCGCCCGCGATCACCCTGCACGAGAAGGACGGCAAGGAGCGCTACACGGCGTACGTGGCGACCGAGGGCAAGCCGTACCTGCTGCGGGTCGACAGCGTGTCCGGCGGGAAGCAGCCGGAGCACCTGTCGTTCGTCGACTACGGCAAGCCGGTGCCCGCGCGGAAGCCCACGGGCGAGATCGTCGACCTCGACGCGCTGTAACAGCCGACGCGCCGCGAGGCCTACGCGCCGGAACGGCCGGTGCCGGTGGGCGGGGCCCGGCGCGGGGTCACAGGGCGTGGCGCATCCACACGTTGGGCTCGGTGTAGACGGCGTACCCGTGCTCCGGTTCGCAGCGGACCGGGACCAGGGCGCCGGGCACCTCGACGTCGCCCGCCGTGTCGAAGGGCAGCCCGGTCCAGCGGCGCCAGTCCTCCAGCGAGCCGGTCACGGTCATGGAGGCCGGGGCGACGGAGTCGAAGGTGGCGCCGGCCCGGGCGTGCACGCGCAGCCAGGGGTCCGCGGGCAGCCCGTCGGGGCGGACCCGGTGGGCGTACTCGGCGATCGGGGTGCGTGGCTCGCGGTGCTTGGCGTTGGGGCGGACGGGGGCGACGACCTCGCGGAAGCCGCGGGCGCGGGCGTTGTCGCGCATCGCGGAGAGCATGACGGACGACAGGCCCCGGCCCTGGGCGTGCGGGGCGATGGTCACCGCGATGGCGCTGACGGTGTCCGGGCGGGTGCCGTGGCGCAGGTCGGCGAAGCCCCACACCAGGACCTGGTCCCAGCCCCGGGCCGGCAGGGTGCGCCGGCCGTCCAGGTCGAGGGCGAAGGGCACGCTGTAGGCGTGGGCGACGACCCGGCCGTCCGCGTCCTCGGCGAACAGCGTGTACTCCGGCAGTTCGGTGGGGATGCGGCCGTAGTGGGCGTTGCCCACCAGGTCGTGGGTGACGAACTCGGGCCAGGTGTCGGTCATGCCGAGCACCGCCCCGAGCCGGTCGGGCCGCTCGGCGAGGCTGCTCACCTTGATGTCCATGACGGTCACGGTAGGCGGTGCCTGGCCGGGCGGGACAGCGCATTGCCCGGCGGCGGGACGGCGGTGCGGGCGGTGCCCGTGCGGGTCACCGGGCCCGGAAGCGCTCGGGTGCCTTGGTGGGGTTGCCACCGGTGGGGAGCTTCTGGCCGGGGCAGCCGGCGAGGACCTTCCTCATGGCGCTCCGCTCGGCGGCGGTGACCCACAGGCCGTACTTCTTCTTGACCGCGACCTGGGCGGCGACATAGGCGCACCGGTAGGACTTGTCCGGCGGCAGCCAGGTGGCCGCGTCGCCGTCGCCCTTGCCGCGGTTGGTGCTCGCGTCGACCGCGATGAGGTTCAGGGGGTCGTTGGCCAGCGCTATGCGCTTGCTGGGGTCCCAGTACTTGGCGCCCTTCTGCCAGGCGTCGGAGAGGGCGACGACGTGGTCGATGTCGACCTGGCTGCGACCGCGCCGGTAGGTGATGTCCTTGCCGGAGTAGGGGTCGGGGTCCAGCAGCCCGTAGGAGACCCTGCACCTGCCGCCGGTGAACCGCACCTGCTTCAGGTCGCGTTTGAGGATGTCGTCGCGGGTGTCGCAGGAGTTGGAGTCGGTGTCCGCCCAGGCGGTGCCGAACCGCTCCCGGGAGTAACCGGTCTTCGGCGCGCGCCCCTTGACGGTCAGTGAGTCGACGGCGGCCAGGGCCGCGCCCCCGGTTCCGCTCTTCGCGGGCCCGGAGGCCCCCTCGGTCTGCTCGGCCGTGCAGCCGGTCACGGCGACCAGCACCGCAACGGCGATGGCCGCCCCGCCCCTCGGACGCGTCACAGTGCGTCTCCCTCCCTCACCCTGGCCCGCCCCGCAGGCGCGGGCGGATCGTTCCGCTCACCACCGTAACTTCCCGCTGCCACCCGTCAGATGCCGGCGCGAAGGGGGCATCGGGAAGCACACCGGGTACCAAGGGGGGAGGTGACGGGCCGTCGACGTGGGCCGCCGGGTCGTCACCCCCGACTCCCCGCTCGGCTACGCGCGGACCCGGACGGCCGTACCGGTGGCGGGCGCGCGGTAGCCGTTGGGCGCGCGCACGGACGTGATCAGGCCCTGCCGCGCGCAGGGGCGCAGGGCGCGCGGTGTCCCGGTGGCCTCGGCCGGCTCACCGATCCGCGTGCGCGCCCCGCCCGTGTACCCCGCCGTCACCCCAGGACCGAGGTGAGGAACTCACCGACCCAGGCCAGCAGTTCGCGGCCGACCAGCGGCTTGCCGCCCACCCTCGCGGTCTTCGGGCGCGGGACCAGCACCTGGTGGGCGGTGGGCTTGATGACCGTGCCCGGGTAGAGCCGCTTGAGCCGCAGCTCCTGCGACTCGCGCAGTTCCACCGGCGCGAAGCGGATGTTGGTGCCCTGGAGGACGACCTCGCCGACGCCGCACGCGCGCGCGAGCATGCGCAGCCCGGCGACCAGCAGCAGGTTCTCCACCGGCTCGGGCAGCTTGCCGTAGCGGTCGGTGAGTTCCTCGCGGACGGCCTTGATGTCCTCCTCGGAGTTGACCGAGGCGATCGAACGGTACGCCTGGAGGCGCAGCCGCTCGCCGGGCGCGTAGTCGTGCGGGACGTGCGCGTCGACCGGCAGCTCGATCTTGACCTCGAGCGGGGCCTCCTCCTCGATCCCGCCCGTCTCCAGCTGGCGCCGGTAGTCCGCGACGGCCTCGCCGACCATGCGGACGTACAGGTCGAAGCCGACGCCCGCGATGTGCCCGGACTGCTCGCCGCCGAGCAGGTTGCCGGCGCCGCGGATCTCCAGGTCCTTCATCGCGACGTACATGCCGGCGCCCATCTCGGTGTGCTGGGCGATGGTGGCCAGGCGCTCGTGCGCGGTCTCCGTCAGCGGCTTCTCCGGCGGGTACAGGAAGTACGCGTAGCCGCGCTCGCGGCCCCGGCCGACGCGGCCGCGCAGCTGGTGCAGCTGGGACAGGCCGAAGGTGTCGCCGCGCTCCACGATCAGCGTGTTGGCGTTGGAGATGTCGATGCCGGACTCGACGATCGTGGTCGAGACGAGGACGTCGAACTTCTTCTCCCAGAAGTCGACGACCACCTGCTCCAGCGCGGACTCCGACATCTGGCCGTGGGCGGTCGCGATGCGGGCCTCGGGGACGATGTCGCGGAGTCTGGCGGCGGCGCGGTCGATGGACTCGACGCGGTTGTGGATGTAGAAGACCTGGCCCTCGCGCAGCAGTTCGCGGCGGATGGCGGCGCCGATCTGCCTCTCCTCGTAGGGCCCGACGAAGGTGAGCACCGGGTGGCGCTCCTCCGGGGGCGTGGTGATCGTGGACATCTCGCGGATGCCGGTGACCGCCATCTCCAGGGTGCGCGGGATCGGGGTGGCGGACATGGTCAGCACGTCGACGTTGGCGCGGAGCTTCTTCAGCTGCTCCTTGTGCTCGACGCCGAAGCGCTGCTCCTCGTCGACGATGACCAGGCCCAGGTCCTTGAACCTGGTCTCCGAGGAGAACAGGCGGTGGGTGCCGATGACGACGTCCACGGAGCCGTCCTTCAGCCCTTCCAGGACGGCCTTGGCCTCGGTGTCGGTCTGGAAGCGGGACAGTGCCCGCACGTTCACCGGGAACTGTCCGTACCGCTCGGAGAACGTCCCGAAGTGCTGCTGCACCAGCAGGGTCGTGGGGACGAGGACGGCGACCTGCTTGCCGTCCTGCACGGCCTTGAAGGCGGCCCGGACCGCGATCTCGGTCTTGCCGTAGCCGACGTCGCCGCAGACGAGGCGGTCCATGGGGATCGACTTCTCCATGTCCTCCTTGACCTCGGCGATGGTGGTGAGCTGGTCCGGGGTCTCCGCGTACGGGAAGGCGTCCTCCAGCTCGCGCTGCCAGGGGGTGTCGGCACCGAAGGCGTGGCCGGGGGCGGCCATGCGGGCGCTGTAGAGCTTGATCAGGTCGGCGGCGATCTCCTTGACGGCCTTCTTCGCGCGCGCCTTGGTCTTCGTCCAGTCGGCGCCGCCGAGGCGGTGCAGGGTGGGTGCCTCGCCGCCGACGTACTTGGTGATCTGCTCCAGCTGGTCGGTCGGGATGTACAGCCGGTCGCCGGGCTGGCCGCGCTTGGCGGGCGCGTACTCCACGACCAGGTACTCGCGGGTGGCGCCCTGGACGGTGCGCTGCACCATCTCGATGTAGCGGCCCACGCCGTGCTGCTCGTGGACGATGTAGTCGCCCGGCTCCAGGGTGAGCGGGTCGATGGTCTTGCGGCGGCGGGCCGGCATCCGGGCGCCGTCGCGGGTGGCGGTGCGCTGCCCGGACAGGTCGGTCTCGGTGAGCACGGCGAGTCTGAGCGCCGGGTCCACGAAGCCGTACTCGATCGAGCCGCAGGAGACGTGCACCACGGAGGGGCTGAGCTCGCCGAGGTCGTTGTCGAGGCGGGCGGCGATGCCCTCGCCGCCGAGGACCTCCACCGTGCGGGCGGCCGGGCCGTGGCCCTCGGTGACGAACACCGCGCGCCAGCCGTCCGCGAGCCAGCCCTTGGTGTCGGCGAGGGCCCGCGCGGTGTCGCCGCGGTAGGTCTCGGGGGCGTGCATGCCGAGCTTGAGGGTGTCCGCGTCCAGTTCCTCGTCGGCGGCGAACGGGGACACCGACCACCACATCATGTCCAGCTCGCGCGCGCGGTCGCGGACGTCGGCGATGGACCACAGGGAGGCCGCGCCGACGTCGATCGGGGCCTCGCCGCCGCCGGCGGTGGCCGCCCAGGACGCCTGGAGGAACTCCTGGCTGGTGGCGACGAGGTCGGCGGCGCGGGTGCGGACCCGCTCCGGGTCGCAGACGACGGCCATGGCGCCCTCGGGCAGGACGTCGAGCAGCAGCTCCATGTCGTCGACGAGGACCGGGGCCAGGGATTCCATGCCCTCGACCGCGATGCCCTCCGCGATCTTGTTCAGGAGTTCGCCGAGCTCCGGGTGTTCCTCGGCGAGAGCACGCGCGCGGGCGCGGACGTCGTCGGTGAGCAGCAGCTCGCGGCAGGGGGGCGCCCACAGGCCGTGCTCGGCGACTTCGAGGGAGCGCTGGTCGGCGACCTTGAAGTAACGGATCTCCTCGACGTCGTCGCCCCAGAACTCGATGCGCAGGGGGTGTTCCTCGGTGGGCGGGAAGACGTCCAGGATGCCGCCGCGTACGGCGAACTCGCCGCGCTTCTCGACCAGCTCCACGCGCGCGTAGGCGGCGGCCGCGAGGGCTTCGACGACGTCGTTCAGGTCGGCGCTCTGGCCGGTCCGCAGCGCCACCGGTTCCAGGTCGCCGAGACCCTTGACCTGCGGCTGGAGCACGGAGCGCACGGGGGCCACGACGACGGAGACCGGGCCGGTCTCGGGGTCGTCGGGGCGGGGGTGGGCGAGGCGGCGCAGGACGGCGAGGCGGCGGCCGACGGTGTCGCTGCGGGGGCTGAGCCGCTCGTGCGGGAGGGTCTCCCAGGAGGGGTACTCCACGACGCCCTGTTCGGGCAGCAGGGAGCGCAGGGCGGCGGCGAGGTCCTCGGCCTCCCGGCCGGTCGCGGTGACCGCCAGCACCGGGCGGCCGGCCTCACGGGCCAGGGCGGCGATGGCGAAGGGCCGGGCGGCCGGGGGGCCGACCAGGTCGACGTGCGGGCGGTTGCCGTCCGCCGCCGCCCTGATCGCTTCCGCGAGGGCGGGGTCCTTGACTACGGCGTCGAGCAGACCGTGCAGGCTCATGGAGGGGCTTTCCGTCCAGGGGGTCGGCAACACGAAGGGCCCGACTCGTGCGACGGGCCGGGGCTGTCCAGCGTACGACGGCGTGGGCGAAGGCGCGGGGGCTGTGGACAACCCCGGGCGGGCGCACAGCGCGAAGACCCGGTGCCGGGAAGTCCCCCAGGACTCCCCGGCACCGGGTCCGCCCGCCGCAACCCCCGTGTGCGGTGGCCGTCGGTCCAGCCCGTCCGGCTGGTCCGCCAGGGCCTTCCGCTCGGATCGTGCCGGGCTCGCGGGGTCCGGCCTGATCCGAGCGAAGGACCCTAGTCGGTCGCGATGGCGTTCAGGACGTTCATGCGGCCCGCGCGGAACGCCGGGATCAGCGCGGCGAACAGTCCCACGAAGGCCGAGCCGACGAAGACGCCGGTGATCGTCGGCCAGGGGATCTCCAGGACGTTCAGACCCTCCAGGGCGAGGAGCTTCTGGGCGGTCGCGCCCCAGCCCATGCCGAGCCCCAGGCCGAGCAGGGCGCCGAAGACGGCGATCACCACGGACTCCAGGCGGATCATCCGGCGCAGCTGGCGGCGGGAGAGGCCGATGGCCCGCATGAGGCCGATCTCCCGGGTCCGCTCGACCACCGACAGGGCCAGGGTGTTCACCACACCGAGGACCGCGACGATGATCGCGAGCGCCAGCAGGCCGTAGATCATGTTCAGCAGCTGGCCGATCTGGTCCTTCAGCGCCTGCTTGTAGTCGGTCTGGTCGCGCACGGTCAGCGCCGGGTCGTCGCGCAGCACCGACTTCAGCGCCTTGTAGGCGGCGGCCTCCTGCCCGTCCTTGGCGGTGGCGAACATCAGCTGGTCGAGGGGCATGCGGTCGGCCGGGACGTACCTGGCGGCGGTGGCGATGGAGACGTACATCGCGCCCTTGTCGACGACGACGTCGTCGCTGGTGATCGCGCGGACGGTCAGCTTCGCCGTGCGGCCGTCCTCGAAGTGGACGGCGACGGTGGAGCCGAGCTTGATGCCGTGGTCCTTGGCGAAGCCCTCGAAGACGGACATGGAGTCGGGCTTGTAGGCGTCGGCGAGGTCACCGGCGACGGTCTTGGTGCGCAGGTCCTGGACGTAGGTCGCGTCGGCCGCGTTGATGGTCTCCTTCTTGCTGACCCGGCCGTCCGGTGTGGTCAGGGAGGCGTCCAGGAGCTTGTACTCGGTGACCCGCTCCAGGCCGGGCGTGTCCTTGATCTTCTGCACCATCTGGGGCTTGATCAGGTTGTACTCCTGCTCGCCCTGGATGATGAAGTCGGTGCCCACGGTCTTGTCCAGCTGGTCGGTGGCCGAGGCCACCATGGAGGAGCCGACCACGGACAGGCAGGCCACCAGGGCGAGGCCGATCATCAGGGCGGCGCCGGTGGCGCCGGTGCGGCGCGGGTTGCGCAGCGCGTTGCGCTCGGCCATGCGGCCCACGGGTCCGAAGACCCGCAGGAGGACCGCGCCGAGGACGCGGACCAGTCCGGCGGCGAGCAGCGGGCCGATGACGACGAAGCCGATGAGCGTGGCCACCACGCCCAGGCCCAGCCAGCCCGAGCCGGTCTTGGCCTGGTCGGCGGTGGCGGCGGTGTACAGGCACCAGCCGCCGGCGGCGGTCAGGAGCAGGCCGGTCACGGCCCGGACGGCACCGGCCCTGGCGTCGGCCGGGGCGCCGGCGTCGCGCAGGGCGGCCATCGGGGAGACCTTGCCGGCGCGCCGGGCGGGCAGGTAGGCGGCGAGGACGGTGACGACCACGCCGAGGAGCAGGCCGATCGCGGGGGTGGTCCAGGCGACGGTGAGGTCGTCGGTGGACAGGTTCATGCCGATCTGGCCCATGAGTTCCATCAGGCCGATCGCGATGCCGACGCCGGCGCCGACGCCGAGCACCGAGCCGAGGACGCCGAGCAGCAGCGCCTCGACCAGTACGGAGCGGTTGACCTGCTTGCGGGAGGAGCCGATGGCGCGCAGCAGGCCGATCTCGCGGGTGCGCTGGGCGACCAGCATGGAGAAGGTGTTGATGATCAGGAAGATGCCGACGAGGAAGGCGATCCCGGCGAAGCCGAGCATCGCGTACTTCATGACGTTCAGGAAGCTCTGGACGTCCTTCTGGTTGGCGTCGGCGACCTCCTTGGCGGTCTGCACCTTGTAGCCGTGCCCGAGGACGGCGGTGACGTTCTTCTTCAGCTGCGCGTCGGTGACGCCCTTGGCGGCCATGACGTTGACGTCGGTGTAGACGCCGGTCCGGCCGACGAGGGTCTGCTGGGCGGTCTTCGTGTCCAGGTAGAAGATCGCCGCGCCGGGGTTGGTGACCTTGAAGGCGGCGATGCCGGACACGCGCGCGTGGTGCGTGCCGATGGCCGTGATCACGCCGATCTCGTCGCCGAGCTTCAGATGGTGCTTGCTCGCGGTGTCGGCGTCGACCATCACCTGGTCCGGGCCCTTGGGCGCGGTACCGGAGGTGATCTCCATGGTGCGGGCGTCGTTGCCGTTCCAGCTGCCGACGATGGTGGGCGCGCCGCTGGTGGGCGACAGCTTGTCCTTGCCGGCGTCGATGACGGTGACCGCGGTGGAGAACACCGTGCCCTCGGCCGAGCGGACCCCCCGGGCCCCGCGGACCTTGCCGACCACGGAGGCGGGCAGCACGGGCGGCTTGCCGGTGCGGGAGGTGGTCTCCCCGGTGTCGGAGGAGCCCTTGGCGCTGACCTGGACGTCCGAGGACGTGGCCTGGAAGAGCTTGTCGAAGGTGGTGTTCATGGTGTCGGTGAACACGAGCGTGCCGCACACGAACGCCACCGACAGCAGGACCGCGACCGCCGACAGCGCCATGCGGCCCTTGTGCGCGAGGAAGTTGCGCATCGAGGTCTTCAGCACGGTCATGACGTGCGCCCCCGGGCGTCGAAGTCCTTCATGCGGTCCAGGACCTGTTCGGCCGTCGGCTGGTACATCTCGTCGACGATCCGGCCGTCGGCGAGGTAGAGCACGCGGTCGGCGTAGGAGGCGGCCACGGGGTCGTGGGTGACCATGACGATGGTCTGGCCGAGTTCGTCCACCGAGCGGCGCAGGAAGCCCAGGACTTCGGCTCCCGCACGCGAGTCGAGGTTGCCGGTCGGCTCGTCCCCGAAGATGATCTCCGGGCGGGCGGCGAGCGCGCGGGCCACGGCGACGCGCTGCTGCTGGCCGCCGGAGAGCTGGGTGGGGCGGTGCTTGAGGCGCCCGGCGAGCCCGACGGTCTCCACCACGCGGTCCAGCCAGGCCCGGTCGGGCTTGCGGCCGGCGATGTCCATGGGCAGCGTGATGTTCTCGATCGCGTTCAGCGTCGGCAGCAGGTTGAACGCCTGGAAGATGAAGCCGATCCGGTCGCGGCGCAGCTGGGTGAGCTTCTTGTCCTTCAGGCCGGTGATCTCGGTCTCGTCCAGGTGGATCTGACCGCTCGTCACGGTGTCCAGGCCGGCGAGGCAGTGCATCAGGGTGGACTTGCCGGACCCGGAGGGGCCCATGATCGCGGTGAACTGGCCGCGGGCGATGTCCACGTCGACGTGGTCCAGGGCGACGACACGGGTCTCGCCCGACCCGTACGCCTTCACGACCTGCCGCGCCCGCGCGGCAACGGCCGTCCGCCCGCCAGTGCCCCCGTGCCTGGGAATGGTCACAGCCGATGTCACGGTATGTCTCCTATGTCGGTTGACAGGTCGTGGTCGATGTCCCGGTGTTCCGGTCGTCGTCCTGGGTTACGTCGATGAGTCTCGCGGTCGGCGGGGGTGCCGCGCGCTGGTGCGGGGCCCCGTCTTTCCCGGGGGAAATCCCCACCCCCGCCGGTGCGGTCCGCCGCCCCCCAGCGGCGTAAAGCCAGGTTAAGGAACGCCCCCGGCCGGTCTCGTCCTCCGCCGGGACGAACCCTCCCCGAGCCGCAGTACGGAGGAACCCCTAGGGGTGCTCCACCGCCGGGTGGAGCCGTTCTCGGGGTCGCCTCCACCCTTCGGTGTGCGAAGCCTCCACCCTTCCGCCGCGCCAGGGTCAAGCACGGCCCGCCGTGGGAGGCTGGCGCGGCGGTGGTACGTGCAGGGGGCACGGGGTAGCGTCCGACAGGGGCCACGGGAGGGGTGTGCGGTGGGGAGTACGACACCGGCGACACGCGGCGGAGCCGGCCGGCGGCAGGACACCCGGCGGCGGGGTGCGGTGGTCGCCGCGCTGATGCTGGCGATGGCACTGGCCGCGCTCGACTCCACCGTCGTCTCCACGGCCGTACCGCAGATCGTCGGCGACCTCGGCGGGTTCTCCGTCTTCTCGTGGCTGTTCTCCGGCTATCTGCTCGCCGTCACCGTGACGCTGCCCGTGTACGGCAAGCTGTCCGACACCTTCGGCCGCAAGCCGGTGCTGGTGGTGGGCGCGGCCCTGTTCCTGCTCGGCTCGCTGCTGTGCGCGGCGGCCTGGAACATGGGGGCGCTGATCGCGTTCCGGATCGTGCAGGGCCTGGGCGGCGGGGCGCTGCAGGGCACGGTGCAGACGCTGGCCGCCGATCTGTACCCGTTGGCGGAGCGCCCGAAGATCCAGTCCAAGCTCTCCACGGTGTGGGCGGTCTCCGCGGTCGCCGGCCCCGGGCTCGGCGGGGTGCTCGCCGCCTACGCCGACTGGCGCTGGATCTTCCTGGTGAACCTGCCGATCGGCGCCGCCGCCCTGTGGCTGATCGTCCGTCATCTGCACGAGCCGGAGCGGGAGGGGGCGCGTCCCGCGCGCGTGGACTGGGCCGGGGCGCTCGCGGTGTTCGCGTGCGGCGGGGTGCTGCTGACCGCGCTGGTGCAGGGCGGGGTGGCGTGGCCGTGGCTGTCGGCGCCGTCGCTGGCCCTGTCCGGCACGGGCCTGCTGCTGGTCGCCGTGGTGGTGTGGGTGGAGCGGCGGGCCGCGGCGCCCATCATCCCGGGCTGGGTGTGGCGGCGCCGGACGATCGCGGCCGTCAACCTGGCGCTGGGCGCGCTGGGGCTGCTGATGGTGGCGCCGAGCGTGTTCCTGCCGACGTACGCGCAGTCGGTGCTGGGGCTGGGGCCGGTGGCCGCCGGGTTCGTGCTGTCGGTGTGGACGCTGAGCTGGCCGGTGTCGGCCGCGCTGAGCCAGCACGTCTACCGGCGGATCGGCTTCCGGGACACCGCGCTGCTCGGCATCGGCCTGGCGGCGCTGATCCTGTTCGCGTTCCCGTTCCTGCCGTATCCGGGGTCGTGGTGGCAGCCGACGCTGCTGATGCTGCTGCTGGGCGGGGCGCTGGGGCTGTTCCAGCTGCCGCTCATCGTCGGGGTGCAGTCGACCGTGGGCTGGTCGGAGCGGGGCACCACGACGGCGTCGGTGCTGTTCTGCCGGCAGACCGGCCAGACCCTGGGCGCCTCCCTGTTCGGCGCCGTCGCCAACGGCGTGCTGGCCGCGCGGCTCGGCGGGGCCGGCGACCTGGACTCCGTCACGCGCGCGCTGGACGACGGCACGGCTCCCGAGGCGACCCGGCGGGCCATCGCCGGCGCGGTCCACGCGGTCTACCTCGGCGCGGCGGTCGCGGCGGCCCTGGCGTTCGTGGTGCTGCTGGTGGTGGCGCCCCGCCGGTTCCCGGTGCTCCAGGACTGAACCCCGGCGGGTTAACGCGGGTAACACCCCAGGTGGAACCCGTTGTGCCGGGGAAAGCGCATACCGACCGGCCAGTTTGGTGAAAACGCCGCGCGGTCCGCGGCGCGCGAGTAGCGTGCGTGGCTCAGCTCCCCCACCTCCCTGCGGTCCGCCGCCACGGACCCGAGCCACGCAAGGAGCCCCGGGATGTCCCACGACCCGCCGCACCCGTCGTACTCACCGCATCCGCCCGAGCCGTCCTACCCGGCACATCCGCCCCAGCCGTCGTACCCGGCGCCGCCGACCTACCCCTGGCAGCCGCCCGCGCCGCCCGACCCGGCGGGTCCGGTCCGCCGGGCGCCGCGCGCGCCCCTCGGCCGCCACAGCGACCTGCGGCTGCTGCGCAGCGCCTACCGCTGGCAGCGGCGCACCGCCACGCTCACCGCACTGGGCTACTTCACGCTGTTCCTCGTCCTGTCCGCGTACGCGCCCGGCGTTCTGACCCGCACGGTCGCCGACGGCATCCCCGCCGGGCTGCTGCTCGCCCTGCTGCAACTCCCGGTCACCTGGCTGGCGATCGCCCTGTACGAGCACACCGCCCGCCGGTACGTCGATCCGCTCGCCGACCGCATCCGCAGGCACGCCGAACTCGACGCGCGGCGCGGAGCGGCCCGATGACGGCCGCCGCCGGTGCGGCGTCCACCGGCTTCAGCGACTCCGCGCAGACCATGTCCCTGGTGGCCTTCTCCACCGCCGCCACCGTGACCCTGCTGCTGTGCGTGATGACCGGCCCCGACCGCGACGACCTGGACGAGTTCTACACCGGCTACGGCTCCCTGTCCCCGCTGCGCAACGGTCTCGCCATCGCCGGCGACTACATCTCCGCCGCCACCGTCCTCGGCACCGGCGGGGTGATCGCCCTGTGCGGCTACGACGGTGTCGTCCTCGCCCTCAGCACGGCCCTGTCGCTGATGCTGCTGATGTTCCTGCTGGCCGAACCCCTGCGCAACGCGGGCCGGTTCACCATGGGCGACGCCCTCGCCCGCCGGCTGCCGGGGCGCTGCGTACGGATCACGGCCTGCGCGGTGACCATCGCCGCGCTGCTGCCGCTGATGCTCGTCCAACTGGCCGGGACCGGACAGCTGATGGCCTTCATCCTCGGCTTCACCAACGAGTCCCTGAAGACCGGATGCGTCGTGGGCCTCGGCCTGCTCATGATCGCCTACGCGGCGATCGGCGGCATGAAGGGCACCGCGCTCATCCAGATCCTGAAGATCGTGCTGCTGGTCGGATCGGGCGCCGTGCTCGCCCTGCTGGTCCTGCGCCGCTTCGACTGGGACCCGGGCGCCCTGTTCACCGCCGCCGCACGGCAGAGTGGCGCCGGACCCGACTTCCTGCGCTCCGGACTGGAGTTCGGCACCACCCCCAGGGGCCGCGTCGACATGATCGCCTCACAGCTGACCGTCGTCCTCGGCGGCGCCTGCCTGCCGCACATCACCATGCGCATGTACACCGCCTCCAGCGCCCGCCAGGTGCGCCGCTCGATGTCCTGGGCGGTCTCCCTGGTCGCCCTGTTCGTCCTCGTCATCACGGTGGTCGGGTTCGGCGCCACGGCGCTGCTCGGACGTACGGCGATCGCCACGGCCGACCCGCAGGGCAACACGGCGTACCTGATGGGCTCGCGCGCGGTGTTCGGCGCCGACGTGTCGGCGGCGGAGAGCCTCCTGTTCACCCTGGTCACCACCGCGCTCTTCCTGACCCTGCTCGCCTCGGTGGCCGGGATGATCCTCGCCTGCGCCAACTCCCTCGCGCACGACGTGTTCGCCGCCCGGGTGCAGGAGATGCCGCCCCGCCGCGAGATGACCCTGGCCCGCGTCTCCGCGCTCGCCACGGGGGTGCCGACGATCCTGCTCGCCACCCTGGTGCAGCACCACAGCCTGCAGCCCCTGGTCACGCTCTCCTTCTGCCTGGGCGCCTCCGCCCTCGCGCCCGCCCTGGTCTACGGCCTCTTCTGGCGCCGCTACACCCGCGGCGGGCTGCTGGCCACGCTGATCGGGGGCTCGCTGACCGTGCTGCTGCTCATGCCGGGCACCAACCTCGTCTCCGGGTCGCCCGTCTCCGCCTTCCCCGGCGCCGACTTCAACTGGTTCCCGTTCACCACCACCGGCATCGTCTCCATCCCGGCCGGCTTCTTCTTCGGCTGGCTCGGCACGGTGCTGTCGGGCCGCGCGAAGGCGGAGCGGCAGCGGCAGCAGTACGAGGCGGTGGAGGGCTGGATCCTGGCGGGCGCGGTGCGCAAGGGAAGCTGACGGAACAGCGGCCCGGCGCGTTCGCGTGCGCCGGGCCGCGGCTACTCCAGGACCACCCTGCCGGTCAGCGAGATCAGGGTCTCGCGCACGGAGTCCATGTGCGCCTGCATGTCGTCCCACAGCTCGCCGTGCTCGCGCAGCACCCGTTCCGTCTCCCCGGCGATGCGCTCCTCCTGCGCGCGCGCCTCGGCGATGATCTCCTCGGCACGCGCGCTCGCCTCCTCCGGGGAACGGCGCTCGTACTCCTCGGCCTCCGCGAGGGCACGCTCGGCCTCGGCCAGCTCGGCCTCGGCCCGGCTCGTGCGTTCGGCGTACCCGGCGTCCAGCTCCGCCATCCGGTCGGCCTCCTCCCGCTCGGCCCGGGCCCAGCGCGCGGCGAGCTTCTGGGACTGCTCGGCGAGCATGCCGTCGGTGCGCCGGCGCGCCTCACGCAACTCCGCCAGCGCCTCCATGCGCTGCGACTTCACCGCGCGCCGGGCCCCCACGCGGATACCCTCGACCTCGGTCTCCACGGCGAGGAGCCACTGGCGGGCCCGTTCGTCGGCCTCCGCGCGGATCGCGTCCGCCGCCTCCCGCGCCTCCCGCAGGACGCGCTCGGCGTCCGCCTCGGCCCGCGCGACCTCCTCCGCGGCCTCGCGCCGGGTGCGTTCCAGCAGGTCCGCCGCCTCGTCGAGCACGCACTGGTACAGCTTGCGGGCGCCCTCCCCGAGCGTCTCGTACGTCTGCGGCGGGAGCTCGGCGACGGTCTCGCGCAGCAGCGCGGCCTCCGCCCCCATGTCCTTGGCGAGCACGGTCAGCCGGGCGGCGCGCTCCCAGGCGGCGTCCCGGTCCTCTGACAGGGCCTCCAGGAACGCCTCGACCTGGTCGGGACGGTAGCCACGCCCCCGGACGGTCGCGAAGCCGTGCGGTGGCATCGATGCGCTGCTCACCCTGGGGACCCCTCTCCACCGAACCTGCACGACAGGATGATTTCGTGCATATCTTGATGGATGGGAAGTAAGGGTTCATAACGCGACACTCCGCAGACACGTCACGCCACCACCCCGAACGGCCCCCTCACGGACACGCACCGGCGCCCGCACGGACAACGCGTCGGGCCCCGCACGCGCACGTGCGGGGCCCGACGGATCACACCCGGCGACCGGGCAGCGGCCGGGCTACAACAGCCCGTCCCACATCTGCTCCAGCAGCACCGACCACCAGCTCTCCGGCGAACCGAGCGCCGCCGGGTCGAGCGCGGCCAGCTGCGCCTGGAAGTCGACGGTCCAGCGGCCCGCCTGCTCCTGGTTCAGCCCGTACCTGAGGCGCCACATCCGGCCCAGCAGCGCCAGGCACCGGGCGAACTCCGGCAGCCCGGTGTTCACGAACTGCGGCGGCACCGGCGCACCGCCCGGCCCCGCCTCCACCGGCACGGCCACGATGTTCGCCGTCCCGTACTGCACACAGACCGCCTTGCCGAAGTCCGTGCCCATCACGAGGTACGACCCCGCGTCCGCCGCCGGCCGCACCCCGCGCTCCGCCGCCAGCTCCGCCAGCGTCGGCACCGGCCGGCCCGGCTGCGCCTGCGCCCAGAAGAACGGGCCCATGTCCAGCGGCAGCCCCGCCACGACCAGGGTGTGCGCCACGACCGGCGGCACGCCCTGCCGGGACACCGCCTGCTGCTCGAACCGGAAGACACCCGGGCCGAACGCCCCGGCCAGCTCCTGCGCGATCCCCTCCGGGGGCACCGGCGGCGCGGCCTGCACCGGCGGCAGCGGCGCCCGCACCGGCGCGGGCCGTGCGGGACCGTCCGCCACCTGGTGCAACTCGCCCTGGTGCGCCAGCAACTGCCGCATGCCCTGCTGCCGGCTCGCGTGGTCCGTGCCGTACGGCGCGATGCTCGCGATCCTCGCCTGCGGCCACTGCTCCCGGATCATCCGCGCGCAGTACGCCCCCGGCAGCTCGCACGACTCCAGCTCCGTGTGCAGCTCCAGCACCTGGTCCGGCGGCACGTTCATGGCCCGCAGCTCGTGGAAGATCTGCCACTCCGGATGCGGCGTCCCCGGCGCCGAACGCCGGATCAGCTGCTGCTCCGACCCGTCCTGCGCGCGGTAGCGCAGCACGGCCTGATAACCGGGGCCGACCGTCGGCTGCCCCTGCTGCGGATACCCGTACGCCGGTGCCTGCCCGGGCAGGGGACCACCCGGCGGTGGCACGGCACCCGGAGGCATGGGGGGCTGCCCGACGGGAGCCGTGGGGGGCATGCCGGGAGCGCCGGGCGGCATCGCGGAGGCGCCGGGGGGCGGGGGCGGCTGGGCGCCGGGGGGCATGGCCGAGGCGCCCGGCGCCGGGGGCACGCCCGGGGCACCGGGCGGCATGGGCACGCCCGGGGCGCCCGGCATCCCGGACGCGCCGGGCACCGGCGGCGGGGGCACGCCCGGTCCGGCCACCGGCGGAGCGGCCAGGACGGTCTCCGCGTGGTGCACGGCACCCTGAGCAGAGGGCGTTCCCGGGGTTCCGGGCGCGCTCGGCGGCTGCGGGAAGCCGGGGGCGCCGGGACGGCCCGGGGCGGCCGGGGGCTGGGGGACGCCGGGGGTTCCCGGCACGTTCGGCGCGCCACCCGGGGCGCCCGGCATGCCGGGGGCGCCCGGAGCCGCGGCGGTACCCGACGAACCCGGCCCACCCGGGACGCCCTGCCCGACCGGCGCACCGGGAGGCTGCGGCGCACCCGGAGACCGCGGTGCCGGTCCGTTCGGTCGGCTCGGGTCGGCCAGGACCGTGGCCGCGTGGTGCGCGCCGCCCGGCGGCCGCACCCCGCCCGCGTCGCCCTGTCCGTCCTGCGCCCCGGGGCCCTCCGGGGGCTCGACCGCCGACACCAGCCGCGTCGGCACGTACCCGCCCGCCGGCGGGGGCGGCGTCGCCGCGCTCCCTGGGCGCGCGCCCGGCGTACCCGGGGCGCCCGGCGGCGGAGGCGGCGCGCTCACCCCACCGCGCCCCTTCTTCGGCGGCGCCGCCTTGCTCGTCGCGGCGTCCGCGATCTCCCCCGCGTTCGGCGCGAGCCGCCGCTCGGGCCCACCCGGGGCCGCCGGAGGCTGCGGCGCGTGCGGCGCACCGCCCGGCGCCGGCGGATAGCCGTACCCCGGAGCGCCGGCCCCCTGCGGGTAGCCGTACACCGGGGCGCCCGGCGGACCGGCGGGCGGGGGCGGAGTGCCCTGCGCCGGCGGACAGGGCGGTACGCCCGCCGGGGGCGTGCCCTGCGGCGGGGGCGCGCTGCCCTGGCCGCCACCCTGCGCGCCCGGCAGATCGAGCGCCGGCGCGACCGCCGTCGGGGGCAACTGGCTGCCGCCCGACATCAGCGCGGTCGGCGCGTCCGGTGCCACCGCCGGCGGACGCGGCGCCTCGTCCGCGTCGCCCAACGGCGGCGCGAACACCGTCGCGGGCAGCGGCACCGAGCGGTCGTCCTCACCCGGCCCGGCGTTCGTGTCGGTACCGGCCCACGGCGTGGCCCCCGCGGGCACGTCCGCTCCCGCGGGCACCCCGGCCTGCGTCTCGGCCGGTCCGGCCCCGCCGGACGAAGCCACCGCACCCGGCGCCGTACCACCGGCCGTACCCCCGTCAGGAGCCGCACCGGCAGCAGGAGCCGGCCCGCGGCCGGCGGACGCCTCCGCGTGCCGCTCCCCCAGGCCCAGCTTGTCCGCCGCCTCCTGCAACCACTCCGGAGGCGTCAGCAGGAACGACGTCTGGTTCAGGTCCAACCGCGCGGGCGCGGGCGCCGGCACCGCGTCCCGCGGCTCCCCCACGCGGCCGTACTCCTCCTCGTACCGGCGGATCACCTCACCCACCGGCAGCGCGGGCCACAGCGTCGCCTCCCCGCTGTCCCGGGCGATGACCAGCCGCTGGCCGCCCGCGTCCGAACGCGGACCCTCCGCCCGGTCCTCGCCCCACACCACGAACCCCAGCTCGAACTCCCGCACCCGCACCTCACGGTGCTGGTACGCGGGCACGTCGCCGTTGATCCACTCCTCGGCGCGCTCCTGCGCCTGCGCGTACGTCACCATCGCTCGCCGCTCACTCCCCCACCGGGCCGGACGACGCCGAGCCGGAAACCACCGGCACGACACGGGCGAAACCGCCGTCCACCATCAGACGGGCCACCGTCTCCAACTCCGGCGGGCTGCCCGCCAGCCGGGACAGGAACGCGTCGAAGTCGTCACCGCACGGCAGCAGCAGCCGCTCCACCCGCTCCTCCGGCGACCACGACGGATCCACGTCCCGCACATCGTCGTACGCGCAGAACCACACCGAACCGACCCGCTCGCCCCTCACCTTCACCGCGAGCAGCCCGCCCTGCACGAACGCCACACCCAGGTAGTCCTTCGTCAGATGGTCACGCAGGCACTTGTTCACGTACACCAGGTCATTGACCGCGGCCTCGTCCCGCACCGTGAAGAACGGCTGGTCCAGCAACAGTCCCAAACCGGCGTCCAGCGCCGTGCCCACCGGCGCGCAACCACCCGCCGCCTTCAGGAACGAGCGGTAGGCGCCCGGCAGCCGGTAGCCGAGGTCCTCCTCCACGCCCTGCACCTGAGCCTCCGTCACCGCCACCCCCGACTTCGGCAGCCCGAAGTGCGCCGGCCGCGACTCCTGCAACGGCCGCGTGCCGCGCTTGCCGTGGTCCACCGGCGCCGTCGCCACGCCACCGTGATGCCGCAGCAACGCCTTCACCTCGACCGGCACCAGCTCCAGCCGCCGCGTGCCCGCCACGTGATGCCACGTCCAGCCGTGCGGCGTCGCCACATCCGGCACCGTGTCCCACAACTCGTGCCCCGCCGCCGACAGCGCCGCGTTCGCCGACACGTAGTCCGTCAGCCGCAGCTCGTCGACCCCGAACCCCTCCGGCGGCTCGGCGATCTCCACCGCCACGCGCGCGTACGGCGAGAAATCGGGGTAACCCCGCTCATCGACCCGTACCCCTCTCGGGTGACGTGCCGCCCGGACCGGATCCGGAAAGTGCACGACCTGCCCGGCGTAGGCCGCGTTCGGCGGCGCGGCTTGTCCACCGGCCTGGCCGCTGGGCGGCACACCCAGCCCGAGCCGACCTGTCGTCATGGCGGTTGCCCCCTGCGGCGTTCTCTCTGGCCTGAACGGCGGTGTCGATCGCGGATGGCGACAGCCTATGCGGTACGCCAACCCCGGTCACCGGCCCACCGCGGCCCCGCCCCGGCACCGGCCCGCCCCCACCTGCACCCACGCCCCGCCGCCTTCGTGACCACCCGTCACCCCACCGTCACAGCCCGCCCGACACGGGCGTGTCGCACCGCCCCAGCTTCCACACCAGCCACGGCATTTGGCACCCTGTGTCCTTCGGGGGGGACGCCCGGGGAGGGAAGAACGATCATGAACGCTCTGCAGACCGGAGGTACCGACGTGCGGGCCGGCGACCCTCGCATCGGCTGGAGCGGCACCGACACACCCCCCGCCCCCACCCTGCGACACCGCCGCGACGGCATCCTGCCCACCGTCGCCGCCGCCCTCTCCGTCCGCGGCGCCACCCTCACCGGCACCGCCGCCCGCAGCGACCAGCCCCCGGCCCTGCACCCCCTCGTCCAGGACTTCCTCGACACCCTCACCAGCGACCAGCGCGACCGCTTCACCGGCCGCTGCGCCGAGACCATCCTCATCTCCCGGCACATCGCCGCCGCCGACGCCACCCGCAGCAAACGCGCCGCCCGCAGACCCATGACCAACGGCGAAGCCCGCAAAGCCCTCAAACACGCCAAACTCACCGCCCGCCGCATACGCGAGGACGGCGACCCCCTCCACGGCAGCTTCGCCGCCCCCTGCCGCGCCTGCACCGCCCTCAGCGCTTACTTCGGCGTCCGCATCGTCGACCCCACCGCCACCGACGACTGACCCCCGGCGACCACCGGCACCACCGGAACCACCAGCACGCACGACGATCGAAGGGCAGATGCACCCCGACCGCACCTCGACCACGCGCTTCCCCGTACCCGTCGACGCCGCCCTGCGCGCCGCCGGCTGGCAACCCGGACGCTGGGACATAAAGCAGGCCGAGTTCTGGGCCGACGCCCTGCGCGAACACACCTCACCCGCCGGACACCGGCACACCGTGTTCCCCGCCGCCGTCGAAGCCTGGGCCGAATTCGGCGGCCTGAGCATCACACCCACCGGCCCCGGCCGCCAGATCGCCCCCGCCGGCCTCCGCGTCGACCCCCTCCACGGCCTCCACCACGCCCGCACCCTCGGCGACCTCGGCCGCGCCCTCGGCACCGAACTCAGCCCCCTCGGCGAGGAGACCGACAACGCCGCCCTCCTCGCCATCGACGCCGAAGGCCGCGTCTACACCATCGACCACACCGGCGACTGGTACCTCGGCCCCGACGTCGACCACGCCCTCGCCACCCTCATCACCGGCATCCAACCGGTCCGCCTCACAGCCGGCTGACCCCCCGGCACACGCGCGTCACCCCGCCGGCACCGGCACCCGGCGACCCGCCCCCACCCCGGCTACGCCGGGATCACCGCCGACACCCGGAAACCCCCCGCGTCCGTCGGACCCGACACGAACACCCCGCCCAGCGCCACGACCCGCTCCCGCATCCCCAGCAGGCCGTTCCCGCCCGACGGCAACCCCGCCGCCGACGCCGACGCCGGCTCCGGCGGCGGCTCGTTCTCCACCTGCATCGCGATCTCCGACACCCGGTGCGCCAACCGCACATGCGTCTTCGCACCCGCCGCGTGCTTGTGGACGTTCGTCAACGCCTCCTGCACCACCCGGTACGCCGTCTGCTCGACCTCCGCCGCATACGACCGCACCTCCCCCTCGACCGACAGATCCACCACCATCCCCGCGGCGGCCGACTGCCCGATCAGCTCATCCAGCTCCGACAGACACGGCCCCTCCGCCGCCCCCTCCACCTCGGCCACCCGGGAAGCCGCCGCAGCGGCCGCCTCCCCCACCGCCGCCAACGGCGCCGACGCCGCACGCCGGCCCGCGTCCTCCCCCGCCCGCAGCACCCCCAGCATCTCCCGCAGCTCCGTCAACGCCTGCCGCCCCATGTCCCCCAACAGCGCCGCGTTCCGCACCGCCTTCTCCGGGTCCTTCCGGGCCACCGCCTGCAACGCCGCCGCATGCACCACCATCAGACTCACCCGGTGCGCGACCACGTCGTGCATCTCCCGGGCGATCCGCGTCCGCTCCTCGTTACGCGCCCACTCGGCCCGCTCCTCCGCCCGCTCCGCGAGCAACTGAAGCTCCCGCTCCAGACTGTCCGCCCGCTCCCGCAGACTCTCCATCAAGCGCCGCCGCGCCCCCACGTACAGCCCCAGCAGCACCGGCGGAGCCGTCAGCCCCAGCGCCGTCGTCACCGCCGCGAACGGCACGAACCAGTCACCCAGCGTCAGATCCCCGCGCGACATGTCCTGCCGCACCCGCACGAACGTCACCACCGCCGTCCCCAGCAGCGACATCCCCGACAACGCCCCGATGATCCGCCGCGGCAGCTCACACGCGGCCAGCGTGTACAGACCGACCACGCCCATCAGGAAACCCATCTGGGCCGGCGTGATCGCGATCGCCACCAGCACCACCGCGATCGGCCACTTCCGGCGCACCAGCAGCACCGAACCGGCGACCAGACCGAACACGATCCCCACGGACGCCGGGATCCCCGCGTCCCGCGCGAACGGAATCCCCTCCGCCGCGCACTCCACGGCGGACACCAGCGCGAGGCCCCCGTCGAACACCGCGCTGCGCCGCCTCACCCACCACCAAGGGCCGGTCAACGCCCTCTCGTGGTCTTCCCCCGTCGTGGTCATGGCTCCAGCCTACGGGCGAGCGGTACGGCATTTCCGGTGACTTTCGCCTACCACCACACGCCACGCTCGGTAACCGAACGACCTCGAAACCACCCGCTATCCCTCGAACTGGTGAACCTCCGCCGTTCGACCCCGGAACCCGGCATTCCGTCCGGACGGTATGCGTATGGCACATTCACCGGGCACATACGCCGACTTCGAGACCCTGCGAGAGCAGGCGATCACCCTTCGTCGCGCCGGCCACAGCCTCCGCCAGATCCGGAACGAGCTGAAGATCTACAACAACGACATCCTCAACCAACTGGTGAAGGGCGAACCACCGCCGGAGTGGACGAAGCGTCCCAACGCGAAGGACGACCTCCGGGAGAGGGCACGGGAGCTGCGGCTCCAGGGCTGGACCTACGACCAGATCCAGGTGGAGCTGGGCTGCTCGAAGAGTTCGATCTCGCTGTGGGTGCGGGATCTGCCCAGGCCCGCACCCAGGTACACACCGGAGGAGCAACGGGCCCTGATGCAGGAGGGCCTGGCAAGGCGCCGTGCTGCCGAGCGGGAGAAGCGGGAGCTGAAGAAAGCGGCAGCCCTCCGAGAGGTCGGTGAGCTCACCGACCGCGAACTCTTCATGGTGGGAATCGCCCTGTACTGGGCGGAAGGGTCGAAGAGCAAGCCGTACGACCGCCGCGAACGCGCGATCTTCGTCAACAGCGACCCCGGAGTCATCGAGACCTACCTGGCATGGCTGGACCTGCTCGGCGTGGACCGCGAGCGCCTGACCTTCCGCGTGCTCATCCACGAGTCGGCGGACGTCACGGCTGCCCATCGCCACTGGGCGGACATCGCCGGCGTCGACCCGGGGGTCTTCGCCAAGCCGACGCTCAAGCGGCACAACCCCAAAACGGTCCGCAAGAACACCGGAGACGACTACCACGGGTGCCTGGTCATCGGCGTAGCCAGAAGTGCCCATCTCTACAACCGCATCGAAGGATGGTGGAACGGGATCGTGGCCCAGGCCGAGGCACGTCTCGGGTAAGGTCTGAAGCGCTGTCCCCCGTGGTGTAACTGGCAGCACACTGGTTTTTGGTACCAGCAGGACAAGGTTCGAATCCTTGCGGGGGAGCCACAGCACACAAGACCCAGGTTCGGGCCCTGACACCACCGTCAGGGCCCGCACTCATGTCCCCCTCAATCGCCCCCGGTATCCTGCGGCTGTCACCCCCACCCACCCACAGCCGAAGGGCAACCCCGTGAGCGCCATCCGCCCGGCCGCCGTCGTCGTTCTCGCAGCGGGTGAGGGCACCCGTATGAGGTCGGCCACACCCAAGGTCCTGCACGACATCTGCGGCCGTTCCCTGGTCGGACACGTGCTGGCCGCCGCCCGTGAGCTGGACCCGCAGCACCTCGTCGTCGTCGTGGGCCACGCCCGTGAGCAGGTCGGCGCGCACCTCGCCGAGATCGACCCGGCCACCAGGACCGCCGTGCAGGCGGAGCAGAACGGGACCGGGCACGCCGTGCGGATGGGTCTGGAGGAGCTGGGCGGGTCCGTCGACGGGACCGTCGTGGTCGTGTGCGGGGACACCCCGCTGCTCACCGCCGACACGCTCCGGCGGCTCACCGAGACGCATCACGCGGACGGCAACGCCGTGACCGTGCTGACGGCCGAGGTGCCGGACGCGACCGGTTACGGCCGGATCGTGCGGGACGGGGCGACGGGTGCCGTCACCGCGATCGTGGAGCACAAGGACGCGTCCGAGGAGCAGCGGGCGATCCGGGAGATCAACAGCGGTGTGTTCGCGTTCGACGGGCAGCTGCTGGCGGACGCGCTGAAGAAGGTGCGGACGGACAACAGCCAGGGTGAGGAGTACCTCACGGACGTGCTGGGGATCCTGCGGGAGGCCGGGCACCGGGTGGGGGCGTCGGTGGCGGCCGACCACCGTGAGATCGCCGGGATCAACAACCGGGTGCAGCTCGCTCAGGCGCGGCGGATCCTGAACGACCGTCTGCTGGAGCGGGCGATGCTGGAGGGGGTCACGATCGTCGATCCGGCGACGACGTGGGTCGATGTGACGGTGGCCTTCGAGCGGGACGCGGTGGTGCATCCGGGGACGCAGCTGACGGGGTCGACGCGGCTCGGTGAGGGTGCCGAGGTGGGGCCGAACAGCCGGCTGAAGGACACCGAGGTGGGTCCGGGGGCGCGGGTGGACAACACCGTGTCGGACGGGGCGGTCGTGGGTGCGGGGGCGTCCGTGGGGCCGTACGCGTATCTGCGGCCGGGGACGCGGCTGGGTGCGAAGGGCAAGATCGGGACGTACGTCGAGACGAAGAACGCGTCGATCGGGGAGGGCACGAAGGTGCCGCACCTGTCGTACGTGGGGGACGCGCGGATCGGTGACTACACGAACATCGGCGCGGCGAGCGTGTTCGTGAACTATGACGGTCAGGACAAGCATCACACCACGGTGGGGTCGCACTGCCGGACGGGTGCGGACAACATGTTTGTGGCTCCTGTCACGGTCGGGGACGGTGCCTACACCGCGGCCGGGTCGGTGATCACGAAGGACGTGCCGCCCGGTTCGCTGGCCGTGGCCCGTGGTCAGCAGCGGAATATCGAGGGCTGGGTGGCCCGGAAGCGTCCGGGGAGCGCGGCGGCGAAGGCGGCCGAGGCGTCGTCCGGGCAGGGTGGGGACGAGGACTGACCGGAAACGCGTGCGTCAAACACGGCGTACCGTGATAAGTGCACATCCGCACGTGTGCACCCTGCACCCTTACCAGCTGATACGGCCTCTCATGCCCAGCCGAGAGGTCGCCGAGCAGCCGGCTGGCTGAGACAACCTCTGAGGAGACTGTGCTGTGACCGGGATCAAGACGACCGGCGAGAAGAAGATGATGTTCTTCTCCGGCCGCGCCCACCCCGAGCTTGCCGAGGAGGTCGCCCAGCAGCTGGGTGTCGGGGTCGTCCCGACGAAGGCCTTCGACTTCGCGAATGGTGAGATCTACGTCCGTTACCAGGAGTCGGCTCGTGGTGCGGACTGTTTCCTGATCCAGAGCCACACGGCTCCGATCAACAAGTGGATCATGGAGCAGCTCATCATGATCGACGCGCTGAAGCGTGCTTCGGCGCGGTCGATCACCGTGATCGTGCCGTTCTACGGTTACGCGCGGCAGGACAAGAAGCACCGGGGTCGTGAACCGATCTCGGCGCGTCTGATCGCGGATCTGATGAAGACGGCGGGTGCGGACCGCATCCTGACCGTGGATCTGCACACGGATCAGATCCAGGGTTTCTTCGACGGTCCGGTGGACCATTTGTTCGCGCTGCCGCTGCTGGCGGACTACGTGGGTGCGAAGGTGGACCGGGCGAAGCTGACGGTGGTGTCGCCGGACGCGGGACGGGTGCGGGTGGCGGACCGGTGGTGTGACCGGCTCGGTGCGCCGCTGGCGATCGTGCACAAGCGGCGTGACAAGGACGTGGCGAACCAGGTGACCGTCCACGAGGTCGTGGGTGAGGTCAAGGGTCGTGTGTGTGTCCTGGTGGACGACATGATCGACACGGGTGGCACGATCTGCGCGGCCGCCGACGCGTTGTTCGCGCATGGCGCGGAGGACGTCATCGTGACGGCGACGCACGGTGTGCTGTCGGGTCCGGCGGCCGATCGGCTGAAGAACTCGCAGGTGAGTGAGTTCGTGTTCACGAACACGCTGCCGACGCCGGGTGAGCTGGCGGCGGATCTGGACAAGATCACGGTGCTGTCGATCGCTCCGACGATCGCGAGTGCGGTGCGTGAGGTGTTCGAGGACGGCTCGGTGACCAGCCTCTTCGACGAGCAGTGAGGTTTCTGCACTCACTTCCGCACCGCGTGGCGCATCCCCTTGCGCACTGGTAGGTGATCGTTTTGGGTACGGCCTCCCCCTCCGAGTAGACTGCTGCAGTTGCTCGGCGAGGGAGGCCGTACTCGTGTACGGCGGTCCGTTATCGACGCGCTCTTCGTAGCAGGCCGTTCGTGGCCGGGTGACCACGTCCGTTCCGAGTTCCTACGAGGAGTGATCCACATGTCCGAGGTGAAGCTGAGCGCCGAGACCCGCACCGAGTTCGGCAAGGGTGCGGCCCGTCGCATCCGCCGTGACAACAAGGTGCCGGTCGTTCTGTACGGGCACGGCTCCGAGCCGCTGCACCTGACCCTGCCGGGCCACGACCTGCTGCTGGCGCTGCGTACGCCGAACGTCCTGATCTCGCTGGACATCGACGGCAAGACCAACGAGCTGGCGATCCCGAAGGCCGTGCAGCGTGACCCGCTGAAGGGCTTCCTGGAGCACGTCGACCTGCTGCTGGTCAAGCGCGGCGAGAAGGTCACGGTCGAGATCCCGGTGCACGTCGAGGGCGAGCTGGCCCCGGGCGGCAACCTGCTGGAGCACGTCCTGGACGCGCTGCCGGTCGAGGCCGAGGCCACGCACATCCCGGAGCAGGTCACCGTCTCCGTCGAGGGTCTGGCGGCCGGTGCCTCCATCCACGCCAAGGACATCACGCTGCCGAACGGCGTGTCCCTGTCCGTGGACGAGGACGCCGTGGTGATCCAGGTCCTGCAGGCGCAGGCCGAGGAGACCGAGGGCGAGGGCGCCGAGGGCGAGGAGGCGGCCGAGGCCTGATCCTCGCCGTCGTCATCATCTGTCCGGCCGCCGCCTCCCTCGCCGGGGGCGGCGGCCGGCGCGTATCAAGGAGACATGGACGTGACCACCGCCGCCAGTGATCCCTGGCTCATCGTCGGGCTCGGCAATCCCGGGCCGGAGTACGCCATGAACCGGCACAACGTCGGTTTCATGGTGGCCGACCTGCTCGCGGAGCGGATCGGCGGGAAGTTCAAGCGGGCGGGCAAGGCGCAGGCGCAGGTGCTGGAGGGGCGGATCGGTCCGGCGGGGCCGGGGAGCCGTCGGGTGGTGCTGGCGAAGCCGATGTCGTACATGAACCTGTCCGGTGGTCCGGTGAACGCGCTGCGGGACTTCTACAAGGTTCCGGTGGGGAACATCGTCGCGGTCCATGACGAGCTGGACATCGACTACGCGACGTTGCGGCTGAAGCTGGGCGGCGGTGACAACGGGCACAACGGTCTGAAGTCGATGACGAAGGCGATGGGGCCGGACTACCACCGGGTGCGGTGCGGGATCGGCCGGCCGCCGGGCCGGATGCAGGTGGCGGACTTCGTGCTGAAGGACTTCTCGTCGGCGGAGCGCAAGGAGCTGGACTGGTTCGTGGACCGTGCGGCGGACGCGGTGGAGTGTCTGGTGACGGAGGGGCTGGAGCGGGCGCAGAGCGCGTACAACTCCTGACTTGTCCGGGCTTGGCCCCGCGGGGAGTTGACCGGCCGTAGGGATATGGCCAATGATCCCGGCCATGCCTGCCTCAGCCAGTACCGCTCGTCAGGCGTCCGTGTCCGCGTTGCGGTTCGGGCGGGTGGCGGCGATGGGTGCGCTCGCCGCGCTGATCGTGTTCGCCGGGGTGCGGGGGTCCTGGGGGACCGCCCAGCACGTGATGCTGGCGAAGGGGCGTGAGTCCGGCTCGGTGACGGTGACGCGGTGTGCCGGGGACACCTGTACGGGCCCGTTCGCCCCGGCGTCGGCGGGGGCGCGGCCGCGTGCGCGCGTGGAGATCGAGAAGTCGGTGGCGGTGCGCACGGGGGCGACGTACGCCGTGGTGCTGAAGCCCGGGACCGGTGAGGCGGTGCGGTCGGGTCCGGCGGGCATCCTGTACGCGTGGGTGCCGTTGGGCGGGGCGCTGCTGCTGGCCTCGGTGGTCGTGGCGGGCGGGATGCGGCTGGCCCGGGTGGCGTGGGTGCTGGGGCTGTCCGGTGCGGCGCTGCTGACGGCCGCGTTCGTGGCGTTGCAGTGAGAGTGAGCGGAAAAAAGGGGGTGCCCCCGGGGTCGTACGACCTCGGGGGCACCCCTTTTTGTGGCGGGTCAGCCGGTGTTGCGCAGGCCCGCCGCCACGCCGTTGACGGTCAGGAGCAGGGCGCGGGAGAGCAGCGGGTCGGGGTCGGTGCCGGCCGCGGCGGCGTCGCGCTGCCGCTTGAGCAGGGTGACCTGGAGGTAGGAGATGGGGTCCAGGTAGGCGTCGCGGATGGCGAAGGTCTGCTTGAGGACCGGCTGGGCGTCCAGGAGTTCCTGCTCGCCGGTGATCCGCAGGACCTCGCGGACGGTCAGCTCGTGTTCGGCCTTGATGGTGTCGAAGACGTGCTTGAGCTCGTCGGGGACGAGGGTGTCGACGTAGTGCTGGGCGATCCGCAGGTCCGTCTTGGCGAGGGTCATCTCGACGTTGGAGATGAAGTTGCGGAAGAAGTGCCACTGTTCGTGCATCTCGCCGAGCACGCTGTCCAGACCGGTTTCCCGCAGCGCCTTGAGGCCGGAGCCGACGCCGAACCAGCCGGGCACGATCTGCCGGGACTGGGTCCAGCCGAACACCCACGGGATGGCGCGCAGACCGTCGAGCGAGACGCCCGAGCCGGGGCGGCGGGAGGGCCGCGAGCCCAGGTGCAGCTCGGCGAGCTGGTCGACGGGCGTGGAGGCGAGGAAGTACGTCGGCAGGTCGGGGTCCTCGACCAGGCGGCGGTAGGCGGCGTGGGCGGCGTCGGAGACGACGTCCATGGCCGCGTCCCAGCGGGCGAGGGCCTCGTCGGACTGGCGGGGTGCGGTGTGCAGCGCGGAGGCCTGGAGGGTGGCCGCGACGGTCAGTTCCAGGTTCTCCCGGGCGAGGGAGGGGATGAGGTACTTGTCGGAGATGACCTCGCCCTGCTCGGTCACCTTGATCTCGCCCTCCAGGGTGCCCCAGGGCTGGGCGAGGATGGCGTCGTGGGAGGGGCCGCCGCCGCGGCCGACGGTGCCGCCGCGGCCGTGGAAGAGGCGCAGGCGTACGCCGTAGCGGTGGGCGACGTCGCGCAGCCGGCGCTGGGCGCGGTGGATCTCCCACTGGCTGGTGGTGATGCCGCCGAACTTGGAGGAGTCGGAGTAGCCGAGCATGACCTCCTGGACGTCGCCGCGCAGCGCGACCAGGCGCCGGTAGGACGGGTCGGAGAGCATGTCCTCGAGGATGGTGTCGGCGGCCTTCAGCTCGTCGGTGGTCTCCAGGAGGGGCACGATGCCGATCTTGGCCCAGCCGGCGTGCAGGTCGAGCAGGCCGGCCTCGCGGGCGAGGACGGCGGCGGCGAAGACGTCGTCGGCGCCCTGGCACATGGAGATGATGTAGGACTCGACGACCTCGGGGCCGAAGACCTCCAGGGCGCGCTTGACGGTCTGGAAGACGCCGAGGGTCTTCTGCCCGGCGGCGTCGACGGGGGCCGGGGTGGGGGCGAGCGGCCTTCTGGAGCGCAGTTCCTTGGCGAGGAGCTTGGCCCGGTACTCGCGGGGCATGTCGGCGTAGCACCAGGACTCCTCGCCGAGCCGGTCGAAGAGCTGGCCGAGGGCGTGGTGGTGGGCGTCGGCGTGTTCGCGGACGTCCATGGTGGCGAGCTGGAGGCCGAAGGCGGCGAGGGTGCGGATGGTGCGGGCGAGGCGGCCGTCGGCGAACAGGCCGCCGCGGTGCCGGCGCAGGGAGGCCTGGATGAGGCGCAGGTCCTTCAGCAGTTCGCCGGTGCCGAGGTAGTCGCGGCCTTCCTCGTGCGGGGTGCCCTTGGCGAGGCGCTGCTTGGTGTTCTCCAGCTTCTGCCGGATGCAGGTGGCCTTGAGCCGGTAGGGCTCCTCGGCGTTGAGGCGCTTGTAGCGGGGGCTGATCTCGGGGAGCAGGTCGAGGTCGGTCTTGAGGGAGTCGAGGAGTTCCTCGGTGGCGCCGGTGTAGCGGATGGAGTTGGAGAGCAGTCCGCGCAGCTCGTCGATCATCTCCAGGGCGTCGTTGATGCCGTGTTCGTGCTGGAGGATGAGGACGTCCCAGGTGACCTGGGGGGTGACGTTGGGGTTGCCGTCGCGGTCGCCGCCGATCCAGGTGCCGAAGGTGAGGGGGCGGGTGTCGTCGGGGAGCTTGACGCCGACGCGCTCCAGTTCGGCGGTCAGGTCCTCCAGGACGTCTCCGACGGCGTCGGCGTGCAGCTCGTCCAGGTAGTAGATCGCGTTGCGGGCCTCGTCCGCGGGTTCGGGGCGTACGACGCGCAGCTCGTCGGTCTGCCAGACGAGGTCGATGTTCTCGGCGAGGCGGACGTCGTGGCGGCGGCGGTCGGATTCGAGGACGGGGGTGTCCAGGAGCGCGGCGATGCGCCGGAGCTTGTTGAGGACGGAGCGGCGCGCGGCCTCGGTGGGGTGGGCGGTGAAGACCGGGCGGACGTTGAGGTTCTGGACGGTCTGCCGCAGGTGCTCGGGGTCGGCGTCCTTGAGCCGGTCGGCCGTGCGGGCGAGCAGACCGCCCTCGGCGGCGCGCCGAGCGCGCAGTTCGCGGCCGCGGTGCACCTGTTCGGTGATGTTGGCGAGGTGGAAGTAGGTGGAGAAGGCGCGGACCAGCTTGGCCGCGGTCTCCAGTTCGGTGCCGCGCAGCAGCTCGGCGGCGGCGTCACCGTCTTCGCGGGTGAGGCGGCGGACCTTCTCGACCAGTTCCAGGAGTTCGGGGCCTTCCTGCCGGACGAGGGTCTCCCCCAGGAGATCACCCAGCCGGCGGATGTCGGCGCGCAGCTCGCTGCTGGTCGTGGTGGTCTGGTCGTCGGCACTGCTCACAGGTGCGGCTCCTTGCAGTGTTGAAGCTCGTCTGGGAGGGAACCCGGCCGGCTGCCACACACGGCGGGTGCCGCATACGGGCCGGAGGGTCCGGGAAGGAAACTTCAGCGGACCGCGCTGTCCGACCGAGTCCAAGGATAGGTGGCCATGTGGACGCGCAGGGTCTGGGGCTCTTGCCGCCGCACGACACGCTGCCATACTTACGATGCCGTAGGTTACGGAACCGTAGGGAAGCACCGCAGAGTCCCGTACGGTCCCGGGTGCCCGGCATCTGCCTCGACCATCGACCCCACAGGGGACGCGCATGACCTCAAGTTCCGATGTGATCGAAGAAGCCCGTAAGGCCACCGACACACCCCCTCCCTCCGCCACGCTGGGCGGCGAGCAGAAGCGTTCGATCGAGCAGATCACGCTGCTCCTGTTCATCACCGTGCCGTTCCTGGCGCTGGTGGCGGCCGTGCCGCTGGCCTGGGGCTGGGGGGTGAGCTGGCTCGACATGGGCCTGCTGGTCTTCTTCTACTTCCTGGGGTGCCACGGCATCACGATCGGTTTCCACCGGTACTTCACCCACGGTTCGTTCAAGGCGAAGCGGCCGCTGCGGATCGCGCTCGCGATCATGGGTTCGCTGGCGGTCGAGGGGCCGCTGGTGCGCTGGGTGGCCGATCACCGCAAGCATCACAAGTTCTCCGACGCGGAGGGCGATCCGCACTCGCCGTGGCGGTTCGGCGAGACGGTTCCGGCGCTGATGAAGGGCCTGTGGTGGGCGCACATCGGCTGGATGTTCGACGAGGAGCAGACGCCGCAGGACAAGTACGCGCCGGATCTGATCAAGGACCCGGCGATCCGGACGATCTCCCGTCTGTTCGTCCTGTGGACGATCGTGTCGCTGCTGCTGCCGCCGCTGATCGGCGGTCTGGTGACGATGTCCTGGTGGGGCGCGTTCACGGCGTTCTTCTGGGGATCACTCGTCCGGGTGGCGCTGCTGCACCACGTGACCTGGTCGATCAACTCCATCTGCCACGCGGTCGGCAAGCGGCCGTTCAGGTCGCGGGACCGTTCGGGCAACGTGTGGTGGCTGGCGGTGCTGTCCTGCGGGGAGTCCTGGCACAACCTGCACCACGCCGACCCGACGTCGGCGCGGCACGGCGTGATGCGCGGCCAGATCGACTCCTCCGCCCGGTTCATCAGGTTCTTCGAGCTGCTCGGCTGGGCGTACGACGTGCGCTGGCCGTCACGCTCGCGTATCGATTCGCGGCGTCACACCGGGGAAGGCGGCTCCCGGCGCGGGAGGGAGACGGCCGAGGCGGCATGATTGACGCCGTGGCGACCGACTCCAGCAGCACCTCAGGCAACGACAAGCAGCGGCGGACCCGCCGGACGCGTATGACCGGTGCCGAGCGCCGCCAGCAGCTGCTGGAGATCGGTCGCACCCTCTTCGCCGCCAAGGGTTTCGAGGGCACGTCGGTGGAGGAGATCGCGGCGAAGGCCGGGGTGTCCAAGCCGGTGGTGTACGAGCACTTCGGCGGCAAGGAGGGGCTGTACGCGGTGGTGGTGGACCGCGAGATGCGGCGCCTGCTGGACATGGTCACCAGTTCGCTGACGGCCGGCCACCCGCGTGAGCTGTGCGAGCAGGCGGCGTTCGCGCTCCTGGACTACATCGAGGAGTACACGGACGGTTTCCGCATCCTGGTCCGCGACTCCCCGATCCCCCAGTCGACGGGTTCCTTCGCCTCGCTCATCTCGGACATCGCCACGCAGGTGGAGGACATCCTGGGCCGCGAGTTCAAGTCGCGCGGCTTCGATCCCAAGCTCGCCCCGCTGTACGCCCAGGCGCTGGTCGGCATGGTCGCGCTGACCGGCCAGTGGTGGCTGGACGTGCGCCGTCCGAAGAAGGCGGAGGTGGCGGCCCATCTGGTGAACCTGGCGTGGCACGGCCTGGACGGGCTGGAGCAGAAGCCGCGCCTGATAGGGCACCGCAAGTCCTGACGCCTGCCCCTGCCCTGCCCCTGCCCGTGCTCCTACGCCGGCTTCTGCGCGACGACGAACAGCCGGCGGAACGGCAGGACGGTGCCGTAGGGGGCGCTCGGGTAGGCCTCGCGGAGCAGGTCGCGGTACTCGGCGAGGAACGCGTCGCGGGCGTCGGGCTCGTCGGCGAGGGCGGTCAGGGCGGGCCGCAGGCCGGTGCCCTTGACCCAGTCGAGCACCGGGTCCGGGCCGGTCAGGACGTGGAGGTACGTCGTCTGCCACACGTCGGCCGTGCAGCCCAGGCGGGTGAGGCGGTCCAGGTAGGTGCCGGGGGCGTGCACGGAGTCGGTGCGGCGCAGGACGCCGGCGAGGCGGTCGCGCCAGCGGGGCGTGCCGGCCAGGTCGCGCATGAGGGCGTGCAGCGGGGCGTCGACGTTGTCCGGGACCTGGAAGGCGAGGGTGCCGCCGGGGCGCAGGGCGGCGATCCAGTCGGGGAAGCGGTCGGCGTGGCCCGGCACCCACTGGAGGGTGGCGTTGGAGACGATCAGGTCGTACGGCTCCGTGGGCGTCCAGGTCCGCACGTCGGCGTGGGCGAAGTCAAGCAGGCCGCCCCCGGCCGTGGGCCCCTCGTGGTCGACGTGGGCCTTGTCGAGCATCTCCGGCGAGTTGTCGTAGCCGGTGATGCGGGCGGTGGGCCAGCGGTCGGCGAGCAGGACGGTGACGTTGCCGGGGCCGCAGCCGAGGTCGGCGATGCGGGGTGCGTCGCCGGGCAGGCTCGGGATGCGGGCGAGGAGGTCGGCGAAGGGCCGGGCCCGGTGCCCGGCGTGGCGGAGGTACTGGGCGGGGTCCCAGCTCGGCGTCGTCATGGCCCCACTTTCCCCGCCGCTTTCTCTCGATGTCAAGAGACTCGACATCAAGAGACTTCACATCGACACAACCACTACACTGATCTCCATGGAGGACGAGGTCGATCGGCTGGTCGCAGCGTGGCGCCGGGAGCGCCCGGACCTCGACGTGGAGCCGCTGGAAGTGCTCAGCCGGGTGAGCCGACTCGCCCGGCACCTCGACCGCGCCCGCCGGCTCGCCTTCGCCGAGCACCAGCTGGAGCCGTGGGAGTTCGACGTGCTGACCGCGCTGCGGCGCGCGGGCACGCCCTACCAGCTCTCGCCCGGCCAACTGCTCACCCAGACCCTGGTCACCTCGGGCACGATGACCAACCGCATCGACCGGCTGGCGAAGAAGGGCCTGGTCGAGCGGCTGCCCGACCCCAGTGACCGGCGGGGCGTGCTGGTCCGGCTGACCGACGAGGGCCGTGACCGCGCGGACCAGGCGCTGGCGGGCCTGCTGGAGCAGGAGCGGGCGATCCTCGCCGAGCTGTCCCGCGGCCAGCGCGCCGAACTGGCCGGCCTGCTACGCCAGCTGACCGCCCCGTTCGACAACATCCCCGGCTAGGTCCACCGGTCCCACCCCGGCCCGCCGCGCCAGCGCGACGGCGGCCAGCGTGGAGTGGACGCCCAGCTTGCCGAGGACGTTCTGCATGTGGGTGCGGACGGTGTGCGGGGAAAGGAACAGCCGCTCGGCGACGGCCTTGCGGCCGAGGCCCGCGACCATGCAGCGCAGCACCTCCCGCTCGCGCGGGGTGAGGGACTCCACCAGCCGCTCGCTCTCGGTACGGTGCTTGCGCGCCGCCGTCAGCTCCTTGAGCACACCGGTGAGCAGCGCGGGCGGCAGATGCGTCTCGTCGCGCAGCACCCCCCGGATCACCGTCAGCAGCCGCGACAGCGAGCAGTCCTTGGCGACCCAGCCGGATGCCCCGGCCTGGAGCGCGAGGGCGGCGCGGCGCGGGTCGTCCTTCTCGGCGAGGACGACGATCCGTACCGCGGGGTGGGCGACCCGGACCCCGGTGACCAGCGAGATCCCGTCGACCAGCCCCTCCTCGTCGCCCTCCTGCACCGGTACGGCCGGGCGGGCGCCGGGCAGCCTGCCGCCCAGGTCGGCGTCGACCAGCAGGACGTCGTAGCGCCGGCCCTCGCCCGCCGCGCGCTCCAGGCAGCGCAGCGCGGCCGGGCCGCTGCCGGCGGCAAAGACGTCGACGTCGGGCTCGGCGGCCAGGGCGGCGGCGAGCGACTCGGCGAAGATGCGGTGGTCGTCCACGACCAGGACTCGGATGCGAACCACGTAACCCCCTTCCCCAGGCTCCGCGTGGAGCAGGGGATACCCAAGGTCCGGAAAGCTCCGGAATTGGCTGGCCCGGAAAGCCCGGAAAGGATCCGGAGAACGACGACCGGCGCGGGTACGACACCCGCGGACAGGGGACGCGCGCCGCACGGCCGCCGCCGTTGCGGACACTGCTACCCCCACCGCGGGCGCCGTACCCGCCTGTCTCGCCCCCTGAGCGGCACCGGCCCCCACCGGTGCTGTTCCACAGAGTACGGATGGCAGCACACAGCGGAAGGCGAATTGCAGAACTGGCCGTCCGGCGCGTTTATGGTGTGCCGCATGTTTCGTATTGAGGCGGAAGTCGACAAAGAGCGACGTGATCTGCTCCGCGCACGGCTGCGGGAGACCAACACGGCGGCGTCCCCGGTCCTGGCCGCGCTGCGCGGCACGCCCGGCGAACGCGAGACACCCCTCCACCTCTGGGCACTGGACACCGCGGGCGGCCTGGCGGGCGGCCTGGTCGGCCACACCTGGACGACCTGGCTGCACGTCACCTACCTCTGGGTGGACGCGGCACACCGCGGCGCGGGCCTCGGCACCCGCCTGCTGGCGGAGGCCGAACGCATCGCCGCGACCGACCGCGGCTGCACGGCGTCCCGCCTGGAGACCTGGAACTTCCAGGCCCCGGACTTCTACCGCAAACAGGGCTACGAGGTGGTGTGCGTGATCCCCGACTACCCGCCGGGGATCACGGAGTACACACTGACGAAGCGACTGGGCTGACGCGGATTCAGACGAGCCGGCGGGCGCCTGCCGAAGGGACCGCTTCGAAGACTCGGGGGCGGGTGAAGGCCGCCGCGGCGAACGCCTCTTCGATCGCCTTGGTCAGGGTGTCGACGTCGGTCGCCTCCGCCAGGACGATCGCCGAGCCGCCGAAGCCGCCGCCGGTCATGCGGGCGCCCAGGGCGCCGTTGGCGAGGGCCGTGTCGACGACCAGGTCCAGCTCCGGGCAGGAGATGCGGAAGTCGTCGCGCAGGGAGGCGTGGCCCTCGGTGAGGACCGGGCCGATGGCGCGGGTGTCGCCGGCACGCAGGAGGGCGACGGTGCGTTCGACCCGCTCGTCCTCCGTGACGACGTGGCGGACCAGGCGGACGATCTCCTCCTCGTCGCCGAGGCGGGCGAGGGCGGCGTCCAGGCCGTCGTAGGGGATGTCCCGCAGGGCGTCGACGCCGAGCAGGGCCGCGCCCTTCTCGCAGCCGGCCCGGCGCTTGCCGTACTCGCCGCCGCTGTGGGCGTGCTTGACCTGGGTGTCGACCACCAGCAGGCGCAGGCCCCCGGCCACGAGGTCGAAGGGGATCTGCTGCTGGGACAGGTCACGGGTGTCCAGGAACAGCGCGTGGCCCTGCTCGCAGCAGGCCGACGCCGTCTGGTCCATGATCCCGGTCGGCGCGCCGACGTAGACGTTCTCGGCGCGCTGGCACAGGCGGGCCAGCCGCCAGCGCTGCAGGCCCAGGTCGTACAGGTCGTTGAGCGCCAGGGCGATCACGACCTCCAGCGCGGCCGACGAGGACAGGCCCGCGCCCGTCGGGACCGTGGAGGACAGGTGGATGTCGGCGCCGGTCACCTCGTGACCGGCCTCGCGCAGCGCCCACACCACGCCCGCCGGGTACGCGGTCCACGCCTGGTCGGTCCCCGGGGCGAGGGCGTCCAGCCGCAGCTCCACGACCCCGCCCTCGACGTCCTCCGAGTGCAGGCGCAGGACGCCGTCGTCGCGGCGGGAGACCGCGGCGACCGCCTGGTGCGGCAGCGCGAACGGCATGACGAAGCCGTCGTTGTAGTCGGTGTGCTCACCGATCAGGTTGACCCGGCCGGGCGCCGCCCACACGCCCTCCGGTCCGGCCCCGTACAGCTCGGTGAAGCGCTCCGCGACCTGCTCTGCACCCACTAGTGCTCCTTCGAGATGCTCTGCGCGAACTCCCACGCGTCCGCGACGATGCCCGCGAGATCCGCGCGGGTCGGGTTCCAGCCCAGTTTCTCGCGGGCGGTGTCCGCGGAGGCGACCAGGACGGCCGGGTCGCCGCCCCGGCGCGGGGCCACCACCTCGGGGATCGGGTGGCCGGTGACCTCGCGGACGGTCTCGATGACCTGGCGGACGGAGAAGCCGTTGCCGTTGCCGAGGTTGCAGATCAGGTGCTCGCCCGGGGTGGCGGCGCGGACCGCCAGCAGGTGGGCTTCGGCCAGGTCGGCGACGTGGATGTAGTCGCGGACGCAGGTGCCGTCGGGGGTCGGGTAGTCGTCGCCGAAGACCGAGATCGCGTCGCGGCGGCCCTGGGCGACCTGGAGGACCAGCGGGATCAGGTGGGACTCGGGGTCGTGCCGCTCGCCGTACGCGCCGTACGCGCCGGCCACGTTGAAGTAGCGCAGGGAGACCGCCGCCAGGCCGTGCGCGTGCGCCTCGCCGGTGATCATGTGGTCGACGGCGAGCTTGGAGGCGCCGTAGGGGCTGGTGGGCCGCGTCGGAGCGGTCTCCGGGATCGGGGCCTGCTCCGGCTCGCCGTAGGTGGCGGCGGTGGAGGAGAAGACCAGCTTGCGGACGCCGGCCTCGCGCATCGCGGCGAGCAGGGCCATGCTGCCGCCGACGTTGTTCTCCCAGTACTTCTCCGGCTTCACCACCGACTCGCCGACCTGCGAGAACGCGGCGAAGTGCAGCACGCCGTCGAAGGACGGGTCGAGCCACTTGGCGGCGTCGCGGATGTCGCCCTCGATGAAGGCCGCGCCGGCCGGGACGCCCGCGCGGAAGCCGGTGGAGAGGTTGTCGAGGACGGTGACCTCGTGGCCGGCCTCCAGCAGGTGCTGGGCCACGACACTGCCGACGTATCCCGCGCCACCCGTCACCAGGTACTTCATGAACTCGCTACCTCTCGCAGTCGCTCGGCCGCGCGTTCCGGCGGCACGTCGTTGATGAACACGCTCATGCCGGACTCGGAACCCGCGAGGAACTTCAGCTTGCCGGAAGTACGGCGGATGGTGAAAAGCTCGAGGTGGAGCGCGAAGTCGTCGCGCGTGACACCGTCGAACTCCTCCAGCGCGCCGAACGGGGCCTGGTGCCAGGCCGAGATGTACGGCGTCGGAGGCTCACCCTCGCCGAAGATCCGGTCGAAGCGCCTCAAGAGTTCCAGGTAGACCTGGGGGAATTCTGTGCGGGCGGCCTCGTCCAGCCCGAGCAGGTCGGGCACGCGGCGCCTCGGGTACAGGTGGACCTCGTACGGCCAGTGCGCCGCGTACGGCACGAAGGCCGCCCAGTGTTCACCCTCAAGGACGACCCGCTCGCCGGCGAGTTCCCGTTCCAGGACCGCGTCGAACAGGTTCTCCCCGCCGGTGGCCTCCTTGTGGGCGGCGAGGGAGCGGAACATCAGCGCGGTGCGCGGGGTGGTGAAGGGGTAGGCGTAGATCTGCCCGTGCGGGTGGCCGAGGGTCACACCGATCTCGGCACCGCGGTTCTCGAAACAGAAGACCTGCTCGACGGAGGGCAGATGCGACAGCTCCGACGTGCGGTCCGTCCACGCGTCCAGCACCAGCCGTGCCTGTTCGACGCCCAGGTCCGCGAAGGAGGCGTCGTGGTCGGAGGTGAAGCAGACGACCTCGCAGCGGCCGGAGTCGCCGGCGAGGGAGGGGAACCGGTTCTCGAAGACGACCACGTCGTAGGAGGAGTCCGGGATCTCGCTGAGCCGGTCGCCGCGGGTGGGGCACAGGGGGCACTCGTCGGCGGGCGGGTGGTAGGTGCGGCCCTGGCGGTGCGAGGCCACGGCGACCGAGTCGCCGAGCAGCGGGTCGCGGCGGATCTCGGACGTGGTGACCGTACGGTCCAGCGGGCGCCGGTCGACGGCGTCGCGCACGGTGTCGTCCCGCAGGTCGTAGTAGATCAGCTCACGACCGTCGGCCAGCCGGGTCGAGGTCTTCTTCACGCCGGACTCCTTGTTCGGGCCCTACGGGTGTGTCCGCACCCAATCACTCAACACAAACAAACATAACAGACCACAACTCCACAACACCTCGGTCGATCACAATCAAACAAAGAACACCAGTCGAAGTGTTCAAATATCGAACACGGCGGCGTAGGTTCCGCTCTGGATCAGTTCGCGCAACGAAGCGAGTTCTCATGCAAACCCCCACATACGCCCCCACCTATCTGGCGGCGGAGCTACGGCTCCCCACCAACTGGCTGGACTACACGATCCTGGCGATCTACTTCGTCGTCGTCCTGGGCATCGGCTTCGCGGCCCGCCGCTCGGTCAAGACGAGCCTCGACTTCTTCCTCTCCGGACGCTCGCTGCCCGCCTGGATCACCGGCCTCGCCTTCATCTCGGCGAACCTGGCGGCCACCGAGATCCTCGGCATGGCCGCGAACAGCGCCCAGTACGGCGCCTACACCGTCCACTGGTACTGGATCGGCGCCATCCCCGCCATGGTCTTCCTCGGCCTGGTGATGATGCCCTTCTACTACGGCAGCAAGGTCCGCTCGGTCCCCGAGTTCCTGCTGCTGCGCTTCGACCGGGGCGCCCACCTGCTCGCGTCGATCCTGTTCGCGTTCGCCGCCATCCTGATCGCGGGCGTCAACCTGTACGCCCTCGCGATCGTCGTCGAGGCCCTGCTCGGCTGGCCGCAGTGGGTCGCCATCGTCGTCGCCGGCGCGTTCGTCCTCGCGTACATCACCCTGGGCGGCCTGTCCTCGGCGATCTACAACGAGGTCCTCCAGTTCTTCGTGATCCTGGCCGCGCTCATCCCGATCACGATCCTCGGCCTGAAGAAGGTCGGCGGCTGGGGCGGCCTGACCCACAAGCTGACCGCGACCCACGGCGCCGACTTCACCACCGCGTGGGGCGGCACCGGCATCGGGCACGCCAACCCGCTCGGCGCGAACTGGCTGACCATCGTCCTCGGCCTCGGTTTCGTGCTCTCCTTCGGCTACTGGACCACCAACTTCGCCGAGGTGCAGCGCGCCCTGTCGGCGAAGAACCTCTCGGCGGGCCAGCGCACCCCGCTCATCGCCGCCTACCCCAAGATCTTCATCGTCTTCCTGGTGATGATCCCGGGCCTGGTCGCCGCCGCGATCGTGCCGAAGTTCGGCACCGCCGGCTCCGGCTACCAGTACAACGACGCGATCCCCTTCCTGATGCAGGAACTGCTGCCCAACGGTGTGCTCGGCATCGCCGTCACCGGTCTGCTGGCGGCCTTCATGGCGGGCATGGCGGCCAACGTGTCCTCCTTCAACACGGTGTTCACCAACGACATCTGGGCGAAGTACGTGGTGCGGGGGCGCGAGGACGGCTACTACGTCCGCTTCGGCCGGCTGATCACCGCGATCGGCGTCTGCGCCTCCGTCGGCACGGCGTTCCTGGCGTCCTCGTTCTCGAACATCATGAGCTACCTCCAGACGCTGTTCTCCTTCTTCAACGTGCCGATGTTCGTCGTCTTCATCGTCGGCATGTTCTGGAAGCGGGCATCCGCGAAGTCCGGTTTCTGGGGCCTGCTCGCCGGCACCGTCACCGCGATGGTCAACTACTTCGTCCTCTACAAGAAGGACATCATCTCCATCCCGACCGACCAGGGCGCCAACTTCGTCTCCGCCATCGCGGGCTTCGTCGCCGGCGCGGTGGTGATGGTCGCGGTGTCCCTGTTCACCAGGCCGAAGCCGGTGGAGGAGTTGCAGGGCCTGGTCTACGGCACCCGCTCCCCCGGCATGTCCGAAGCGCCCGCCGAGGGCGACGACGCGTGGTACCGCAAGCCGGCCCTGCTGGGCTGGGGCGCTGTCGCGCTGGCCGCCGTCTGCTACATCCCGTTCTCGTTCTGACGCGGGAGGATCGAGGAACCATGACCGAGCATCCTGAGCACCCCGAGCAGGCTCGTCGCCCGCTGCACTACACCGAGCAGGACGTCCAGCGGGAGGTCTCCGAGCTGGAGACCAAGTCGGCGACCGCGGCGCGCATCTTCGACCTGCGGCGCATCATCGGCGGACTCTTCGTGGTCTACGGCGTCATCGTCACGATCACCGGGATCACCGACTCGCAGGCCGCGATCGACAAGGCCGAGGGCGTGAACATCAATCTGTGGACCGGGATCGGCATGCTGCTCCTGGGCATCTTCTTCCTGGCCTGGCTGAAGCTGCGGCCCACTCCCCCGCCGCTTCCTCCGGAGGGTCTGCCGGAGGAGGGGGCGGGCGAGTAAGCGCCGTCTCCACCCACGGGCGCGCGGGGGGCTGGTCGCGCGGTTCCCCGCGCCCCTGGGCACGTGCAGTCGCCGTCGGCCGGCATGCCCGCTCGGCCTGCGGGCAGTCGTGCCGCTCGGGGCGGAACGGGTGGGCGCAGGCGGCACCCCGTCAGCGCGGGCAAGCGTCCCCGCCGGCTCCAGCAGAGGGTGCCTGTCCGGCGGACGCGCCCCGCAGGGGGCCCGCGCGGTCCAGCAGACCCGTTCGGGCTGCCAGGGCCGCCGCCTCCAGGCGGGAGCCCACGCCCAGTTTCATCAGCACCCGCTGGACGTGCGTGCGCGCCGTGCTCGGTGCGATCCCCATGCCCGCCGCGATCCGCCGCGTGTCCTCCCCGTCGGCCACCCGCACCAGCACCTCCACCTCCCGCGGCGTCAGCATCTCCAGCAGCCGCTGGGCCTCGTCATCGGGCTGCGCGGCCGGGTTCAGCAGCTCGCCGAAGGCCCCCTGGAGCAGTTGCGGAGCCACCGCCGCCTCCCCGGCGCGGGCCTTCATGATGGCCCGCTCGACCCCCTCGATCCGCTCGTCGTGCCGTACGTACCCCGACGCGCCCGCGGCGAAGGCCGCCGCGATGCCGCGCGGTGACGGCACCGGGCCCAGCACCAGCACCGCCACCTGCGGACGCTCCCGCTTGATCTTGACCACCGGGTCGAAGATCCCCGGCTCGGCCGGTGCCGCCGTGCCCAGCAGGCACACCTCGGGCGCCCGCGCGATCACGAGGTCCGCCGCGCCCGCGGCCGGCGCCGCCGCGGCGAGCACCCGGTGCCCGCGCAGCTTCAGCGCGGACGCCAGCGCCTCCGCGAGCAGCCGATGGTCGTCCACGACCATGAGCCGCACTCCCATAGAGCAACCCCCCAGTCCCCCCGGCACCCCCGCCCTTCATGCCCCCGGAAGCTACACGCTTGTTCGACGTCGCGCTGCCCCTCTTCATGAGAAGTGCCCCGGATCGATGAAATCCGGGGCACTTCTCGGCAAGTCACTCATTCGGGTGAGGCCGGTGGATCAGCCGTCGGTGCCGAACGCCATCACGAGGTACTCCTTGCTGTACGACGACATGTCCCGCTCCTTGGCGAACACGGCGGACATGTACAGCCGGCCCTTGCCGAAGCGGAGCTCGGCGTACTCCGGCAGCAGGTTGACCTCGGAGTCCCGCACGCTCTTGGTGGACGGGTTCTCCAGCAGCCTGGTCACCTTGAACGAGCCGCCGTCGATGCTGACGACCTGGCCGCCCTTGTTGTACGGCGGGGCGTTGTAGGCGATCAGGTTGCCGCCGTCCATGCGTAGCGGGGAGAGCGTGTACCCGTCGCCGGCCTCGGCGCGCTGGCCGGTCGGCTTGCCGGTCCTCAGGTCGAAGGCGACGATCTCGTTGGTGCGGGTGTACTCGCCCTTGCCGTCGTGCGCCTCGGTCATCAGGTACAGCCTGCCGTTGCCCGCCACGATCTGCCGGCAGTCCTCGACGCGGGTGGTGCCGTCGCAGCGGCCCCCGTAGGTGTCGCCGGGCGCCGGGATGCGGGCGAGCAGCTTGCCGGTCCTGTCGTCGATGGAGAAGTAGTCCGAGACGCCGCTGCCGTCGCCCGCGCTCTGCCCGACGTCGGCCGCGACCACCAGCGGGTCCGTGGACACGACGGAGGCGTACGCGACACCGTCCGGCATCCTGTACTCGGAGATCACCTTGCCGCTGACCGGGTCGATGGTCTGGATGCTGAGCTGCGGGTCGTCGTACTCGCCGCACTTGCGCACCGCGACCAGCCGGGTCCCGCCGCCGTAGCCCTCGTCGTGGCAGGTGTCGTCCGGCTTCGGCTGCCACAGCGTCTTGCCGGACTCGATGTCGAACGCGGCGCCGCCGTCGGTGCCGCCGACCGCGACGGTGTGCTGAGCGACCGTCACATTGGCGAAGGTGATCGGGTAGTCACCGGACTTGACCGACTTCGTCCACAGTTTCTTCCCCGCGGTGAGGTCGATCGCGGCGACCTGGCTGCACCCCGCGGACGAGCCCTTCGCCGGCATCCTCGGCTGGAAGGCGATCGCCGTCCGGCCGTCCTCGTCGACGTGCTTGCTGGTCGCGCAGACCGGGCCGGGCAGCTTGACCGTCCACAGCTCGGTGCCCTTCACCGGGTCGTAGCCGGTGATCTTCGCGATGCCGCTCTTGGCGTACACCGTGTCCGTCAGCCACGAGCCCGCGGTGCTGACCGTGTCGTCCGCCTTGGGCAGCGGCACCCCGAAGAGCAGCCGGGCGGACGGGTCGGCGGGCGCCTTCTCCTTGCCGCCACCGCCGCCGGTGCCCCCGGAGCCCTTGTCGTCCGGACCGCCGGTGCCGCCGCCGGAGGCCGCGGTGCCGTGCTTGCCGTCGTCCCCGGAGGACCTGGCGTACCAGACGCCGCCGCCGATGATCAGCGCGATGGCGACGACCGCCGCGACGACGATGAACAGCACGGCGTTGTTCCGCCCGCCGCCCGCCCCCGGCCGGGGCGCCATCGGCACGGTCGGCGGCTGCCCCTGGCCCGGATGGCCGTAACCCGGCTGCGCGCCCTGCATGGGCTGCGTGGGCTGGGCGTAGGGGTTGTGCGGCTGGGCGCCGTAGCCGTGGAACTGCGGGGCGGTGGGGGCCGGGGGCTGCTGCGCGTACGGGTTCTGCTGCGCGCCGGGGTAGCCGTAACCGGGCTGCGGGGGCGGGACCGGCGGATAGCCGTACCCCGGCTGCGGGGGCTGCGGGGGCTGGGCCGGCGGCTGATTGGGGGCTGGCTGGCTGGGGGGCTGGTTCGGGGGCGGCTGGGGCGGCTGGGTCATGGCGCGGGTACCTCGGTGACGCTCGGAAGGCCGTACGGCGGGCGGGACTCGGGAAGGACGGGCCGCGGCCGGCGCGGGGGCCGGCCGGGGGCGCGCCGGGCTCAGTTGCCGAAGGCCATCATGAGCTTCTCCTTCGAGTCGTCGTCGCCGGACAGCCGGCCCGAGGAGATGAAGAACCGCCCGTCGACCCAGTCGACGACGCCGTCGTAGAAGGTGTCCTCGGCGTCGGCGGCGCCCTGCGGGTTCCGCAGGAGGCCGGTCGCCCTGTGGGAGGAGCCGGTGACCGGCACCGACACCACCTGGCCGCCCGCGTCGTACGACGGCCGCACATAGGCGACGAGCTTGCCGCCCTCGACCTTCACCGGCGCCATCGGCCGGTCCACCGGGGACTTCACCCGCCACTTCGCCTTGCCGTCGGAGAGGCTGATCGCGACGATCTCGTTGGCGCTGACGGTGGAGTCGGTGGGCAGGTAGAGCATGCCGGCGTCGACCGCGACGCCCTGGCAGCCCTGCAGCTCGCGTTCGAGGACGGCCCAGCCGCAGCGGGGGGCGAACTTCTCGTTCACCTTCACCTCGGAGCGGAACTTGCCGTCCTCGGTGAACGTGGAGATGTTCCAGGCCTTCTTGTCCCGGTTGGTCAGGTAGACCACGAGCGGGTCGACCGAGTAGGTGCGGGTCACCTCCCAGCCCTTCTTGAGCGCCTGGGTCCAGCGCACCTTGCCGGTGGCCGGGTCGAGTTCCTGGATCTCCTCGTGCTCCTTGGCGGTGCCGGCGCCGCAGGAGGCGACCTGGATCAGCCGGCCGGTGCCGCCCGCGAAGGCGGCCGGGAAGCAGGCCGCGCCGTACTTCTTCTTGTCGTACAGCTTCTTGCCGCTGTCGATGTCGTACGCGGTGCCCGACTGCGAACGGCCCACCATCAGCGTCGTGCCGCTGACCGTCAGTTCGACACTGAGCGCGCTGTCGAACAGCCCGCCGTCGGCGACCTCGGTGCTCCAGCCCTTCGCACCGGTGCGCAGGTCGAGCTGCTGGAGCTGGTTGCACTTGGCGCGGTCGCCGCCGCCGTTCATGTACGCTACGACGATCTTGTCGTCGGCCGACTTCTGCGGGGTGACGGCGCAGATCTTCTGCGGGAGGGTGAGCGGCCCCCAGGCGGTGCCGCCATCCGCGGCGCGGAAGGCGAAGACCTGCTTGTAGGCCGCCTTCACCGCCGTGCCGCCGGTGATCCACATGCCGGGCGCGTCGGCGCCGGAGGCCGGGGCGTCGGGCGCCGGCTTGTACCAGAGCACCTTCGCCTCGCCGGGCCGGCGGCCCTCGTTGAGGTTCTCCGGGTCCGCGCCGCCGCCGGCGGAGGTGGTCGGCGAGGCGGTGGCGGAGTCCTTGGGGTCGTCGCTCTGCCGGGCGACCGGCTTCTTCGTGCCGCCGCCGTCGCCGTCGCCGGTGACCGCGAACACCGTGCCGCCGATGACGAGCAGCGCGGCCACCGCGGACCCGGTGATCAGCGCGGTCTTCTTCCGGGAGGCCCGCTTGCCGTCGAGGGGCCCGCCGGGCGCGGCGCCGGGCATGCCCGGGTACGGCGGCTGCTGCGGGTGGCCGTAGCCGGGCTGCGGGGCGCCGTACGGGCCGGGCTGCTGCGGGTAGCCGTAGGGACCGGGGGCGGCGCCGTACGGGCCCGGCTGCGGGGGCTGCTGCGGATAGCCGTAGCCCGGCGGGGGCTGCTGCGGAGGACCGGCGGGCGGCTGCGGCGCGCCGAAACCGCCCTGGGCCGGCGGTGTCTGCGGGGCCGGGCCGAAACCGCCCTGGGCCGGCGGCGTCTGCGGGGCCGGTCCGAAACCGCCCTGCGCCGGCGGCGTCTGCGGGGCCGGTCCGAAACCGCCGGCCTGCGGCGGCTGGTCCTGCGGCGGTCGGTCCCCCGGCGGCTGGTCCTGCGGTGGGCCGAATGCGCCGTGCGGCGGCTGGTCGGGCGGCTGAGTCATCAGCGCTCTTCCCCCTCGTTCACTGACTTTTAGCCACGCCCTGAGGTTCGTGACGCACTCAAGGTCGTTCTCAGACTGTTCTCAGACGGCTCTTTCTATCACCCGGTACAGACAGCACACGGGGCCGTGTCCTCCCCTGTTCCCAAGGGACGACCGGCCCGTGATGCCGTCGTTACGCGCCTTCACGCCCCCTTCACGCGGCGCTCGCGCCCCCCGCGTGAGCGGGCGTCAGGGATCAGGCGTCCTCCGCCAGTTCCAGCCAGCGCAGCTCCAGTTCCTCGCGCTCCCCGGCGAGGTCCCGCAACTGGGCGTCGAGTTCGGCCACCTTCGCGAAGTCGGTGGCGTTGTCGGCGATCTGGGCGTGCAGCCTGGACTCCTTCTCGGAAATCCTGTCCAACTGGCGCTCGATCTTCTGGAGTTCCTTCTTCGCGGCGCGCTGGTCGGCCGCGCTCCTCTCCTGCGTGACCGGCTTGGACGCCGCGGCGGCGGTCTGCGCGGCGACCGCCTCCTCCATCCGCTGCCGCCGCTCCAGGTACTCGTCGATGCCGCGCGGCAGCATCCGCAGCGTGCCGTCGCCGAGCAGGGCGAACACCCGGTCCGTCGTCCGCTCCACGAAGAACCGGTCGTGGGAGATGACGATCATCGAGCCGGGCCAGCCGTCGAGGACGTCCTCCAGCTGGGTGAGGGTCTCGATGTCGAGGTCGTTGGTGGGCTCGTCCAGGAAGAGGACGTTGGGCTCGTCCATGAGGAGCCGCAGCAACTGCAGCCGCCGCCGCTCACCGCCGGAGAGGTCCCCGACCGGCGTCCACTGCTTCTCCTTGCCGAACCCGAACGTCTCGCACAGCTGCCCGGCCGTCATCTCGCGGCCCTTGCCGAGGTCGACGCGCTCCCGGACCCGCTGCACGGCCTCCAGCACCCGCCAGGTGGGGTCGAGTTCGGCGACCTCCTGGGAGAGGTAGGCGAGCTTGACGGTCTTCCCGACGGCGATGCGGCCACCGGCGGGCTGCTCCTCGCCCTCGGTCCGTGCGGCCTCGGCCATCGCGCGCAGCAGCGAGGTCTTGCCGGCGCCGTTGACGCCGACGAGGCCGATCCGGTCGCCCGGGCCGAGCTGCCAGGTGACGTGCTTGAGCAGCACCTTCGGCCCGGCCTGCACGGTGACGTCCTCCAGGTCGAAGACGGTCCTGCCGAGCCGGGAGGAGGCGAACTTCATCAGCTCGCTGCTGTCCCGGGGCGGGGGCACGTCCGCGATCAGCTCGTTGGCGGCCTCCACGCGGAAGCGCGGCTTGGAGGTGCGGGCGGGTGCGCCCCGCCGCAGCCACGCCAGCTCCTTGCGGATCAGGTTCTGCCGCTTGACCTCCTCGGTCGCGGCGATCCGCTCGCGCTCGGCGCGGGCGAAGACGTAGTCGGAGTAGCCGCCCTCGTACTCGTACACGTCACCGCGCTGCACGTCCCACATGCGCGTGCACACCTGGTCCAGGAACCACCGGTCGTGCGTCACGCACACCAGCGCCGAGCGCCGGTTCTGCAGGTGCCGGGCGAGCCAGGCGATGCCCTCGACGTCGAGGTGGTTGGTGGGCTCGTCCAGGACGAGCAGGTCCTGCTCCTCGATGAGCAGCTTGGCCAGCGCGATCCGGCGCCGCTCGCCACCGGACAGCGGGCCGATGACGGTGTCCAGCCCCTTCGGGAAGCCCGGCAGGTCCAGCCCGCCGAACAGCCCGGTCAGGACGTCCCTGACCTTGGCGTTGCCGGCCCACTCGTGGTCGGCCATGTCGCCGATGACCTCGTGACGCACGGTGGCCGCGGGGTCGAGGGAGTCGTGCTGGGTGAGCACGCCGATCCGCAGGCCGCCGGAGTGCGTGACCCGTCCGGTGTCGGCCTCCTCCAGCTTGGCGAGCATCCGGATGAGGGTGGTCTTGCCGTCGCCGTTGCGTCCGACGACCCCGATCCGGTCCCCTTCCTGCACACCGAGCGAGACACCGTCCAGCAGGGCACGGGTGCCGTACACCTTGCTGACGTTCTCGACATTGACCAGGTTGACGGCCATTTCACTCCTGTGCGCGGGGCTGTGACGGTGTGCGGCTCCGCCGCGTGGGTCAGCCTTCTAGCGTAGGGCCTGCGGGGGTGGGGGCGGGGCGCGAGGGGGTTGTCACTCTTTGTGATGACGTGATCGGAACTCTGCCGTTACCGTGGAGGGCAGGCACCAGGATCTTGTCCATGGGAGGAACCATGACAGCCCAGCCTGCTGAGCAGTCGGGATGGCGGATGCCCCCGATGGACGGCTACACCGTCGATGACCTGCTCACCCTGCCTGATCTCCCGCCGCACACCGAGTTGATCGACGGGAGCCTGGTCCTGGTGAGCCCGCAGCGTTACTTCCACTTCGCCGCGATCGACCTGCTGGTGGCCGGTCTGCGCGGCACCGTGCCGCCGGACCTCAAGGTGGCGCGCGAGATGACGGTGGTACTGGACAGGCGTAACGGGCCCGAACCGGACATCTCCGTGATCAGGGCCGCAGCCAAGAAGGGGCCGAGGCAGACGTACTTCGAGGGGAAGGACGTCGTACTCGCCGTCGAAGTCATCTCTCCCGAGTCCGAGGCCCGTGACCGGCTCACGAAGACCCATAAATACGCCGCGGCGGGCATCCGGTACTACTGGCTGGTCGAGATGGCCGAGCCGGACGAGTACCCCGCCGTGGAGGTCTTCGAGCTGTCGGAGGAGACGGGCATGTACCAGTCGGCCGGCATCCACCGGGACCGCATCAAGGTCGACAGGCCTTACCCCATCGACATTGATCTGACCGCCATCGACAACCTCTGACCCCCTCAGAGCACCGTCGCCCCCGCCACAGGCCCCGCCGCCACCCGCACCGACCTGCACGTGCCCGACGCCCGCAGGGCCTCGGCCACCTTCTCCGCCGACCCGGCGTCCCGCGCGAGGAAAGCAGTCGTAGGCCCGGAACCCGAGACCAGCGCGGCCAGCGCACCCGCCCCGCGCCCCGACTCCAGGGTGTCCGCCAGCTCCGGGAAGAGGGACAGCGCGGCCGGCTGGAGATCGTTGGAGACGGACGCGGCCAGCGCCTCGGCGTCCCCCTTCGCCAGCGCCGCCACCAGCTCCGCCGAGGCCACCGGCTCCGGGATCCGACGCCCTTCGGCCAGCCGGTCGAACTCGCGGAACACCGCCGGCGTCGACAGGCCCCGCTCCGCCATCGCGAAGACCCAGTGGAAGGTGCCGCCGACCTCCAGGGCGGTCAGCCGCTCACCCCGCCCCACCCCGAGCGCCACGCCCCCGACCAGGCTGAACGGCACGTCACTGCCCAGCTCGGCGCAGATCGAGAGCAGCTCGGCACGCGAGGCACCCGTGCCCCACAGCCGGTCGCAGGCGAGCAGCGCGCCGGCGCCGTCCGCGCTGCCGCCCGCCATGCCACCGGCGACCGGGATGTCCTTGGCGATGTGGACGTGGACGTTCGGTTCGATCCCCCGGCGCGCGGCGAGCGCGATCGCGGCGCGCGCGGCGAGGTTGGTGCGGTCCAGCGGGACCTGGGCGGCGTCGGGGCCCTCGCAGGTGATCCGGAGCTCGTCCGCGGGGGTCACCGTGACCTCGTCGTACAGCCCGACGGCGAGGAAGACGTTGGCGAGGTCGTGGAAGCCGTCGGGGCGGGCGGCGCCGACCGCGAGCTGGACGTTGACCTTGGCCGGGACCCGGACCGTGACGCTCACGCGCCCGCCTCCTTGTGCTCGGCGATCCGCGCGAACTCCTGAACCGTCAGCGACTCCCCGCGTGCCTGCGGCGAGACCCCGGCCGCGACCAGGGCCGCCTCGGCCGCCGCCGCGGACCCGGCCCAGCCGGCGAGCGCGGCCCGCAGGGTCTTGCGGCGCTGGGCGAAGGCCGCGTCGACTACGGCGAAGACCTCGGCCTTGGAGGCGGTGGTCCTGACCGGCTCGGTCCGCCGCACCAGGGACACCAGCCCGCTGTCGACGTTCGGCGCGGGCCAGAAGACGTTGCGCCCGATGGCCCCGGCCCGCTTGACGTCGGCGTACCAGTTGGCCTTCACGGACGGCACGCCGTACACCTTGTTGCCCGGTGCGGCGGCGAGCCGGTCGGCGACCTCGGACTGCACCATCACCAGCGTCCGCTCGATGCTCGGGAAGGTGTCGAGCATGTGCAGCAGCACGGGGACGGCGACGTTGTACGGCAGGTTGGCCACCAGGGCCGTCGGCGCGGGTCCGGGCAGTTCGGTGACGTGCATGGCGTCGGAGTGGACCAGCGCGAAGCGGTCGGCGCGGTCCGGCATGCGCGCGGTGATGGTGGCGGGGAGGGCGGCGGCGAGGACGTCGTCGATCTCCACGGCGGTGACGCGGTCGGCGGTCTCCAGCAGCGCGAGGGTGAGCGAGCCGAGCCCCGGCCCGACCTCGACGACCACGTCGTCGGGGCCGACCTCGGCGGTACGGACGATACGGCGGACCGTGTTCGCGTCGATCACGAAGTTCTGGCCGCGCTGCTTGGTGGGACGGACACCGAGCGCCGCCGCGAGTTCGCGGATGTCGGCGGGGCCGAGGAGGGAATCGGGGGTGGGGCTGCTCACGGGACAAGGGTACGGGGCCGCACCGGGCCGGGTTGCCAGGTGCTCCTACCCCTTCAGCCTCATCCCGCAGTGCGGCCACGGGCTCGCCCCCCGCCGGATGTACAGCTTCTTCGCCCGGTACGTCTGTTCCTCCGCCGAGGCGTCCTGGGGGCGGCCCTTGCCGCCGAGGCTCTGCCAGGTGCGGGTGTCGAACTGGTACAGCCCGCCGTACGTCCCGGAGGGGTCGACCGCGTCGGGCCGGCCGCTGGACTCGCAGGCGGCGAGCGCCCGCCAGTTCAGGCCGTCGGCGCCGCTCACGGAGGGCGGCCGGGGCTTGGTGCCCACCTTGATCACCTGTGTGCGCGGCTCGCGCACCACCTCCGACCTCTCGGGGCGCGGCCTCTGCCGTACGCCGTTGACGGTGCGCACGTGATAGGTGGTCCGGCGCAGTCCGGGCTGTCCGGGCCGCGCGACGACCTCGGTGCCCCGGAAGACCGTGGGGTCCGCGGTCCGCTCGACGGCGAACGGGATCTGCTCCTCGTGGATCTCCCGGGTGCTGCTCACCCGCAGCACGGTCACCGTCTGCCCGTCGCGCGGGAAGCTGTCCGGCGGGACGGAGGTGGTGTCCTGGCCGCGCAGCGTGATCCCGGCCTCCTCGACCGCTTCCCGGACGGTGGCCGCGTTGGTGCGGATGGTGCGGGTCCGGCCGTCGGCCAGGACCGTGACCGCGCGTTCGGTGCGCACGTCGAGCGCGAGCCCCGCGCGTCCGATGTGCCGGGAGCGGGAAGTGGACAGATACGCGCCCTCGGCGCGCACCCCCAGCTCGTCCAGCGCGCCCTCCACCGTGCGCGCCGTCGTCCACACCTCGCGCCGGCGGCCGTCCAGGGTGAGCCGCACCGGGCGCCCGTACCGGACCGCGACCGCGTCGCCGCTGGAGAGCGCCGTGCCGGAGGCGGGCGCGATCGTGTCGTGCGTCCCCACGCGTACGCCCTCCTCGGCGAGCAGTTCGCTCACGTCGTCGGCGAACGTGTGCAGGCTGCGCTGTCTGCCGTCGACGCTCAGCTCGACCGCCTTGTCGTTGGCGACGAAGGCGGTGGTGCCGCCGGCCAGGAAGGCCACGACCAGCGCCTGCGGCAGTAGGCGGCGCACGGTGGAGTCCGGACGCTCGCCGTAACGCGTCCGGCGCCGGCGCGGGACCCGCCCGCCGGTCTCCTCGGCCTCCTCGGACACCTCGGCCTCGGGGGCCGGCGTCTGCCGGGGCAGCGGCGGCGCCGGCTCGGTGACGAAGTACGCCTCGGCCTCGTAGGCGGGCCGGTAGGTGTCCTCATGGATGCCGTACGGCAGCGTCTCCGCGGTATGGACGGAGGCGTCAGGGCCGTAGGGGTCGTACGTCTCGTACGGCGACGTGCTCACGCCGACACGCTCCAGGGGCCAGGGGGTCCGGATCGGGCCCCCAGAACCTAGCGGAGCGTCGGTCACTCTCCAAAGCGACGCGACTACGGACGGTCGCGACCCGAACGGGTGGCCGGCGCCCCGGACGGACGGCCGGTCCGGACGGCCGGCCCCACGGAACGGCCGGTCAGTAGCCGAAGGCGCGGGCCGTGTTCGCGGCGAGGGCCGTCGCCAGCGCGTCCTCGTCGACCCCGCGCACGGCGGCCATCGCACGGACCGTGACCGGAACGAGATACGGCGCGTTGGGCCGTCCGCGGTACGGCGCCGGGGTGAGGAAGGGCGCGTCGGTCTCCACGAGGACCAGCTCCGTCGGGGCGACGGCGAGGGCGTCGCGCAGGTTCTGGGCGTTCTTGAAGGTGACGTTGCCGGCGAAGGACATGAAGTAGCCCTCGCGGGCGCAGATCCGGGCCATCTCGGCGTCGCCGGAGTAGCAGTGGAAGACGGTGCGCTCGGGCGCGCCCTCCTCCTTCAGGATCCTGAGGACGTCGGCGTGGGCGTCGCGGTCGTGGATGACGAGCGCCTTGCCGTGCCGCTTGGCGATCTCGATGTGGGCGCGGAAGGAGCGCTCCTGGGCGGCCTTGCCCTCGGGGCCGGTGCGGAAGTGGTCCAGGCCCGTCTCGCCGACGCCCTTCACCTGCGGCAGCCCGGCCAGCCGGTCGATCTCGGCGAGGGCCTCGTCCAGCGCCGCGTCGCCGCCCGGCTCCCGGGCGCCCTGCCGCGACCATCCGTCCGGGTCGCCGTGGACGATGCGCGGGGCCTCGTTGGGGTGGAGGGCGACGGTGGCGTGGACGTTCTCGTACGCCGCCGCCGTCTCGGCGGCCCACTGCGAGCCCTTGAGGTCGCAGCCGACCTGGACGACCGTCGTGACACCCACCGAGGCGGCCTTCGCCAGGCCCTCCTCGACCGTGCCGGACTGCATGTCCAGGTGGGTGTGGGAGTCGGCGACGGGCACCGCCAAGGGCTGGGGCAGCGGTGGTGCGGCGTTCTTGTCGGCGTCGCTGGGGCTGTGGCCGGCGTTCGAAGGCATGCTCCGATCCTACGGAACGGGCATGCCGCCGAACGGCCGGCGATCCGCTCAGCCGGCCTTGCGCTGGAACGGGTGCAGGAGGTCGGACAGGTGCCAGTGGTGGTGCGGCGTGCCGGCCGGGACGGCCTGTGCGGTCCGCCCGGGCACCTGCGGCGACTCGACCGGGCCCGCCTGCGGCACCCGGTGGTGCTGCCGCTCGGCCGTGCCGCGCACCGCGGAGACCTGGCCCGCGCGCATGATCCGTACGACATGGCCGTCGCAGTTGTGGCAGGACGGCCGGCTCAGCGGCGACGGCACGACCTGGTCGTCGGCCACGTACAGCACGAACTCCTCCCCCTGGGCGTTCGTGTGGTGCTCTATCTCGTACGACTGCTCCCAGCCGTGCCCGCAGCGCATGCAGGCGAACGAGTACGACTCGTGAACGACGGCTGTGGCTGTGGCGCGGAGGCCGGTCCGCCCTGCTATGTCACTCATGCCAGCTCCCTGTCGGACGGGTGCGTCCCTCTGGACGGGTGCGTCCCTTCGACCAGTGGACGCCTCCGCCGGCGCGGGCGCAGCAGGGCTGTCGAGTGTTGGAGGCGATTTGGACATCGCTTGTCAAACAGTCGCGAATGAGACGGCTGTGCTTTGCCTTCGACGCCAGCCTTTTGCCCCCTCATGGGGCGCGCGGCGGCGCTCGGCGGGGGCGCGGGGGCCGCGTGACGGCCTGCCTCACCCCGCGGCGCGCTTGGCCGCCACCACCGCGTCGAACACGACCCTCTTCGGCAGTCCGGCCTCCGCCGCCACCGCCGCGATGGCCTCCTTGCGGCGCTCGCCGGCCTCCTCCCGGACCCGTACCCGGCGCACCAGCTCCTCGGCGCCGAGTTCCTCGGGCCCGGTCTCGGGCGCGCCCTCGACCACCACGGTGATCTCGCCGCGCACGCCCTCCGCGGCCCACCGCGCCAGCTCGGCCAGCGGACCGCGCCGTACCTCCTCGTACGTCTTGGTCAGCTCCCGGCAGACGGCGGCCCGCCGGTCGGCGCCGAAGACCTCGGCCATGGCGGCGAGGGTGTCGTCTAGCCGGTGCGGGGCCTCGAAGTAGACGAGGGTGCGCCGCTCACCGGCGACCTCGCGCAGCCGGGACAGCCGTTCCCCGGCCTTGCGGGGCAGGAAGCCCTCGAAGCAGAAGCGGTCGACGGGCAGCCCGGACAGGGCGAGCGCGGTGAGCACGGCGGACGGCCCCGGCACGGCGGTGACCCGGATGTCCTGCTCGACGGCGGCGGCGACCAGGCGGTAACCGGGGTCGGAGACGGAGGGCATCCCGGCGTCGGTCACCAGCAGCACGCGCGCGCCGCCGAGCAGCTCCTGGACCAGTTCCGGGGTGCGGGCCGACTCGTTGCCCTCGAAGTACGACACCACGCGGCCCTTCGGCGTGACGCCCAGCGCCTGGGTGAGCCGGCGCAGCCGCCGGGTGTCCTCGGCGGCGACCACGTCGGCGCCGGCCAGCTCCTCGGCGAGCCGGGGCGGCGCGTCCGCGATGTCGCCGATGGGGGTACCTGCGAGGACAAGGGTTCCAGTCACACCCCCATCCTCCCAGGGATTCCCGGGCCGCCCGCCCGCGGTCCGGGGCCGTCGCCGGGGCTGCCGCGAGCGGGACGGAGCCGACCGTGTCCCGACCGGTACCGCACATGCACGGGACTCGCACAGGACGTTTCCCTACGATGGCGCGGTGACCACTACCGCGTCCTCCATGGACCTCCGGCAGGACCAGGCACCGCACGACCGCCGGCCGTCGTGGCAGCGTCGGCTGCGCCGATTCGGGTACGCGCCGGCCACGGACGCGCCCTCGGGCGACGTACGCGACCGGCTGGTGCCGCCGTACGCCGAGCCGAGCCCCCGGCTGTGGCGGACGCTCGGCGTGCCGCCGCTCCTGGCCGAGCGGCTCACGCGGTGGTCGGGCTGGGGCGGGCCGCTGCTGGTGACGCTGATGGCGGGCGTCATGCGGTTCTGGAACCTGGGCAGCCCGCGGGCGGTGATATTCGACGAGACGTACTACGCGAAGGACGCGTGGGCGCTCGTCCACCGCGGTTTCGAGGTCAGCTGGGACCGGTACGGCAAGAACGCCAACGACATGGTGCTCCAGCAGCACGGGCACCTGGCGATCCCGACGGACCCGGCGTACGTGGTGCACCCGCCGGTCGGCAAGTACGTCATCGGGCTGGGCGAACTGATCTTCGGGTTCGACCCGTTCGGCTGGCGGTTCATGACGGCGCTGCTGGGCACGCTCTCCGTCCTGCTGCTGTGCCGGATCGGCCGCCGGATGTTCCGCTCGACGTTCCTCGGCTGCCTGGCGGGCGCGCTGATGGCCGTGGACGGCCTGCACTTCGTGATGAGCCGGACCTCGCTGCTCGACGGCGTGCTGATGTTCTTCGTGGTGGCCGCGTTCGGCTGCCTGGTCGTCGACCGGGACCGGGCCAGGGAGCGGCTGGCCGCCGCGCTGCCGGCCGGACCGGACGGGCGGGTGCGGCCCGACGAGCGGGTCGCCGACGCCTTCCGCTTCGGGTGGCGCCCGTGGCGCTGGACGGCCGGGGTGATGCTGGGCCTGGCCGTGGGCACCAAGTGGAACGGGCTGTACGTCCTGGCCGCGTTCTGCGTGATGACGCTCCTGTGGGACGCCGGCACCCGCAAGGTGGCGGGCGCGCGCCGCCCGTACCTGGCCGTCCTCAAGTACGACACCGGTGCCGCCTTCCTGGCGACGGTCCCGGTGGCGCTGGTGGTCTACCTGGCCTCCTGGACGGGCTGGATCCTCTCCCCGGCCGACGGCACGGGCGGCTACTACCGCAGCTGGGCGGCCACCGACGGCAGGGGCGGCACCTGGTCCTTCCTGCCGGACTGGCTGCGCAGCCTGTGGCACTACGAGCACGAGGTGTACAACTTCCACGTCCACCTGGACCAGCCGCACACGTACCAGTCCAACCCGTGGAGCTGGATCGTGCTGGGCCGCCCGGTGTCGTACTTCTACGAGTCCCCCTCGCCCGGCGCCGACGGCTGCCCGGTGGACGCGGGCCAGAAGTGCGCCCGGGAGGTGCTGGCGATCGGCACGCCGCTGCTGTGGTGGGCGGCCTGCTTCGCGATCCTCTACGTGCTGTGGCGCTGGGCGTTCCGCCGGGACTGGCGGGCCGGCGCCATCGCCTGCGGCATCGCGGCGGGGTACCTGCCCTGGTTCCACTACCAGGAGCGGACGATCTTCCTCTTCTACGCGGTCGTCTTCCTGCCGTTCCTGTGCCTGGCGGTGGCGATGATGATCGGGGCGATCGTCGGCCCACGGGGTTCGACCGACACCCGCCGCGTGATCGGCGCTTCGGCGGCGGGCGTCCTGGTCCTCCTGATCGCCTGGAACTTCGTCTACTTCTGGCCCCTGTACACGGGCCAGGCCATCCCGATCGACTCCTGGCGGTCGCGGATGTGGCTGGACACCTGGGTCTGAGTCACGGTTTCGGCAACTCCCGTCACAGGGGGAGCGCAACCGCTTACAGTGCTCCCGCTACCTGTTTTGAACATGTTCAACAGGCTGAACGGGAGGGGAAGCGCATCATGCGCAACGGGGTGAAGGCGGCCGTCATCGGCGGCGTGTGCGTCACGCTGCTCGGCGGTGCCGGGTACGGGCTGTACAACGTCGCGTCCGCACTGAACGGTGACGACGGCCCGGGAGGCTCGGCGGCCGTGCGGACCGGTCCGCCCAGCGGCCGTGAGGTGAAGGAGACGACCGGCGCGTTCTTCACGGCCTGGGAGAAGGGCGACGCGGCGGCCGCGGCGTCGTACACGAACTTCCCGGAGGCCGCCGAGGAGCTGCTGTCGGCCTACGGCCACGACGCGCACATCGGCAAGGTACGGGTCACACCCGGCCGGGCCACCGGTGACACGGTGCCGTTCACGGTGCGGGCCACGGTGTCGTACGCCGGCGCCTCCCGGCCGCTGTCCTACCGCAGCGAGCTGACCGTCGTACGCGGCCAGACCTCGCACCGCGCGCTGGTCGACTGGCAGCCCTCCGTCGTCCACCCGCGGCTGCGCAAGGGCGACACGCTCACCACCGGCGACTCGGCCGCCCCCGAGATCGAGGCCGTGGACCGCAGCGGCAAGGTGCTCACCCGGGTGACGTACCCGTCCCTCGGCCCGATCCTGGACGAGTTGCGCCGGCGCTACGGCGACAGGACCGGCGGCCGGCCCGGGGTGGAACTCGTCATCCGCCATCAGGCGGCGGCCGACGGCAGCCAGGTCGCGGACACCCCGCTGCTCACCCTGGCCAAGGGCAAGCCCGGCAGGCTCCCCACGACGCTCAGCGCGAGCGCCCAGGCGGCGGCCGAGAAGGCGGTGCTGAAGTACCCCGACTCCTCCGTCGTGGCCGTCAAGCCGAGCACCGGCGAGATACTCGCCGTCGCCAACAACCGCGACGACGGCTTCGACGCGGCCCTCCTCGGCGAACGCGCCCCCGGCTCCACCATGAAGATCATCAGCGCGGCGACCCTCATCGACAACGGCCTGACCACCGCGAACGGACCGGCACCCTGCCCGCCGTCGGCCGTCTGGCAGAGCCAGACCTTCCAGAACCTCAAGGGCATGACGCCGGACGAGCACGCCACCCTCGCCGACAGCTTCGCCCGCTCCTGCAACACGGCGTTCGTGAAGTTCGCGGACGAGGTGAAGGTCGACTCCCTCACCCGCGAGGCCGAGGACCGCTTCGGGCTCGGGCGCAACAACTGGCAGGTCGGCGTGCCCACGTTCGACGGCCGGGTGCCGGCCTCCGGCGGTCCGGACACCGCGGCGGGCCTGATCGGCCAGGGCCAGGTCCAGATGAGCCCGCTGAACATGGCGTCCGTCACGGCCACCGCGAAGACCGGCACCTTCCGCCAGCCCCTGATCGTGCCGCTGCGGCTGGACGACCGGAAGCCGGCCCGCGCGCGCGGGCTGTCGCCGGCCACGGCCCAGCAGCTGCGCGCCATGATGAACCGCACCGCGCGCAGCGGCACCGCGGCCGGCGTGATGGCCGGGATGAGCGGGGACGTCGGCGCGAAGACCGGTTCCGCGGAGGTCGACGGGGAGGCGCGGTCGGACAGCTGGTTCGCCGGTTACCGCGACGACGTCGCCGCGGCGGCCATGGTCCAGGACGGCGGGCACGGCATCGACGCCGCCGGGCCTATTGTCGCAAGCCTGCTACGGAACGCGGGCTGACGTCACCCGGGAAGACGGGGACTTTAAGGTGATTGCCGTCGTTGGGGGATGTGAGGGCCGCGGGGACCCTGGGAAAGGTGCGGAGGAACTGAGGCTGTGGGCAAGAGAAGGCGCGTCGACGAGCGGCGCAAGACCCGGCCCGCCGTGCTCGGCGGGATGATCGCCGTGGTGGTCGGCGGTGCCGGGCTCGGCGTCTACGCGCTGTACGACGGCGGTGCCGCGGCCGACGAGCGGTCCGCCGCCACGGCCGGCCACCGGACCGTCAGGACCGGCCCGCTCACCGCCGCCGAGATCCGCACCGCCTCCACCCGCTTCCTGACCGCCTGGCAGCAGGGCGAGGCGAACCGGGCGGCGGACGCCACGGACGACCCCGCCGCCGCCGGGAAGGCGCTCACCGGCTTCACCAAGGACGCCCACCTGAAGGACGTCACGCTCAGGCCGGGGGCGGCCAAGGGTGCCGAGGTGCCGTTCTCCGTGCGGGCCACGGTGGCCTACCGGGGCCTCAGCAAGCCGTTCGCCTACAGCAGTTCGCTCACCGTCGTACGCCGGGCGAGTGACGGCAGGCCGCTGGTCGACTGGCACTCGGCCGTGCTCCACCCGGAGCTGCGGGACGGCGACACGCTGGTGACCGGTGCGTCCGGCACCCCGCCGGTCAAGGCGCTGGACCGCGACGGCGGCGAGATCACGACCGCCAGGTACCCGTCCCTCGGCACGGTGCTGGACGGGCTGCGGGAGAAGTACGGCAAGACGGCGGGCGGCACGGCGGGCATCGAGCTGCGCGTGGTGCGCGGCAAGGCCGCCAAGGAGGCCAAGCTCTCCGACAAGACGCTGGTCGAGCTGAGCAAGGGCACCCCGGGAACGGTGCGGACGACGCTCAGCCCCACCCTCCAGGCCGCCGCCGAGCAGCAGGTCGAGGGGCGCCCGCGTGCCTCGGTGGTCGCGCTGCGGCCCTCGACCGGCGAGATCCTCGCGGTCGCCAACGGCGGCCACGGCTTCAACACCGCCTTCCAGGGCTCCCTCGCGCCCGGCTCCACGATGAAGGTCATCACGTCGTCGCTGCTGATCGACAAGGGCCTGGCCTCCGCGGACAAGAAGCACCCCTGCCCGAAGACGGTCACCTACGGCGGCTGGAAGTTCCACAACGACGACGACTTCGAGATCAAGGACGGCACGTTCAAGGCGAGCTTCGCCCGGTCCTGCAACACCGCCTTCATCAGCCAGGCGAAGAAGCTGAAGAACGACGACCTGACCAAGCAGGCCCAGCAGGTCTTCGGGCTGTCCATGAACAACTGGGCGATCGGTGTGCCCACCTTCGACGGTTCGGTGCCGGTGCAGTCGGCCGCGCAGATGGCGGCCTCGCTGATCGGCCAGGGCGGGGTGCGCATGAACCCGCTGAACATGGCCTCCGTGGCGGCCACCGTGAAGTCGGGCAGCTTCCACCAGCCGTATCTGGTCCCGCCGTCCGTGGACCACCGCACGCTGGCCACCGCCTCGCGCACCCTGTCGCCGAAGACGCTGTCCCAGCTGCGCGAGCTGATGCGGTACACGGCCGCCTACGGCACGGCCGCCGAGGCGATGGCGGGGCTCGGCCCGGACTACGGCGCGAAGACCGGCTCGGCGGAGGTGGACGGGCAGAAGAAGCCGAACGGCTGGTTCACCGCCTACCGGGGCGACCTCGCCGCCGCCGGTGTGGTCCAGGCGGGCGGGCACGGCGGTGACACGGCGGGCCCGATCGTGGCGAAGCTGCTGAAGCTGGGGAGCTGACCGGCTCCGCCCGGCCGCGGTCAGCTCCGTACGGGCTCGACGGTGTAGGTGCGGCGCAGGAACCGCACCAGCGTCTTCGACTCGAACTGCACGACCTCGACCCCGTCGTCGGTGTGGAACTCGACCACCGCCTGGACGCGCCCGCAGGGCCACACCCGGACGTCGCCGCTCTCGGCCGGCGCCCGCAGTCCCCGTTCGAGGAGCGCGCGGGAGAAGGTCCACTCGTGCGGCCCGGGGAGCCCGACCCGGACGGAACGGGGATCGGCGTCGGGGTCGTACCGCAGCACGACGGGTACGGCCCCGGGGTCCTCCTCGTCCGTGACGATATGAGCGCGCGCGTACTGTTCGACTACAGACATCGGACCGCCCTCTCACGCACCGTGACGTATGCGAAAGCCGTGCATCCGCTTTCCCTCCAGAGTCGCACATTTTCCGGTTCACGCCTTGGTGGGAGACGAGACTTGGTCTCTCTTGCAAGAGGTTCGCAACAAGGGCCTAAAATCGTACGGTGCATGTACCTGACGGATTCATCGACGCCCCGACCTCCGCGGTCACCGGAGTGGTCGCCGCCGGCGCCCTCGCCGTGAGCCTGCGCGGCGCCCGCCGCGAACTCGACGAGCGGACGGCCCCGCTGGCCGGGCTGGTGGCGGCGTTCATCTTCGCCGTGCAGATGCTGAACTTCCCGGTCGCCGCCGGGACCAGCGGTCACCTCCTGGGCGGCGCCCTGGCCGCGATACTCGTCGGGCCCTACACGGCCGTGCTGTGCGTGTCGGTCGTGCTGCTGATGCAGGGCGTGCTGTTCGCCGACGGCGGGCTGACCGCGCTCGGCGTGAACATCACCGACATGGCGATCGTCACGACCGTCGTCTCCTACGCCGTCTTCCGCGGCCTGCTCGCCGTGCTGCCCCGCAAGCGGCGCTCGGTGACGGTGGCGTCCTTCGTCGCCGCGCTGGTGTCCGTGCCGGCCGCGGCGGTCGCCTTCACGCTGATCTACGCGGTCGGCGGCACCACCGACGTCTCCATCGGCAAGGTCGCCACCGCGATGATCGGCGTCCATGTGCTGATCGGCATCGGCGAGGCGGTCATCACCGCGCTGACGGTCGGCGCGGTCGTCGCCGTGCGCCCGGACCTGGTGTACGGCGCGCGTGGCCTGCGGCAGCGGCTCCGGCTGCGGGTGAACGGCGAACTGGTGGACGCGCCCGCCCCCACGGCGCCCGTGGCGGCGCGCACCTCGCGGCGCACGCTGTGGATCACCGGGCTCGTCACCTCCCTGGTCCTCGCCGGCTTCGTCAGCTTCTACGCCTCCGCGAACCCCGACGGCCTGGAGAAGGTCGCGCACGACAAGGGGATCGACAAGAAGGCGAAGGAGCACCCCACGGCCGACTCGCCGCTCGCCGACTACGGCGTGAAGGACATCTCCGACGCCCGGCTGTCCGGCGGCCTCGCGGGCGTGATCGGCGTCGGCGTCACGGTCGTCGCGGGCAGCGCGGTGTTCTGGGCGCTGCGCAGGCGGCGCGCCGACGACGTGTCCCCCGCGAGCACCGGCGTCTGACGTGGGAGCGGGACACACACACCGGCTCTACCGGCACGGGCACTCACCCGTGCACGGCCTGCCGCCGCACACCAAGCTGGCCGCCGCGTTCCTGTTCGTCGTGGTCGTCGTGTCGACCCCGCGCGAGGCGATGTGGGCGTTCGCGGTGTACGCCGTGCTGCTCGCGGTCGTCGCGCACCGGGCGCGCGTGCCCGCCCGTTTCCTGCTCGGGCGGCTGCTGATCGAGGTGCCGTTCGTCGCGTTCGCCGTGCTCATGCCGTTCGTGGCGGAAGGTGAGCGGGTGCACGTGCTCGGGCTCTCGCTCAGCGTGAACGGGCTGTGGGGCGCCTGGAACGTGCTCGCCAAGGGCACCCTCGGCGTCGCCGCGTCCGTGCTGCTGGCGGCCACCACCGAACTGCGCGAACTGCTGCTCGGGCTGCAACGGCTGAAGCTGCCGCCGCTGCTGGTGCAGATCGCCTCCTTCATGATCCGCTACGGCGACGTCATCACCGACGAGATGCGCCGGATGCGGATCGCCCGCGAGTCACGCGGCTTCGAGGCGAAGGGCGTGCGGCACTGGGGTGTGCTCGCCAAGTCCGCCGGCGCGCTGTTCATCCGCTCCTACGAGCGCGGGGAGCGCGTGCACCTCGCCATGGTGAGCCGGGGGTACGCCGGTTCCATGCCGGTCATCGACGAGGTGACCGCGTCCGGCGCGCAGTGGCGGCACGCGCTCAGCCTGCCCTGTGCCGCCCTCGTCGTCTGCCTGCTGGGATGGATGCTGTGATGGTTCCTGTGACTGCTTCCCTGGAGGTCTCCGGCCTCGCCTTCGCCTACCCCGACGGACACCAGGCGCTGTTCGGCGTGGACTTCTCGATCGCGCGCGGCGAGCGGGTCGCGCTCCTCGGCCCGAACGGCGCCGGCAAGACGACCCTGGTGCTGCACCTCAACGGCATCCTGGGCGGCGGCACCGGCACGGTGACCGTGGCCGGGCTCCCGGTGTCCAGGCAGCACATGGCCGCGATCCGGCAGAAGGTCGGCATCGTCTTCCAGGACCCGGACGACCAGCTGTTCATGCCGACCGTGCGCGAGGACGTGGCGTTCGGCCCGGCCGCCGCCGGGATCAAGGGGGCGGCGCTGGAGGAGCGGGTGCACACCGCGCTGGAGCGGGTCGGGATGCGGGAGTTCGCCGACCGGCCGCCGCACCACCTCTCCTTCGGGCAGCGCCGCCGGGTCGCGGTGGCCACCGTGCTCGCCATGGAGCCGGAGATCCTGGTCCTGGACGAGCCGTCCTCCAACCTGGACCCGGCCTCGCGCCGCGAACTCGCCGACATCCTGCGCTCCCTGGACGTCACGGTCCTCATGGTGACGCACGACCTGCCGTACGCCCTTGAGCTGTGCCCGCGCTCCCTCGTCCTGAGCGAGGGGGTGATCGCGGCGGACGGCCCGACCGGCGCGCTGCTCTCCGACGAGGAGCTGATGCGGGCGCACCGGCTGGAGCTGCCGTTCGGCTTCGACCCGAAGTCCGTGACAACGGGCGCGTGAGGGACGAGGACCCGGCCGGCGACGCACACGACCCGCGGCAACATCGACGTAACGATTCCGTCGGCCCGATCCCGCCGAGGAATCGCAGGCTCCTACCCCGTGTTGCACCCACTGTCGCAGGAGACAGCTGGACGGAAGGGGCGGCGGGCGTGGACGTGGACGTGAACGGCACTGTGGCCGAGGGCTTCGAGCCGGTCAGGGAGGCGTTCGCCGCGAACTTCGCGCTGCTCGGCGAGCGCGGAGCGGCCGTCGCCGTCTACCGGGACGGACACCGGGTCGTGGACCTGTGGGCCGGCACCCGGGACGTGGACGGCACGGCTCCCTGGCAGCGCGGGACCGCGCAGATCGTGCGCTCCGCCACCAAGGGCGTCGTCGCCGCCGCGCTGCTGCTCCTGCACCAGCGCGGCGAACTCGACCTGGACGCCCCGGTCGGCACGTACTGGCCGGAGTACAAGGCGGCCGGCAAGGAGCACACGCGCGTACGGGACCTGCTCGCGCACCGCGCGGGCGTGCCCGTGCTGGACCGCCCGCTGACCCCGGCCGAGGCCGCCGACCCCGACCTGGGCGCCGCCGCCGTCGCCGCGCAGGCGCCGGTGTGGGAGCCGGGCACCGCCCACGGCTACCACGCCCAGACCTTCAGCTGGCTCACCGGCGAACTGCTCCGCCGGATCACCGGCCGTCCGGTCGGCGACTGGATCGCGGACGAGATCACCGGGCCGGCGGGCGCGGACCTGTGGCTCGGCCTGCCGCAAGCGCAGCAGGCGCGCGTGGGCCGCGTCGGCCCCGTGGACGCCCCCGAGAGCGCCGGCGGACTGAAGACCCGCCCCAAGCGGGCGGTGGCCGAGGCCTACGCCGACCCGGACTCCCTGACCCGCCGCGCGTTCGCCGCGATCACCCCGTTCCCCGACGAGAACGACCCGGCCTACCGCGCCGCCGCCCTGCCCGCCTCCAACGGCATCGCCACGGCCGACGGGCTGGCCCGCTTCTACGCCTCGCTCATCGGCGGGGTCGACGGCGGGACCCGGCTGTTCACCCCGCGGACCATGGAACTGGCCCGCGCGGAGCAGTCCGCCGGTCCGGACCGGGTGCTGGTGGTGGGCACCCGCTTCGGCCTCGGCCACATGCTCCACGGTGCCGCGTCGCCGCTGCTCACCCCCGGTTCCTTCGGCCATCCCGGACGCGGCGGCGCGCTCGGTTTCGCCGACCCGGACACCGGCATCGCCTTCGGCTACGTCACCAACGGCTTCCGGCAGAGCGTGACGGCGGACCCGAGGGCGCAGGCGCTGGTACGAGCGGTCCGCACGGCGCTCGCCTGAGCCACGCGCGCCCTCGGCGCACGCCGAGTGCGTGTCACACGTGGATCGGGTGCGAGGTCCGACCGGACGCCTGGTCGATCTCCTCGTGTGCCTTGGTCAGCAGTTGCATCGCCAGTTCGTTGAGGGCGCGGGCACCGGCGATCTCCTCGCCGACCCGGGGCTGGTTGGCGTCGACGCCGTGCCGGCTGGCCCGGCCGTGGGCCCGTACCTCGGAGCCGTCGGGCAGGCGCACCAGGGCCGCCGCGCGCGTGTGCTGATCGTCCTCCATGAACTCCATCTCGATGTGCCATCCCACAGCGGTGTGCATCATGACGACCACCTCCGAAAGCCGCTGCTTCCAGGGTGCGTCACGGCAACCGGCCCGTCATGTCGGCACCGTGCGCCGCGCTAACCGGCCCGCAGCATCAGCCCGATCCCCACGACCACCAGACCCGCCGCCGCGATCCTGGGCGCCCCGAAGCGCTCCTTGAAGAACAGCGCGCCGATGGCGGCGCCGACGATGATGGACGACTCGCGCAGGGCGGCGACGGGGGCGAGCGCGGCCCGGGTCTGGGCCCACAGCACCAGGCCGTACGCGGCGACGGACAGGGCGGCGCCGAGGAGGCCGAGGGCGGCGTGGGGCCGCAGGAGCCGGACCGTGCCGGCACGCGCGCGTGTGTACAGGAACGCCGGCAGCACCGCCCCCTGGACGGCCATGAGCCAGGCGATGTAGCCGAGGGACGTGCCCGAGGCCCGTACGCCCATGCCGTCGACGACGGTGTACGCGGCGATGGTCAGGCCGGTCGCGAGGGCCGCGCCGATCGCCGCCCAGTCGGGCCGCCTCCCGCGCAGTCCCCACAGCCCCACCCCGGCGAGTCCCAGGCAGGACACGGCGATGCCGGCGGCCGCCCAGACGCCGGGCACCTCGTGCGCGAAGACGGCGGCGAGCACGGTGACCACGAGCGGGGCGCTGCCACGCGCGATGGGGTACGCCTGCCCGAAGTCGCCGAGCCGGAACGAGGTCATCAGCAGTGCGTAGTAGGCGATGTGCACGGCGGCCGAGGCGAACAGGTACGGCCAGGCGGGGCCCGCCGGGAACGCCGTGAACGGAGCCGCCGCGAGCCCGATCAGCAGTCCGCCGCCGGAGATCAGGGCGAAGCCGACGAGCTTGTCGGTGATGCGGTGTGCGATGGCGTTCCAGCTGGCGTGGGTGACGGCGGCGAGCAGCACGGCCGTCGCGACCAGCGGTGTCACGCCTGCCGCTCGCGCACGTCCACCAGGGTGGCGCCCGCGTGGGCGACGAGTTCCTCCGGTGCGATCGGGAAGACGGTGTACGGCGTGCCGGCCGCCGCCCAGACCACCTCGTGCGCGAGCAGCGAACGGTCGGCGAGGACCCGCGTGCGGGTGCGGTGCCCGAAGGGCGGCACCCCGCCGATGGCGTACCCGGTGGTCTCGCGCACGAGCCCGGCGTCGGCCCGGGTGACCTTCGCGGCCCCGAGCTCCTGCCGCAGCCGCTCGACGTCCACCCGCGAGGCCCCGTCCACGAGCACCAGCACGGGCACCCCGTCGGCGGCGAAGACCAGTGACTTGCAGATCCGGCTCAGCTCGCACCCGATGGCGGCGGCGGCCTCGGCGGCGGTCCGGGTCGCCTCGGGGAAGCCGCGGACCCGGGGCAGCAGCTCCCCGAGTCCCGACTCCTCCACCGCGGCGGCGAAACGAGGATGGGCGGTCGTCGTCATAGGCGCACGCTAGCGGGAAAGCCGGTGAGGGTGCAGCCCCGTCCCCACGGGCACCCTCACCGGCGGCTTCAGCGGTACGTCAGGCGCGTACCAGCTCCCTCTCCTCCTCGGGGTCGGCGTGGGCGCGCAGCCCCTCGCCCTCCACGTCCACGTTGGGCAGCGCGCGGTCCAGCCACTTCGGCAGCCACCAGGCCCGCTTGCCGAGCAGGGCGAGGACCGCCGGGACGATGGCCATGCGGACGAGGAACGCGTCGAAGAAGACGGCGATGGCGAGGCCGAAGCCGATCATCTTGACCATCGACTCGCTGGAGCCGATGAAGCCGGAGAAGACGGCGATCATGATGACGGCGGCGGCGGTCACGACCCGGGCTCCGTGCCTGAAGCCCGTCACCACCGCCTGGCTGGGCTTCTCTCCGTGGACGTACGCCTCCCGCATACGGGTCACGAGGAACACCTCGTAGTCCATCGCGAGGCCGAAGACGACGCCCACCATGAAGATCGGCATCATCGACATGACCGGGCCGGTCTCCTCGACGTTCATCAGGCCCGACAGCCAGCCCCACTGGAAGACCGCGACCACGGCGCCGAGGGCCGCCATCACGCTGAGCAGGAAGCCGAGCGCCGCCTTCAGCGGGACCAGGACCGAGCGGAAGACCACGATCAGCAGGAGGAAGGCCAGGCCGACCACGAGGGCCAGGTACGGCAGGAGCGCGTCGTTCAGCTTCTGCGAGACGTCGATGTTCATCGCCGTCGAACCGGTGACCAGGACATCGGAGTCGGTCTTGCGGGCGATGTCCGCGCCCTTGTCCCGGATGGCGTGCACCAGGTCCTCGGTGGTGGCCGAGGACGGCTTGGAGTCGGGGACGACCGTGATCGTCGCGGTGTCGCCGGCCTTGTTGGGCGTGGCCGGGGTGACGGTGACGACGTCCTTCAGGCCCTTGATCTCGTCGCCGACCTCGCTGAACGCGGCCTTGGGGTCGGCGCTGTCCTTGGCGTCGACGACGATCATCAGCGGGCCGTTGAAACCGGGCCCGAAGCCCTCGGAGAGGAGGTCGTAGGCGCGGCGCTGGGTGGTGGAGGCCGGCTGGGAGCCGTCGTCGGGCAGGCCCAGTTCCAGGGAGGCGGCCGGGATCGCCGCCGCGCCGAGGCCGAGCACGCCGAGCAGCAGCACGGCGACCGGGCGGCGGACGACGAAGCTGGCCCAGCGGGTGCCCATGTTGGGGCGGCCCGGCTTCTTCGGCGTGCGGCCGCCGCCGAGCAGCCTGCTCTTCTGGCCGGCCGGCTTGATCCTGCGGCCGGCGTAGCCGAGCAGTGCCGGGATCATGGTCAGCGCGATGAGGACGGCGACGGCGACCGTGCCCGCCGCGGCGACGCCCATCTTCGTCAGCATCGGGATGTTGACGACGGACAGGCCGACCAGCGCGATGACGACGGTGAGGCCGGCGAAGACGACCGCGGAGCCCGCCGTGCCGACGGCGCGTCCGGCCGCCTCCTCGCGCTCGCGGCCCTCGGCGAGTTCGGCGCGGTAGCGGGAGACGATGAAGAGGGCGTAGTCGATGCCGACGGCCAGGCCGATCATCGAGGCGAGGGTGGAGGTGGTGGAGCCCAGATCCAGGGCGCTGGCCAGCGCGGTGATCGCGGAGACGCCGATGCCGACCCCGATGAGGGCGGTGAGCAGCGGGAACCCGGCCGCGAGCAGCGAGCCGAAGGTGATGACCAGGACGACCGCGGCGACCGCGATGCCGATGATCTCGCTGGAGCCGGTCTCGGGGGTCGCGCTCAGCGCGTCACCGCCGATCTCGACGGTGAGGCCCGCCTCCCGCGCGTCCTGGGCCGCGTCCTTCAGCGCGTCCTTGGAGGAGTCCTCCAGCTCCATGCCGGAGACCTCGTACTTCACCGAGGCGTAGGCGATGGTGCCGTTCCCGCTGACGGCGTGCCCGGTGTAGGGGTCGGCGACGGAGGCGACCTCGGAGCCGCTGCGCAGCTCCTTGACGGTCTTCTCGACGGTCGCCTTGTTGACGGCGTCCGTCATCTTCTCGCCCTTCGGGGCCTTGAAGACGACCCGGGCGGTGGCGCCGTCGGCGCTCATCCCGGGGAAGCGCTGTTCCAGCAGGTCGAAGGCCTTCTGGGCCTCGGTACCGGGGATGGAGAAGGACGTGTTGCCGGCGGCCGGCGCGGAGGCGGCGCCCACCCCGGCGAGGGTGAGCAGCGCGACCCATATGAGGGCGACGAAGTGCCGTCGCCGGAAGGCGAGGCGGCCGAGTTTGTAGAGGAACGTGGCCACGGAGGCGTACTCCCGGTCAGGTCGTTGGGTTCAGCTGGGCAGGGGTGATCAGCCCGACGACGTGAGCGGTGACGTCAGGTGGTGGGCTCGCTGGGGAAGAGCGTCAGTTGGCGGTGACGCCGAAGGCGGGGAGGACCACGGCGTCGATGTACGAGAGGAGGAAGTCCTGCGTCGGCGGCTGCTCGTCGATCATGGTGCGGGCGGCGAACGCGCCGATCATCATGTGCATCATGAATCCGAGCGCGGGGTTGTCCGCGCGGACCTCGCCCCGGTCGATCGCCCTTTGCAGGACGTGGCGGAACTCCGCCATCTCCGGCTCCACGAGGTGCTCGCGGAACGCCTTGAGCAGATCCGGGTTGCCGTGCACCGCCATGGCCAGGCCCCGCATCAGCGCGGAGCTCTGTTCCATCTCGCAGTCGTCCGCACGCAGGGTGAGCGCGTGCAGATCGCCCCTGAGGGAGCCGGTGTCGACGTCGCCGGTACGGCCCGGCTTGCTGTGCCGTACGGCCTTGGCCACCAGCTCGGCCTTGCCGCCCCACTGGCGGTAGAGCGTGGCCTTGCTGGACCGGGTGCGGGCGGCCACGGCGTCCATGGTGAGGGCGTCGTAGCCGACCTCGCGGAGCAGGTCGAGCACGGCCTCGTACAGCTCGGCCTCGCGCTCGGGCGTGATCCGGCTGCGACGTGTCGCCGCCACGGCTTCGGTCATGCCCGTCACCTTCCCGCTCCGGAGCTTCTTCCTCGTACATCCACGAAGATACCCCGTGCACCAGCGAAACGAAACCGTTTCGTACGTGCGGTGGGTCACGAAGGTGAAGGGCCTGTAAGGAACCGGACGGCGCGGACCCCACGAGTTGCCCGCGCCGTATGACCGGAAAAGCATGGGGACGTGAGCTATCTGCGCCTTCCCCACCTCAGCGGTGACCTGCTGTGCTTCGTCGCGGAGGACGACCTCTGGCTGGCCCCCCTCGACGCCCCGGGCCGCGCCTGGCGGCTCACCGCGGACCGCACCAAGACCGGTCACCCGCGCTTCTCGCCCGACGGCCGCCGGATCGCCTACACGACCTGGCGCAGCCTCGCCCCCGAGATCCACCTCGTCGACGTCGACGGCGGCCCCGGGCGCCAGCTGACGTACTGGGGCAGCACCGACACCCAGGTCTGCGGCTGGACCCCGGACGGCGACATCCTGGCCGTGGCCTCCCACGGCCAGCCCTTCTCCCACTTCACCTGGGCCTACAAGGTCCCCGCCGACGGCGACCCGGGCGGGCGGCTGCCCTGGGGACCGGTCGCCGACATCCAGTGCGCCGACCTCGCCGGCGAGCACAGGACCCTGCTGCTCACCGGCACCCCGCCGCACGAACCGGCCTCCTGGAAGCGGTACCGCGGCGGCGCCATGGGCCGGCTGTGGCTGCACGGGCAGCGCCTGCTGCCGGACCTCGAAGGCCATCTGGCCTGCCCCATGTTCGTCGCCGGCCGCATCGCCTTCCTCTCCGACCACGAGGGCGTCGGCAACCTCTACTCCTGCGCCCACGACGGCACCGACCTGCGCCGGCACACCGACCACGACGCCTTCTACGCCCGGCACGCCGCCGGCGACGGCGACCGGGTGGTCTACCAGTGCGCGGGCGACCTGTGGCTGGTGGACGACTTCTCGCCGGGCGGCGTGCCGCGCAAGCTCGACGTCCGGCTCGCCGGACCGCGCACCGGCCGCCGCCGCTACCAGGTGCCGGCCGCACAGAACGTCGACGGCATCTCCGTGGACGAGACCGGCCGGGCCAGCGCGGTCGTCGTCCGCGGCAGCCTGTACTGGCTCACCCACCGCGACGGCCCGGCCCGTACGATCACCGACACGCCCGGCGTCCGGGTACGGCTGCCGGAGATGCTGGGCTCCACCGGACAGATCGCCTACGTCACCGACGCCGAGGGCGAGGACGCCGTCGAGATCGCCCACCTGCCCCGCGCCACCGGCGACCGCCCGCCCCGGCGGCTGGCCTCCGGCGCGCTGGGCCGGGTCCTGGAGATGGCCTGCGACCCCGAGGGCGAACGCCTGGCCGTGGCCTCGCACGACGGGCGGCTGCTGCTGATCGACGTGCCGGAGGACGGGGCGGCGGAACCCGGGGAAGGCGCGCCGGAGCCGGAGGGGGGCGACGGGGAGACCGGGACGGCGACCGGCATCACCGAGCTGATCCGGTCCCTCAACGGCCCGGTCCGCGACCTCGCCTTCTCCCCCGACGGCTCCTGGCTCACCTGGTCGCACCCCGGCATCGGCCGCACCCTGCGCCAGATCAAGCTGGCCCGCATCAAGGACCGGCTCATCGTGGACGTGACGAACGGCCGCTTCGAGGACGAGAACCCGGTCTTCACCCGCGACGGCCGCTACCTCGCCTTCCTCTCCTGGCGCGGCTTCGACCCGGTCTACGACGTGCACACCGGCGACCTGTCCTTCCCGCTCGGCTGCCGCCCGTACCTGGTCCCGCTCTCCTCGGCGACCCCCTCCCCGTTCGCCCTGAACCCCGAGGGCCGCCCGGCCGCCGGCGGGCTCGATCCGCTGGAGGACGAGGAGACCGGCGAGGCCGGCACGGTGACGGTCGAGGCCGAGGGGCTGGCGAACCGGGTCACCCCGTTCCCGGTCATCGCCTCCAAGTACTCCGGGCTGCACCCGGTCGCGGGCGGCGGCCTGGTCTGGCTGCGCTGGCCGATCTCCGGCGCGCTCGGCGAGACCTTCGTCAACCCGGCCGACATCAGCGGACGCCCGACCCTGGAGTACTTCAACATCGCCAAGGCGAAGAAGTCCGAACTGGTCGACCACCTGGACTGGTTCACCGTGAGCGGCGACGGCACCCGGCTGGTCGTCGTGGACGAGGGCGACCTGCGGGCGGTGCCGTCGACCGAGATCGGCGACGCGGACTCGACCGTCTGGATCGACGTGCGCCGCATCCTGCACCAGGCCGACCCGCCCGCCGAGTGGCGCCAGGCCTACGACGAGGCGGGCCGGCTGATCCGCGCCTACTTCTGGGAGCCGGGCATGTGCGGCATCGACTGGGCCGCGGTGCTCGAGCAGTACCGCCCGCTGGTCGAACGGGTCGCGTCCCCCGACGAGTTCGCCGACCTGCTCCGCGAGGTCCTCGGCGAGCTGGGCACCTCGCACGCCTACGTCACCGCCGCCCGCCGCAGCGAGGGCCCGCCGCACTACCAGCGCTGGCAGGGCCTCCTCGGCGCCAACTTCGTCCGCCGGGACGGACGCTGGGTGGTCAAGCGCATCCTCGCCGGCGACTCCTCCGACTCCAAGGCCCGCTCGCCCCTGGCCGGCACGGGCATCCGCGAGGGCGCCGTCCTGACCCATGTCGAGGGCCGCCCGGTCGACCCGGTGACGGGCCCGTACCCGCTGCTGGCCGGTTCGGGCGGAACGACGGTGGAGCTGACGTTCACCCCGTCCGAGGACGAGGCCGGGCACGCCCGCCGCGTCGCGGTCGTCCCGCTCGTCGACGAACGGCCGCTGCGCTACCAGGACTGGGTGGCCAAACGCCGGGAGGTCGTCCGCGAGTTGAGCGGCGGCAGGTGCGGCTACCTGCACATCCCCGACATGGGCGGCTCCGGCTGGGCCCAGTTCAACCGCGACCTGCGCATGGAGGTGTCCCGGCCGGCGCTCATCGTGGACGTGCGCGGCAACGCGGGCGGGCACATCAGCGAACTCGTCGTCGAGAAGCTGACCCGGACCATCCTGGGCTGGGACCTGACCCGGAACGCGCAACCGGTGTCGTACGCCTCGAACGCCCCGCGCGGGCCCGTCGTCGCCCTCGCCGACGAGGCGACCTCCTCCGACGGCGACATGATCACCGCCGCCTTCAAGCTCCTGAAGCTCGGCCCGGTCGTCGGCCAGCGCACCTGGGGCGGAGTGGTGGGCATGACCGGCCGGCACCGGCTCGGCGACGGCACGGTCATCACCGTGCCCATGAACGCGGCCTGGTTCGACGCCTACGGCTGGTCCGTGGAGAACCACGGCGTCGCCCCGGACCTGGAGATCCTGCGCACCCCGCTGGACTGGGCGGAGGGCCGCCACGCCCAGCTCGCCGACGCGGTGGAACTCGCCCTGGAACTGCTGGAGTCCAACCCGGCGGCGGTCCCCCCGACCTACGACGGCGTCCCGGACAGGTCCCGCCCGAAGCTGCCCCCGAGGGCGGCTTCCTGACCTGCCGACCGACGCGGGGTGCCCTCCCGGAAGAAGGGCACCCCTCGTCAACCGGCCGGAGCCGAGTGCGGCGGTCAGGCGTCGTAGTCCCGGTCGAGCCGGTCCTCCATCTGCCGCTCCGTGTCCTCGATGTCACGGTGGTTGTGGCCGCCCCGCTCCGACGGCTGCTGGCCCTGGCGGCCCTGCTGCTGACCCTGGCGGCCCTGCTGCGGACCGCGCTGGCCGGCCTTCTCGCGGCCCTGGTCCATCTTGTCCTTGGCCTGGCGGGACTTCTCCTGGAACTGGTCCTTCATACCCATGTGGGTTCACTCCCGTGATGAGTGGGGGTCCGGCCCCGTCTGTGGGGCCTCGACCAGATTCACATGGGCGAACACGGCCTGCATGTCGATCAGTTACGGTGCGTAGCGCGCGCCGCCTCGTCGGCCGCCCCACCTGCGCCGACGAGTCCGGAACGCATGCCCTTCAGGCGGGGCGCGAACCGCTTCATCTCCCGCTGCCCGACCGTCCCGATGAGCCCCGGCAGATAGCCGCGCACGCCCTGCATGCCGCGCAGCCACCACTGCCCGTACACGTGCGCCGAGCGCCGCTCGATCCCCTCCACGAGCCGGTCCACGGCCGGGCCCAGCGGATAGGTCTTGTTGGACGGCCACGGCAGGCGCTGCCGCAGCTCCCGCATCACGTCGTCCTGGTCGGCCCCGCGCACCATGTCGGTGTCGGTCCACGACAGGTACCCGACGCCCACACGGACGCCCTGGTAGCCCACCTCGGCGCGCAGACTGTGCGCGTACGCCTCCACGCCCGACTTGGACGCGCAGTACGCCGTCATCATCGGCGCGGGTGTGATCGCGGCGAGCGAGGCGATCTGGAGCAGGTAACCGCGGCTCTCCACGAGCACCGGCAGGAACGCCCGCGCGGTGACCGCCGAACCGATGAGGTTCACCTCGATCACCCGCCGCCACGCCTGCGGATCGGAGTCGGCGAACGGACCGCCCGTCGCCACACCGGCGTTGGCGACCACGATGTCGACCTTCCCGAAGCGCGCCTTCACCTCCTCGGCGACCCGGCTCATCGCCTCGTGGTCGGTGACGTCGGCGTACCAGTGGGCGCTGTCGCTGTGCAGCCGTCCGGAGACCTCCTTCAGCGCCTCCTCCTCCAGCCCGACCAGCGCCACCTTCGCGCCGCGCGCGGACAGTTTGCGCGCCAGCAGCTCACCGACGCCGCGCGCCGCTCCCGTGACGACCGCGACCTGCCCCTCGAGGCTGACCCTGCTCATGCGCCCTCCTTGATCCGCGCGGGGGTGGAACCGTGCTCGGGGACAGCCCCCGTGACATACGTGCCGACGAGTTCCCGGATGCGGGTGGTCACCGGCTCCGGGGCCTCGACCGGGGTCATGTGACCGACGCCGGGCAGCTCGGTGAGGCCGACGCAGTGCGGCAGCGCGGCGACCAGTGCCCGGGCGTGCACCGCAGGCGTGAGCCGGTCTGACGCGCCGTGCAGTACGGCGGTGGGCACGCTCAACCGCCGTACGCCGTGGTCGAGATCGAGCCCGGCGAGGACGGCCGACCATGCGTGGCGCGCGGCGCGCGGGCAGGCGTGCACGATCCGCGCGCACGCCTCCACCATGTGCGGGGCCGAACCCGCGCCCATCGTGGCGTACTTGAGGACCCGCCGCGCGACCGGTGTGACCGGCCCGAGGGGCGCGCGGGAACCGAGGACGCGCCCGGTGATCCAGGTGCGCACGCGTCCGGCGGGCAACGGCACCACGCGCGACTGCGCGACCAGCCCCGAACTCCCCGTGCTGCACAGCAGGACGGCGGCGGCGTGTTCCCGGAAGCGGGGGCGCCCGGCCGCCGCCATGACCGTCATGCCGCCCATGGAGTGACCGGCGACGAGCGCCTTCTCCCCGCGCGCCAGGGTCTCCGCGAGCACTGCTTCGAGGTCGTCCGCGAGCGCCTCGGTGGTACAGGCGGGGCTCGCGGGACTGCGCCCGTGCCCCCTCTGGTCGTAGGCGATCACCCGGTGGTCGGCGGCCAGGTCCCGTATCTGGGCCGCCCAGAACGCCGTCGAACAGGTCCAGCCGTGGGCGAGGACGACCGGTGGGGCGTCCTCGGGGCCGTGCACCTCGACGTGCAGCCGCGCACCGTCGGCGGACACGGCGGTGAGGGTACGGGCCGGGGCGGGCGGGGCGTAGGGGCCGGAGGTGACGTGGGCGCTGCGGCTCATGCGGCGGCCCCGCTCTTCCGGCCGGCCGGCCCGGCGCCGGGGCCGGACACCGGCGCGGGTGTGCGCAGCACCTCGTACTCCGCCAGGTCCACCCGCCGGGTGGCGCGCCGGAACTCGGTCGTCGTACCGGGCCAGATGGTGGTGTTGCGGCCGCTCGCGTCCAGGTACCAGCTGGTGCAGCCGCCGGTGCTCCACACGGTCCGCTTCATGCGCTCCTGCACCCTGTCGTTCCAGGCGTCGACGGCGGCGGGCCGCGCGTCGAGGGCGGTGCGGCCGCCCAGGACGTCGAGCTGGCGCAGATAGTCGGCCATGTAGCTGAGCTGGGACTCGATCATGAGGATCATGGAGGAGTTCCCGAGGCCGGTGTTGGGCCCGATGATCGTCATCCAGTTCGGGAACCCGGCCGCCGAGGCACCGCGCAGCGCCCGCATGCCGTTCTTCCAGGACTCCGCGAGCGTGATGCCCTCCGCGCCGACCACGCGCTCGGCGATCGGCATGTCCGTGACGTGGAAGCCGGTGCTGAAGATGATCACGTCGACCTCGGCCTCGGTGCCGTCGGCCGCCACCGCCGTGGACCCGCGGATCTCGCTCAGCCCGCCGACGACGTCCACGTTCGGCCTGGCCAGCGCCGGGTAGTACGTGCTGGACAGCAGGATGCGCTTGCAGCCGATGCGGTAGTCCGGGGTGAGCCTGGCGCGCAGCGCCGGGTCCTTGATCGCGCGGGCCATGTTCCGCTTCGCGAGCTGTTCGACCAGGCCGAGTTCGTCCGGGCGCTTGGTGAACGCCTGCACCTGGAGCTCCCGGATGCCCCACAGCAGTCCGCGCCGGATCTGGGCGGTGACGGGCAGCCGGCGGTGCAGCCAGCGCTCGGCGCCGCTGATGGCGCGGTCGACGCGGGGCAGCACCCAGGGCGGGGTGCGCTGGAAGAGGGTGAGCCGGCCGACCTGCGGCTGGATGGCGGGGACGATCTGGATGGCGGAGGCTCCGGTGCCGATCACGGCGACCCGCTTGCCGCGCAGGTCGAGGTCGTGGTCCCAGCGGGCGGAGTGGAACACCTTGCCCGGGAAGGAGTCGAGACCGGGGACGTCGGGGATCTTCGGGTCCGACAGCGGCCCGGTGGCGGAGACGACCACATCGGCGGTCAGCGTGCCGCGCGTGGTCTCGATCGTCCACCGCAGGTTCTCGTTGTCCCAGGTCATCAGCTTGACCTCGGAGTCGAGGCGGAGGTGCGGGCGCAGCCCGAAGAGGTCGGTGACGTGCTCCAGATACGCGCGGATGTGCCGCTGGCCGGAGAAGGTGCGCGGCCAGTCCGGGTGGGGCGCGAAGGAGAAGGAGTACAGGTGCGAGGGCACGTCACAGGCGCACCCGGGGTAGCTGTTGTCCCGCCAGGTGCCGCCGACGCTGCCGGCCCGCTCCAGGACGACGAAGTCGGTGATTCCCTCGCGGCGCAGCCGCACGGCGGCCCCCAGCCCGCCGAACCCGGACCCGATCACCGCCACCCGTACATGCTCGTGCTCGGCCATCCCGAAGCCTCCACGCATCGCCTAGGAACTCTGCCAGTGAACACTGGCGCAATGGGACTGTAGAGCAGCCGCCTACCGAGCGGTAGGGGGTGACGGAAGGAAAGTTACCGGCAGTACGCCATAGGCTGCGGTCGTGGCAGAGGACGCGGAACACCCCACGGTCAGGCGCGAATACCGCATGGAGGAGCTGGCCCGGCGCGCCGGCATCACCGTGCGCACCCTGCGCTTCTACCGCGAACGCAAGCTGATAGGGCCGCCCCGCCGCGAGGGCCGCATCGCCTGGTACGACGACCACCACCTGGCCCGGCTGCGCACCATCGCGGCACTCCTGGAACGCGGCCACACCCTGAACGGCATCGCGGAACTCGCGGACGCCCTCGACCAGGGCCGCGACGTCGCCGACCTGCTCGGCGTCGGCGCCCCCACCGAGGAGGAGCCCGTCCGCCTCACCCCCGAGGAACTCGCCGCCCGCTTCGAGGGCGAGGTCACCCCCGAGAACCTGGCCGCCGCCCTGGAACTGGGCTACCTCGGCACCGACGGCGACGAGATCGTCCACATCAGCCGGCGCTTGCTGGACGTCTCCTCCGCGCTGGTCCGCGAGGGCATCCCGCTCGCCGAGGTGCTGGCGGCCGGCGCCCGCGTCCGCGAGCACGCCGACGCCCTGGCCGAACTCTTCGCCGACCTGATCCTGCGCCACGGCCCCGAGGAAGACCTGCGCCGACTGCGCCCGCTGGCCCGCAGCGTGGTGGAGGCGGAACTCTCCCTGGCACTGGACCGCCGGCTGAACAAGCGGGACTGACCGGGCGGGGCCGGCCGGACAAGCGGGTCTAGAGGTCGTAGACGACCGTGACCGGTGCGTGGTCCGACCAGCGGTCGGCGTGCGTGGCCGCGCGCTCCACGAAGCCCTTGGCGGCCTTGCCGGCGAGGCCGGGCGTGGCGACGTGGTAGTCGATGCGCCAGCCCGAATCGTTGTCGAAAGCCCGCCCCCGGTACGACCACCAGGTGTACGGGCCCTCCGCGTCCGGGTGCAGGACGCGCACGACGTCGACGTAGCCGCCGTCCCCGGGGGCGAAGACACGGTCGAGCCAGTCCCGTTCCTCGGGCAGGAAGCCGGAGTTCCTGGTGTTGCCGCGCCAGTTCTTCAGGTCGGCCTGGCGGTGGGCGATGTTCCAGTCGCCGCAGACGAGGACCTCGCGCCCGTCGGCGGCGGCCCGTTCGCGCAGCTCCTTCAGATGGGCCAGGAACTCGCCCATGAAGCGGATCTTCTCGTCCTGCCGCTCGGTGCCGACCTCGCCGGAGGGCAGATAGAGGGAGGCGACGGTGACGCCGGGCAGCTCGGCCTCGACGTAGCGCCCGCTGCCGTCGAACTCGGCGGAGCCGAAGCCGACCCGGACCCGGTCGGGCTCGCGCCGGGTGTAGAGGGAGACGCCCGCACGGCCCTTGGCGGCGGCCGGGGCGTGCACGACGTGCCAGCCCTCGGGCCGGCCGGCCTCCTCGGGCAGCTGGTGCGGCTCGGCCCGCACCTCCTGGAGGCAGACGACGTCCGCGTCCGTCCCGGCGAGCCATTCCACGAAGCCCTTCTTCGCGGCGGCCCGCAGCCCGTTCACGTTCACCGAGGTCACAGTCAGCACCCGGGCACGATACCGGCACACTGGTCCGGGTCCACAAAATCCGGGACCGCCCGCCGACTGCATAGAAGTACGATGCCCAGCATGAATATCCGCCGCGTTCGTTTCGATCACCCCGACGCCGTGAAGCTCAACGACGAGGTCCAGGCCGAGTACCACCAGCGCTACGGCGACGGGGGCGACGCCACCGCCCTGGACGCCGCCGACTTCGACCCGCCCCGGGGCGTGTACCTGATCGCGTACGACGAGCGCGACCGCCCCGTGGCCACCGGCGGCTGGCGCAGCCAGGACCGCAACGAGGAGGGCAACGAGGACGGCGACGCGGAACTGAAGCGGATGTACGTCGTCGCGGAGATGCGCGGCCGGGGCCTGGCCCGCCGCATGCTCGCGGCCCTGGAGGAGGACGCCCGCATGGCCGGCCGGGTCCGCATGGTCCTGGAGACGGGCACCAAGCAGCCGGAGGCCGTCGCCCTGTACACCTCCAGCGGCTACGAGCCGTGCGCGAAGTTCGGCTACTACCGGCACCACGAGGAGAGCCTCTGCTACGCCAAGCGGCTGTGACCGGGGGCGGTGAAGCCGCCGCCCGGGCGGCGGCGATGCCGCCGTCACATGGGCGGAAACGACGAAGATCCCGACCGGTCGTGATGACCGACGGGATCTTCGTCGTGCAGTGGACCTGAGGGGATTTGAACCCCTGGCCCCCTCGATGCGAACGAGGTGCGCTACCGGACTGCGCCACAGGCCCTTGCAACGAGTGAAACTTTAGCATCCCGATCGGGGTGCTTGGAAATCCGCTCCCTGACTGGTCAGGGCGGGGGTTTCCGAGGTGACCGGGGTCACTCGTTGGCCGCGCGCGGACGGTCGTCGTCCTCGTAGGGGTCGTACTGGTCGAAGAGCGGCGTGCGTCCGCGTTCCCGTGCCCGGCGGGCGGCGGCCGCGGCGGAGGCCCCGCCGCGCGAGCGGGGCCGGGCGTGGGCACGGCCGTCCGCCGCCTGGTCCCCCGTCTTCTGCCCGGGCACCGCCTCCGGATCGCGCGCCACGCTCTCGGGCGCGTGGCCCGTCTCCTGCTCCGGCACGACCGCGCTGGACCGCGCCGAGCTCCAGGTGTCGGGCGCGCCGAGATCCACGTCGGAGGTCGCGCGCGGGGCGACGGGCGCGGTCACGTACGTGGGCAGCGGCACCGGCACCGGGTCCCAGCTGTCCCCGTGACCGGGCCTGCGCTGCCGCTCGCGCTGCTGGTCGACCCACTCGGCGTGGTCGGTCTGCTCGACGAGGGCGCGCCGGTCGGCGGCGAGCGCGGACAGTCCGGTGCCGGTCTCGGTGGCCTGGCCCTCCTGCGGTTCCTCGGCGGCCGGTCCCGCCTCGAGGGGCGCGCGCCGGCGGGGCTGGCGCTCGCGCAGGCGCTGGGCGGCGGCCTCGGCACGGCGCCGGTCCATCTGGTAGGCGAACCGGCGGCGCTCCTGCGTGCGCAGATAGGCGATGTACGCGCTGAGGAGCACGGCGGGCGCGCCGGGCACCCAGAGGAAGGCGAGGCCGCCGACGGCGGCGACGATCGCGCCGAGGGTGAAGGCGAGGAAGAGCACCACGGTGGTGCGCCGTCGGCGCGCGAGCACCTTGGTGCGCCGGGCGCGTGCCGCGGCCGACTGCGCCGAGGACGCGCTCCGTGCCGCCGGTTCACGCTGCTGGGCCGGCGGGGTCGCGGGAACGGGCGCGGGGTCGGGGGCGGGCCGGGAGGCCGGGACGGAGGCGTGGTCGCTCGCCGCCCCGGTGCCGCCGGGCGCCTCGGGCTCGGCCTCGACGGCCACCTGACGGCGGGTCGGAGGCACGGCGAAGGCCCGGACGTCCACCGAGTCGGTGACGGCGTCCGGATCGACGGCGTCCGGCTCCCCCTCCTGGGCGGAGCGCGCCCGCAGGTCCCTGGCGTACCGGCGCTCCATACCCGCCCGTCCGGACAGCAGCCGGATGGCGGTGCTGAAGCGTTCCGTCGGACGGGCCTCGTTCAGCTCGTCCTGCCTACGGAGCCACATCGGCACCAAGTAGGCGGCCCAGGCCCCGACAATGACTGCGTAGATGAGGCCGCTGCTGCTCACGCTCACACCGTAGAGGGGTTTGCGTGAGGCCATCCGCCAATTGGGCCGGTGTGTCGCACGATCTGGCTCATATTTCCAGCATTTTTTGCGACGCTTGCGATCAGCGGACCGCCGCAGCCGGGAATTCGGCGCCCCGAGACGGTCAACAGCCGATCATTTTCGAACACATATTCAATTCACGGACTCTCGGTGCGCTGGCTCCCGCGCGAGCGCGCCCGCTTCCACCGCGTGAGCAACCCGTCGGGCACCTCTTCCGCGGTGAGCGCGAAGACGAGATGGTCGCGCCAGGCACCGTCGATGTGCAGATAACGCGGCCGGAGCCCTTCCTCGCGGAATCCGAGTTTCTCCACGACCCGCCGGCTCGGCCGGTTCTCCGGGCGAATGCAGACCTCGACCCGGTGCAGGCCGACGGTGCGGAAACAGTGGTCCACCACGAGCGCGACGGCCGTCGGCATCACCCCGCGCCCGGCCACCGCCTCGTCCACCCAGTAGCCGACGTGCCCCGAGCACATCGACCCCCAGGTGATCCCGGCGACCGTCAACTGCCCGACGAGCTGCCCCTGGTACTCGATGACGAACGGCAGCATCCGACCCGCGTTCGCCTCTGAGCGCAGATGCCGGACCATCTGGCGGTAGGTCGGCCGGTGCGCGATCGGCCCGCTCGGCGTGGGCGGCGGGATGGTCGCCTCCCACGGGCGCAGCCAGTCGCGGTTACGCCGGTTCACCTCACGCCAGACCCGCTGGTCGCGCAGCTTTATCGGCCGGAGGACGACATCGCCGTCCGCCAGTACGACGGGCCAGGAAGGGCTGTTCAGCTCGCACCCCCCGTACCGCCGGGTCTCGGGTGGTCACCGCCGCGGATCTGGTCGACGGCGTGCACCAGCAGGGGCTCCAGCACGGCGAGCCCGTCGCGCACCCCGCCGGTCGACCCGGGCAGGTTGACGATCAGCGTGCGCCCGGCCACTCCGGCCAGGCCCCGGGACAGCGCCGCGGTCGGCACCTTGTCCCGCCCGTACGCGCGGATGGCCTCCGCGATGCCCGGCACCTCGTACGCGATCACCGCGCGGGTCGCCTCGGGGGTGCGGTCGGTGGGCGACAGGCCGGTGCCGCCAGTGGTGACGACGACGTCGTACCCGGAGGCGACGCCCGCGCGCAGGGCCGCTTCCACGGGGTCGCCGTCGGGGACCACCTGCGGGCCGTCGACGTCGAACCCGAGGCCGCTGAGGCCGTCGGCGACCAGCGGGCCGCCCTTGTCCGCGTAGACGCCCGCGGCGGCCCGGTTGGAAGCGGTGATCACCAGAGCACGGTAGGTCATGCCCGGCTCCAGTCACCCGACTTGCCGCCCGTCTTCTCCTCCACCCGTACGTCCGTGATGACCGCCCCCTTGTCGACCGCCTTGACCATGTCGATCACGGTGAGCGCGGCGACCGTCACCGCGGTGAGGGCCTCCATCTCGACGCCCGTGCGGTCCGTGGTCTTCACGGTGGCCCGGATCTCCACGGCGTCGTCCGCGACCGACAGGTCCAGTGTCACACCGGACACCGACAACGGGTGGCACAGGGGGATCAGATCCGGGGTGCGCTTGGCGCCCATGATCCCGGCGATCCGCGCGGTGGCCAGGGCGTCCCCCTTGGGCACGCCCTCGCCCCGCAGCAGCTCGACCACGCGCGGTGCGACGAGCACCCGGCCGCTGGCGCGGGCGGTGCGCGCGGTCACGTCCTTCCCGGACACGTCGACCATGCGGGCCGCGCCCGCCTCGTCGATGTGCGTCAGTCGGTCCTGCGCAGGGGCTCCGGGGGTCTCCCCCCGGGAAGGCTGGGTCATGGCTGTGGCGCTCCCGGTCCGGGCCCGGCGCGGTGCGGCGCGCGGGCCTGCTGTGCGCGACACGGTACCGCCAACCAGCCGGGCTCAGCCGAGCAGGACCACCTCGACCTCGCTGCCGGGCTCCACGGACTCCATGTCCTCGGGCACGACGATCAGCGCGTCGGCCTGCGCCAGCGCGGCGATCAGATGGGAACCGGCACCTCCCACCGGGGTCACCTCGCCGCCGGCGTAGGTGCCGCGCAGGAACTGGCGGCGGCCCTTGGGCGAACGCAGCGCCCCGTCGGCCTTGAGCACGGCCCGCGCGCGGGGCCGGTGCAGGTCCGTGAGGCCCCTCAGCGCGCGGATGGCGGGCCGGACGAACAGCTCGAAGGAGACGTACGACGACACGGGGTTGCCGGGCAGTGCCAGCAGCGGGGTGTGGTCGGGGCCGATGGAACCGAAACCCTGGGGCTTGCCGGGCTGCATGGCGAGCCTGCGGAACTCCACGCCGCTGCCCGCCTCGTCCGCGTCCGCGGCGTACGCCAGCGCCTCCTTGACGACGTCGTACGCCCCGACGCTCACCCCGCCCGTGGTCACCAGCAGGTCGGCGCGGATGAGCTGGTCCTCGATGGTGGAGCGCAGGGTCTCGGCGTCGTCGGCGACGGCGCCCACCCGGTAGGCGATGGCGCCCGCGTCCCGGGCGGCGGCGGTGAGGGCGAAGCTGTTGGAGTCGTAGATCTGCCCGCCGGCCAGTCGCTCGCCGGGCTGGACGAGTTCGCTGCCGGTGGACACCACGACCACGCGCGGACGGGGGCGCACGCGTACCGTGCCGCGGCCGATCGCGGCGAGCAGCGCGATCTGCGGCGGGCCGAGGATCGTCCCGGCCTCCAGGGCGAGGTCCCCGGCCTTCACGTCGCTGCCCTTGGCCCGCACGTGCGCGCGTGCCTCGGCGGACCGGTACACGTGCACGTGGCCCTCGGCGCCCTCGGGGGCCGAGCTGCGCGCCCGCATGCCGCTGACCGGGCCCTCGCCGAGCCCGCCGTCGGTCCACTCGACGGGGACGACGGCCTCGGCGCCGGGGGGCAGCGGCGCGCCGGTCATGATGCGCGCGGCCTGTCCGGGACCGACCCGCACCGGGTCGGCCGCGCCGGCCGCGACGTCCCCGACGACCTCCAGGACGGCCGGGAACTCCTCCCCGGCACCCGCCACGTCCGCGACCCGCACCGCGTACCCGTCCATGGAGCTGTTGTCGAACGGCGGCAGGGACACCGGCACCGTGACGTCGTCGACCAGGACGCAGCCCTGGGCGTCGAGCAGTTGCAGCTCGATGGGTTCGAGGGGGTGGACGGTCGAGAGGATGTCCTCAAGGTGCTCGTCCACCGACCACAGGTCGTCCGGGCCTGCGGGGCGGGTCGCGGCGCTGCTCAAGATTGCTGCATCTCCTCGGCTACGTAACTGCGGAGCCAGGTCCGGAACTCCGGGCCCAGGTCCTCACGTTCGCACGCGAGTCTGACAATGGCACGCAGGTAGTCGCCACGGTCGCCGGTGTCATAGCGGCGGCCCTGGAAGACGACGCCGTGCACCGGGCCGCCGACCTTCTCGTCCTGCGCGAGCTGCTGGAGGGCGTCGGTGAGCTGGATCTCGCCGCCCCGGCCCGGCTCGGTCTTGCGCAGTATGCCGAACACGTGCGGGTCGAGGACGTAGCGTCCGATGATCGCGTAGTTCGACGGGGCGTCCGCCGGGTCCGGCTTCTCGACCAGTCCGGTCACCTTGACCACGTCGCCGTCGGCAGTGGCCTCCACGGCCGCGCAGCCGTAGAGGTGGATCTGCTCGGGTGCGACCTCCATCAGGGCGACGACACTGCCGCCGTGCCGCTCCTGGATCTCGATCATGCGCGCGAGCAGCGGGTCCCGGGGATCGATCAGGTCGTCACCGAGGAGGACGGCGAAGGGCTCGTGGCCGACGTGCGGGGCGGCGCACAGCACGGCGTGCCCGAGGCCCCTGGGGTCGCCCTGGCGCACGTAGTGCATGGTGGCCAGGTCGCTGGACTCCTGCACCTTGGCGAGCCGTTCGGCGTCGCCCTTCTTCTGCAGCGCCGATTCCAGCTCGTAGTTGCGGTCGAAGTGATCCTCGAGCGGGCGCTTGTTGCGCCCGGTGATCATCAGGACGTCGTCGAGCCCCGCCGACACGGCCTCCTCGACCACATACTGGATCGCCGGCTTGTCTACGACCGGCAGCATCTCCTTGGGAGTGGCTTTGGTAGCCGGCAGGAACCGGGTGCCGAGGCCGGCTGCGGGAATGACAGCCTTGCTGATCCTGGGGTGGGACTGAGTCATGCCCGCAACCATATCCGGTGCCTTTGTGGGGAATCTGTGGCTCAGGTTGCTTGACCCTTATATGACCTGCATTAAGAAGGGCGCGAGGACGACCAGTGGAACACGACGGACGTACGGGCGAGTCTGACAAGCGCGCGTTTCGGCGGGAGTTCCTCGGGGTGAGGAACAGGTTGACGGCGGATGACGTCCGCGTGGCGGGCCGCGCGCTGGCGGAGCGGGCCCTGGAGCTGCCCGAGCTGGCGCGTGGCCGCACGGTGGCGGCGTACGTCTCGGTGGGCGGCGAACCCGGCACGCTCGACCTGATGGACGCCCTGCGCGCGCGGGGCGTGCGCGTCCTGCTCCCCGTGCTGCTGCCCGACAACGACCTGGACTGGGGCGAGTACGCCGGCCCGGACTCCCTCGCCCCGGTCCGGCACGGCGGCAGGATGGCTCTTCTCGAGCCCTCCGGTCCGCGTCTGGGCCCGGACGCCGTGGCGGACGCGGACGTGGTCCTGCTGCCCGGCCTCGCGGTGGACGCGCGCGGGACGCGCCTGGGGCGCGGCGGAGGGTCTTACGACCGGGTGCTGGCCCGGCTGGAGCGCACGGGCGCGCGCCCCCTGCTCGTGGTGCTGCTCTACGACACGGAGGTCGTCGCGCGCGTCCCGGCGGAGACGCACGACAGGCCGGTGCACGCGGTGGTGACCCCGTCGGGAGTGCGCCGCTTCCCGCAACCCTGACCCACCCCTCTGACGGCAACGGCCCTCCACGCGCGCGTGGAGGGCCTTTGCGTGCTCTGTGCCGCCGGTCAGGGCTTGAGGACCAGGGCGTCGCTGGTGCTCTTGTCCACCGCCTCGCCCGAGAACGACCAGGGCAGCAGCTCGCCCTTGGCCCACTTGCTCGTCTGGTCCGTGTAGTGCGCGCTGAAGGCGTGCCCGGAGGCGCCGGTCAGGTTGATCCACTTGGACTTGTCGAGGTCGGCGAGGTTGACGACCATCCGCATGGACGGCACCCAGACCACGTTGTAGCCGCCGGCGGCGTTCCAGCCGGTCGCGTTCACCGTCGCCTCGCCGCCGCTGAGCTTCCAGGGGCCGCGGTTGAGGAGGTACTGCAGGGCCTTGGGGCCCTCGGTGCCGAGCGTCTGGTTCTTCAGGAACAGCCGGTGCAGACGGCCCCAGCTCCAGGTGTCGATGTCCTTGCCGAGCTTGGCGGTCAGCTCCCAGCGGGCGTCGATCATGGCGCGGGCGAAGAGCTGGTCGCGGTTCTCGGCGGCGGGGCGGGTGCCCGACCTGGGCGTCTTCCACCAGTCGCTGTCCGGCTTGTCCATCAGGGTGCGCACGACCTCGAACCAGCGGTCGCCGCCGTCCGGCTGCGCCTGGTCGGCGTCGCGCTGGCCGCACTCGCGCACCTTGGTGTCGTCGTCCACCGGGCCGGTGCTGTCGATCTTGTCGACCCACAGGCACTGTCCCTTGACGCGCAGCTCCTTGGGGAGCTTGTTGCCGAAGGCGAGCTTGAGGATGTTGCGCCAGACGGCGTTGAAGTACGCGGCCGCCGCGGAGTCGGCGTCCTGGGTGTAGTCCCAGCCCTCCAGCAGCTTCTGCGCCTGGCGGACGTCCGGGTCGTCCAGGTTGATCTTCAGCAGCTTGGGCACCAGCAGCTTGGCGATCTCGCTGCTGTTGTCCAGCTGCATCTGCCGCATGTCGTCGGTGGAGATCTTGCCGCCGTCCTTGATCTTGGACTCGATCAGGTCGGTGATCCGCTGGCTGCGGGTGCCGTAGCCCCAGTCGGTGGTGAGGGTGTACGGGTACGTGTCCGGGTCGACCACGGCCTGGTTGGCGGTGACGATGTAGCCGCGCTTCGGGTCGTACTCGTAGGGCAGTTCGTCCTGCTTGACGAAGCCCTTCCAGCGGTACTTCGAGTCCCAGCCGGGCACCGGGACGGCGCCGGAGTCCTTGGCGGTGCGGGCGGGGATCCTGCCGGGCAGCGTGTAGCCGATGTGGTTGTCCGTGCTGGCGTAGATCAGGTTCTGGGAGGGCACGTCGAACAGGGCCGCCGCCGCGCGGAAGTCGCTCCAGTCCCCGGCCCTGTCGAGGGCGAAGACGGCGTCCATGGTCGTGCCCGGGTCGAGCGCGGTCCACCGCAGGGCGATGCCGTAGCCGTCGCCGCGGTCGGGCGCGGCGGCGTTCACGGTGGCTTTCTTGCCGACCTGGACGAGTTCGTCGTCACGGTCGGACAGCAGCGGCATCCCGTCCTGGGTCTGCCGGACGACGATCGTCTTGGCCGCGCCCCCGGCGACCTTGATGGTCTCCTGGCGGGTCCTGAACGGCCGGACCTTGCCGTCGTACAGGTAGCCGTTCGCGCTGACCTTCTCCAGGTAGAGGTCGGTGACGTCGACCCCGGAGTTGGTGAGGCCCCAGGCGATCTTCCCGTTGTGTCCGATGATCACACCGGGCATGCCCGCGAACGTGTAGCCGGTGACGTCGTACTGGCACTTGCCGGAGACGGTGCGGCAGTGCAGGCCCATCTGGTACCAGACGGACGGCAGGGACGCCGACAGGTGCGGGTCGTTGGCGAGCAGCGGCTTGCCGGTGATGGTGTACTTCCCGGCGACCACCCAGGAGTTGGAGCCGATGCCCTGGCCGTTCACGCCGACGGCCGTGGGCAGGTCGTCCAGGACGCCGTAGAGGCCGCCCAGCTGGCTCGTGAGGGACGAACCCGTCCCGGCCGAGGTGGAGGAGCCGGAGGAGCCGGTCGTCCCGGTGGTGCCCGTTGCGCCGGTCGAACCGGTCGTCCCCGTCGTGCCGGTCGTGCCAGTCGTGCCGGTCGTGCCGGTCGAACCGGTCGTGCCGGTCGAACCGGTCGAACCGGTCGTCCCCGTGCCCCCGGCGGAGCTCGTCGCGCCGCTCTGCTGGAAGGCCTGGGTCACCGCGTCGTACTGGCCCTCCTGGACGATCGGCTTGTTGCGGCCGTAGGGGTACGCCGGGTACAGGTCCTGGATCTGCTGCGGGCCGAGGCGGCTGGTCATGAGGGCGCGGTCGATCTCGTCCTGCATGTTGCCGCGCAGGTCCCAGGCCATCGCCTTCAGCCAGGAGACGGAGTCGACCGGGGTCCACTTCTCCGGCTTGTAGTCGTTGGCGAAGCCCAGGGCCGCGTACTCCAGGGAGATGTCCTTGCCGTCCTTGCCCTGGAGGTAGGCGTTGACCCCCTTGGCGTAGGCCTGGAGGTACTTCTTGGTGGACGCCGACAGCTTGGTGTCGTACTCCCGCTGCGCGATCCGGTCCCAGCCGAGGGTGCGCAGGAACTCGTCGTTCTTGACCTGGCCCTTGCCGAACATCTCCGACAGGCGACCGGAGGTCATGTGCCGGCGCACGTCCATCTCGTAGAACCGGTCCTGCGCCTGGACGTAGCCCTGCGCCATGAACAGGTCCTCGTCCGAGGACGCGTAGATCTGCGGGATGCCGTAGCCGTCCCGCTTGACGTCGACCGGCCCGGACAGGCCGTCGAGCTTGATCGAACCGGTGGTCTGCGGGAAGGAGGCGCGGACGGTGCTGATCGACCAGTACGCCCCGTAGGCGATGCCTCCGATGATGGCCAGGACCAGCACCAGCACGATGAGTCGGGCTTTGCGCCCCTTCTTCCTGCCGGACTTGACGGACGTGGCACCCGCTGCGGCGGTGTCACCCGTGGTGGCGGTGGTGTTGGGGGGCATCGCTGTCCTTGCTGTCCTAACGCGAGCGGCAGGTCGGGCTGTGACTTTGAATGAGCGCTGGAGCAACCATAGGCGCAGGGCCCCGTCCCGCTTGACGCGGAGTCGGGAACGAGCGCGTACGAGCGTTCGATCTTGCCTCGCGAACGTCAAGAAATCGTCAAGAGTTAGGTAAGGTAACGAAGTAACCGGAGATCCGTGGGTCCGATCTCGGAGGAGGAACGCCCCCTGACTGTCCACCACCTCAACCAGCTCCTGCTCGTCTGCTCCGTCGTCCTGCTCGTCGCCGTCGCGGCCGTCCGGGTCTCCTCCCGCAGCGGGCTCCCCAGCCTGCTCGTGTACCTGGGGATCGGCGTCCTCATCGGCCAGGACGGCATCGGTCACATCCAGTTCAACAGCGCCGCGCTGACCCAGGTCATGGGATACGCGGCCCTGGTCGTGATCCTCGCCGAGGGCGGGCTGGGCACGAAGTGGAAGGAGATCCGGCCGGTCCTGCCGTCCGCCTCCGTCCTGGCGACCGTGGGCGTCGCGATCAGCGTGGGTGTCACCGCAGCCGGCGCGCACTACCTGGTCGGGCTGGAGTGGCGGCAGGCGTTCATCATCGGGGCGGTGGTGTCGTCGACGGACGCGGCGGCGGTCTTCTCGGTCCTGCGGAAGATCCCCCTGCCCGCGCGCGTGACGGGCACGCTGGAGGCCGAGTCCGGGTTCAACGACGCCCCGGTGGTCATCCTGGTCGTCGCCTTCTGCACGGCCGGCCCGGTCGAGCACTGGTACCTGCTGCTCGGCGAGATAGTCCTGGAACTGGCCATCGGCGCGGCGCTGGGCCTCGCGGTGGGCTGGTTCGGCTCCTGGGGGCTCAGGCACGTCGCGCTGCCCGCCTCCGGTCTCTACCCGATCGCCGTGATGGCCATCGCCGTCACGGCGTACGCCGCCGGCGCCCTGGCGCACGGCAGCGGCTTCCTCGCCGTCTACCTGGCCTCCATGATCCTCGGCAACGCCAGACTCCCCCACTGGCCCGCCACCCGCGGCTTCGCCGAGGGGCTCGGCTGGATCGCCCAGATCGGCATGTTCGTCGTGCTCGGCCTGCTGGTCACCCCGCACGAACTGGGCGACGACATCGTGCCCGCGCTGGTCATCGGGCTGGTGCTGACCATGGTGGCCCGCCCGCTGAGCGTGGTGGTCAGCCTGGCGCCGTTCCGGGTGCCGCGGCCGGAGCGGATCCTGATGTCGTGGGCCGGGCTGCGCGGCGCCGTGCCCATCATCCTGGCGACCATCCCCATGGTGAACGGCGTCGCAGGCAGCCGCCGCATCTTCAACATCGTCTTCGTCCTGGTCGTCGTCTACACCCTGGTCCAGGGGCCGACCCTGCCCTGGCTGGCCCGCACGCTCCGGCTCGGGGAGAAGGGCGAGGCCGCCGACCTCGGCATCGAGTCGGCGCCCCTGGAACGGCTCCGGGGCCACCTGCTGTCCGTCACCGTCCCCGAGGGCTCCCGGATGCACGGCGTGGAGGTCAGCGAGCTGCGGCTGCCGCCCGGCGCGGCCGTCACCCTCGTCGTGCGCGAGGAGAAGTCGTTCGTGCCGCTGCCCTCCACCGTGCTGCGGCGCGGCGACGAACTGCTGGTCGTCGCCACCGACCCGGTCCGCGACGCGGCGGAACGGCGGCTGCGCGCGGTCGCCCACGGCGGCAAGCTGGCGGACTGGCTGGGCACGGACGGCGACCGCGGATGACCCCGCCGCAATCACAGGCAGCCCCTGCGACGGTGCTCACTTCCGCAGGGATACGGGCCATGATCCCTGTAGTATGAAGGCACCCTGATCGAACCAACTCTGCCTGATGCAGAGCTGGCGCGACCGTATGGCGGCCGGAACACCCTCCGCGGAGGCACCGGTATCTACCGCAGTTCCGCGCAAGAGGACAGCTCTCGGCGCCCCCGCACGGGCGCGCTACCAGGCGGAAGAAAGGCACGGGCCGTGGAGTCCACGGTCACCACCGGGCCGGCTGAGAACCCGCCGGCGTCGCCCCGCCCCGGATACGGACAGCTGCTGCGCACCCGCGGCGCCTGGACGTTCCTGCTCCCCGGTTTCGCCGCGCGCCAGCCGTTCGCGATGCTCACCCTGTCGATCGTGCTGCTCGTCCAGCACACCACCGGCTCGTACGGTGCCGCGGGAGCCGCCGCGGCGGCCACCGGTGTCTCCATGGCGCTGTTCGCGCCGTACAGCGGCCGCCTCGCCGACCGCTACGGCCAGCGGGCCGTGCTGATCCCCGGCGTTCTGGTGCACACGCTGTCCGGTCTGTCTCTGACCGCGCTCGCGCTGGCGCACGCGCCCCTGTGGGCGCTGTTCGTGGCCGCCGTCCCGACCGGTGCCTCCGTCCCGCAGGTCGGCCCGATGGTGCGGGCCCGCTGGGGCGTGAAGCTCCAGGGCTCGCCCCTGATGACCACGGCGGCGGCGTTCGAGTCGGTCACGGACGAGCTGACCTTCGTCGTCGGCCCCCTGCTGGCGACCGCGCTCTGCACGGCCGTGACACCGGCCGCGGGCCTGGTCACGGAGGCCGGGCTCACCCTGGTCGGCGGCCTGCTGTTCGCCGCGCGGAAGAGCACGCAGCCGCCGGTGTCCCGGGAGGGCGGGCACGCGCGCGTGCGGCACGCCTCCGCCCTGCGGGTCCCGGGAGTGCGCGTGCTGGTCGTCACCTTCCTCGGCATCGGCTCGGTCTTCGGCGGCATGCAGGTGTCGCTCGCGGCCTTCACCGAGTCGATCGGCGAGCCCGGCCTGAACGGCGTGCTGTACGGCGTCTTCGCCGCCGGGAACATGCTGTCCGGCATCGTCTGCGGCGCGGTCGCCTGGAAGACGGCTCCGCAGAAGCGGCTGGTGCTCGGTTACACGGCGCTCGCGGTGGCGGCGTCCGCCCTGTGGACGGCCCACTCGGTGCCGCTGCTCGCCGCTCTCGGCCTGCTGGTCGGCATGTGCATCGCCCCGTCGCTGATCACCGGCTACACGCTGGTCGACGGCCTGGTCCCGACCGGCGCCCGGACCGAGGCCTTCACCTGGCTGACCGGCGCCGTCGCGCTCGGCCAGGCCGCCGCCGTCACGGTCGCGGGCCAGCTGGAGGACCGGCTGTGGGACGGCGCCGGGTTCCTGGTGCCGATGGGCGGCACCGTGCTCGCGCTGGCGACCCTGGTGACGCTGCGGTCGCGGCTGGCCGCACGGCACGGGAACCGCACGGTCGCGCGTGGCGTCGGTCACCGCGTGCCGGTCACGGTGGACTGATCCCCGGGAATACGTCACTATGGACCGTCGTTAGCACTCATTGAGTGAGAGTGCCAGGAGGAAGACAGTGCCGACCTACCAGTACCAGTGCACCGAGTGCGGCGAGGGCCTTGAGGCGGTGCAGAAGTTCACCGACGACGCCCTGACCGTGTGCCCCAACTGCGACGGCCGCCTGAAGAAGGTGTTCTCCGCGGTCGGCATCGTCTTCAAGGGCTCGGGCTTCTACCGCAACGACTCCCGCGGCTCCACGTCGAGCAGCAGCCCGGCGTCGAAGCCGGCCGGTTCGTCGTCCGACGCGAAGGTGTCCTCCTCGACGTCCACGTCCTCTTCGACGTCCACCTCCTCTTCGGGCTCCGGCTCCGCCAGCAGCTCCGCCGCCTGACACCGCTCGTCCGGACCCCGCCGTCGCACGACGGCGGGGTCTTCGGCCTTCCCCGGCGCCGCCTCCCCCCACGCCCCCGCGGCCCGCTACTGTGCTGGTCATGGCCAAAGCAGAGATCGGCGTCATCGGCGGTTCGGGTTTCTACTCCTTCCTGGACGACGTCACCGAGGTCCAGGTGGACACCCCCTACGGGTCGCCCAGCGACTCGCTCTTCCTCGGCGAGGTCGCCGGCCGGAAGGTCGCCTTCCTGCCCCGGCACGGCCGCGGCCACCATCTGCCCCCGCACCGCATCAACTACCGCGCCAACCTGTGGGCCCTGCGCTCGGTCGGCGTACGGCAGGTGCTCGGTCCGTGCGCGGTGGGCGGCCTGCGTCCCGAGTACGGGCCGGGCACCCTGCTCGTGCCCGACCAGTTCGCGGACCGTACGAAGTCCCGGGCACAGACGTACTTCGACGGGCTGCCGCTGCCCGACGGCACCGTGCCGAACGTCGTGCACGTGTCCATGGCCGACCCGTACTGCCCCACCGGGCGTGCCGCGGCCCTGAAGGCCGCCCGCGGCCGGGACTGGGAGCCGGTGGACGGCGGCACGCTCGTCGTGGTCGAGGGCCCGCGCTTCTCCACGCGCGCCGAATCGCTGTGGCACCAGGCCCAGGGCTGGTCGGTGGTGGGCATGACCGGCCACCCCGAGGCGGCGCTCGCCCGGGAGCTGGAGCTGTGCTACACCTCGCTGACCCTGGTCACCGACCTCGACGCGGGCGCCGAGACCGGCGAGGGCGTCTCGCACGAGGAGGTCCTGCGCGTGTTCGCGGCCAACGTGGACCGACTGCGCGGCGTGCTATTCGACGCGGTGGCCGCCCTGCCGGAGACCGGGCAGCGGGACTGCCTGTGCGTGAACGCGCTGGGCGGGATGGACCCGGGGTTCGCGCTGCCGTAGGGCGGGCGCCGGGAGGGGGCTCGGCTCGGCGGCGACGTGCGGCTCGGCGGCCACGTGCGGCTCGGCGGCCAGGCGGAACTCCTCGTTCGGGTGGGTGAGTTATCCACAATGCGCCCGTGATCCACGGACCCCGGCGGGATCCGGCGCGAGGCGTCATCGTGGCACGGCAAGCCGAACTCCTCGTCGCAGGCGGTGACTCCCATGCCCTCGCTCCCGCGCCACCTCCCACCCACGCCCTCACCCTCTCCCACCGGCTTCTCGTTCCCGCCCCCACCGCCCCTGTCGCGGGCTCCGCTGCCGCGGCCGCCGGGCACCGAGGCCCCGCCGACCCGTGCGGTGCCCCCGTTCGATCCGGTGCGGGTGCGCGGCGGGCGGTACCGGTTGCAACGGCTGCTGCGGCACCGGGGACGGGCCGTCGCGGCCGGGCTCGCGGTGACGGCGGTGGCGCTCGTGGCCGCGGGGCCCCGGAGCGAGGGCGCCAGGGCGGAACCGCGCGCCGCCGAGCGGGCCCACGGCCGCCCGGTGGCGGAACCGGCACGGCCCCGTCGGCCGGCCGAGCTGGTGACGGCGCCGGTCCGGATCGCCGACGCCGCCACGGTGCGCCTGCTGCACTCCGGGGACCGTGTCGACGTGATCGCCGCGGAGGACGCGTCGGCCGGGGCCGGCGTCCGGGTGCTGGCACGCGGTGCACGGGTGACGGAGGTCCCCGAACCGCCGGCCGGAGCGGCCGAGAGCGGTGCGCTGGTCGTGCTGTCGGTGCCGCGGCCCACGGCGGCCCGGCTGGTCGGCGCGAGCGCCACCGCGCGGCTGGCGGTGACGCTGTGCTGAACCGGCTCGTCCGCCTTCTCCGTACCGTGGCCGACCTGACGGCGAGGATCTCGCTCCGGCCACGGGAGTGGACACGACGACCGCCCCGTGCCGTAGGTTGCGGAGCGTTTCGTTCCGCACCCTGTGCACGCGAGGAGAGTCCCCTAGGTGAGCGCGAAGAAGGAACCGAACGTCTGGCAGGGCTTCAAGGCCTTCCTGATGCGCGGCAACGTCGTCGATCTGGCGGTCGCGGTGGTCATCGGCGCGGCCTTCACGAACATCGTCAACTCGATCGTGAAGGGGATCATCAACCCGGTGGTCGGGGCCATCGGCACGCAGAGCCTCGACAACTACAGCTCCTGCCTGAAGGACCCCTGCCGGGTGAGCGCGGACGGCACGGTCCAGAGCGGCGTGCCGATCATGTGGGGCTCCGTCCTCGGGGCCACGCTCAGCTTCGTGATCACCGCGGCGGTGGTGTACTTCCTGATGGTCCTGCCGATGTCGAAGTACCTGGCCCGGCAGGCGGCCCGGAAGGCGGCCCGGGAGGGCACGAAGGAAGTGGTCGAGGTGACCGAGCTGGAGGTGCTCAAGGAGATCCGCGACGCGCTGCTCGCGCAGCGCGGGGCCGGGCCCGGCGAGCGCTGACGGCGCCGCCCGCGGACCGCTCAGAGGTGGTGGGGCGGCTTCTCGTCCAGGAAGCGCCTCAGGTCGGCGGCGCTGTCGCCGTCCGGGCGGTCGCCCCAGCCGCGGTCGGTGTCGTCCGAGGACTGCTGGTCCAGCGGGTCGTCGAAGACCAGCGCGGGCTTCGCGTCGCGCGGCTCGGGTTCACTCGGCTCGGGTTCACGGGCGGTGCTCATCCCCCCAGGGTACGGCGCCGGCCGGGGCCCCCGGCCTGGTGTTTCGGCCGGGCCGGGACCCCCTCCCCGCTTGTGAAAGCCTTCACAAGATTTCGCGCCGGTTTTCTGCTGTGCTGGGAACCATGACGTCGAGTTCCCCTGCCACGCCCGCCCCCTCGGGCGGGCCGAAGTCCTCCGGCCCCCTGCGGCGGCTCACCGCCCGCGAACGCGGCGAGGCGCATCGCGTCGCCTCCTCGCTGGAGCTCTTCTTCGATCTGTGCTTCGTCGTTGCGGTCGCGCAGGCGGGCGTGCAGCTGGTGCACGCCGTGGCGGCGGGCCACGCGGGCCAGGGGATCCTCAACTACGCGATGGTGTTCTTCGCCATCTGGTGGGCGTGGATGAACTTCAGCTGGTTCGCCTCGGCGTACGACAACGACGACGTCCTCTACCGGGTGGTCACGCTGGTGCAGATCGCCGGCGTCCTGGTGCTGGCCGCCGGTGTCTCCCGGGCCTCCACGCAGCACGACTTCCTCCTGGTCCTGGTGGGCTACGTGATCATGCGGCTGGCGATGGTCTGGCAGTGGCTGAGAGTCGCGAGATCGGCGCCGGGCGCGGAGCGGACCATGGCGCTCCGGTACGCGTGCGGCGTGCTGCTGTGCCAGATCGGCTGGCTCGGACTGGTGGTCCTGCCGAAGCCGGCCCGGCCCTGGGTGTTCCTGGTGATGGTGGTCGCGGAACTGTGCGTGCCGCTCTACGCCGAGAGGGCCCAGAACACCTCCTGGCACCCGCACCACATCGCCGAGCGGTACGGCCTGTTCACGATCATCGTGCTCGGCGAGACGATCGCCGCGGCCACGGTGGCGGTGAAGTCGGCCGCGGACGAGCACAACGCGCTGGGCGAGCTGCTGCCCATCGCGGCGGGCGGACTGCTCATCGTCTTCTCCGCGTGGTGGATCTACTTCGTGGTGCCGATCCACGGCCATCTGCGCTCCAGCCGGCGGGCGTTCGTCTGGGGCTACGGCCACTACCTGGTCTTCGCCTCGGCGGCGGCGATCGGCGCGGGCCTGGAGGTCGCCGTGGAACAGGCGGTCGGCAAGGCGCATGTCTCCACCCTGTCCGCCTCGGCCGCCGTCACCCTGCCGACGGCGCTGTACCTGCTGACCGTGTGGGCGCTGCACGCCCGGCACTTCAAGGCGGGCCTCGTCCAGCAACTGGTGCTGCCGGTCACGGCTCTGCTGGTGATCTGCTGCACCTTCCTGGGCGACTGGGCGGTGCTCGCGGCGGGGCTGGTGTCCGCGGCGTCGGTGGCGGCCGGGGTGATCCTGACGGCGCGCGGGGCCGGCCGGGAGCGCGCGGAGCGCGCCACCGCCGCCGCGGCCGGCTGACCTTCCGGGCGGCGCGCCGCGCTGGGCCAGACTGACGTCCATGACAGCTGACGCATTGACGGACGTCGCCGGGGTGCGCGTGGGACACGCCACCCGTACCGGCGACGGGTGGCTCACCGGCACGACGGTCGTCCTCGCCCCCGTGGGCGGCGCGGTCGCGGCCGTGGACGTGCGCGGCGGCGGTCCCGGCACCAAGGAGACCGACGCGCTCGACCCGCGCACCGTGGTGCGGAGGATCGACGCCGTCGTGCTGACCGGAGGCAGCGCGTACGGGCTCGACGCGGCCTCCGGGGTGATGGCCTGGCTGGAGGAGCGGGAGCGGGGCGTGCGGGTGGGGCCGGATCCGGCGCATGTCGTGCCGGTGGTGCCCGCGGCGTGCCTCTTCGACCTGGGGCGCGGCGGGGACTTCCGGGCCCGTCCGGACGCGGGGACGGGACGCGCGGCGGTGGAGGCCGCGGCGGCCGGTGTGCCGGGGGCCCGGGTGGCGCAGGGGTGCGTCGGCGCGGGCACGGGCGCCGTCGCCGGGCGGCTCAAGGGTGGCGTGGGCACCGCGAGCACGGTGCTCGACTCGGGGATCACGGTGGGGGCACTGGTGGTCGTGAACGCCGCGGGGTCGGTGCTGGACCCGGAAACGGGGGTGCTGTACGGCGAGTTGTCCCAGGGACGGGTGGAGTATCCGCAGGAGCGGGTGCACGAGGCCGCGTGCCGGCGCCTGGACGAGACCGCCGCCGGGAACGGGCCGGCACCGCTCAACACGACGCTGGCGGTGGTCGCGACGGACGCGGACCTCTCCAAGGCGCAGGCGCAGAAGCTGGCCGGCACGGCGCACGACGGGATCGCGCGGGCCGTACGGCCGGTGCACCTCCTGCACGACGGGGACACGGTGTTCGCGCTGGCGACCGGCACGCACGCGCTGGACACGCACCCCCTGGCGCTCAACGACATCCTCGCCGCCGGCGCGGACCTGGTGATGCGCGCCATCGTCCGGGCCGTGCGCGCCGCCGAGTCGGTCGACGGGCCGGGCGGAGTGTGGCCGTCGTACGGGGAGTTGTACGGGAACGGGTAACGGTACGGCCCCGGGGACGGGGTGCATTGTCGCGGTTCTGTCACGTGATGGCGTTCGAAGGGAGCGGGAGGGAACCTTCCCCGGCGTCGGCGCCCTCTTTCTTCACGCACTGGAACGGATCACGCACATCACACGAACTGGGAGCAGCCCGTGACAACGCCGGACATTGCAGCGCGGCGCGCACTCGGGGCCTGTGCCGCCCTGATGGTCGGCGCCCTCACCCTGACCGCCTGCGGCGGCAGCGCCAACGCGGACAACGGCGACGGCAAGGGGGGCAAGGACTCCCCGAAGACGTCGGCGGCGAAGATAGCGATCTCGGCCAAGGACGGTGCGACGGGGGCGTCCATCAACGCGACCGGGGTGAAGGTCAGCGACGGCAAGCTGACCGACGTGAAGATGACCGTGGCGGGGTCGGGACAGACCGTGCCGGGGGCGATATCGGACGACGGCCGCAGCTGGAAGCCCAAGGAGCGGCTGGAGCGCGGGACGAAGTACCAGATATCCGCGACCGCGAAGGACGCCGAGGGACGCACGGCGGCGGCCAACTCCGTCTTCACCACCGTCACCACGGCGAACAGCTTCATCGGCACCTACACCCCGGACAACGGCACGACGGTCGGGGCGGGCATGCCGGTGTCGTTCACCTTCGACAAGTCGATCACCGACAAGAAGGCCGTGCAGTCGCACATCACGGTCAACACCACCAGCGGCCAGCAGGTGGTCGGGCACTGGTTCGGCGACCGGCGGCTCGACTTCCGGCCGCAGGAGTACTGGAAGGCCGGCTCCAAGGTCACGATGGACATCGACCTGGACGGGGTCCAGGGCGCCCAGGGCGTCTACGGTGTGCAGAAGAAGACCGTCTCGTTCACGATCGGCCGGTCGCAGGTCTCCACGGTCGACGTCCGCACGCAGACCATGACGGTCGTACGGGACGGCCGGACCGTCAAGACGGTGCCGATCTCGGCGGGCAGCCCGCAGCACACCACGTACAACGGGCAGATGGTGATCTCCGAGAAGTTCGTGCAGACCCGGATGAACGGCTCGACGGTCGGCTTCGGCGGGGAGTACGACATACCGGACGTGCCGCACGCGATGCGGCTGACGTCGTCCGGGACGTTCATCCACGGCAACTACTGGTACAACAGGGGCAACCCGCCGTTCGGGCGGGAGGGCACCAGCCACGGCTGCGTCGGCCTCGCGGACGTGCAGGGGGCGCAGGGCGCCACGTCGGCCAAGTGGTTCTACGACAACTCGCTCGTCGGTGACGTGGTGATCGTGAAGAACTCCCCCGACACGACGGTCGCCCCGGACAACGGCCTCAACGGCTGGAACATGGCATGGAACGCCTGGACCGCGGGAAGTGCCGTCTGAGCGGCGGGTTTTGACAGGACGACGGGCCGCGCGGGAACTTTTCGCGCGGCCCGCGCGTTTTCCCGGCGTACGTTTTCTCGGTTCCCGGACACGATGTCCGACCGAGGGGCTACGGTATGCACCCACAAGGTGACATGCAGCAACGCCGGGAGAAGCCTTGAGCGTTCCGTACGAGACGGCAGCGTACGAACCAGCCGAGTCGCCCGAGTCTCCTGAGGAGCATCTCGCGCGGCTCCTCGGCCGTGCCCTGAACTCCTTCGAGCTGCCCGACGAGGTGATCAGGCAACTCGACTTCGCGCTGGCGCACGACAGTTCGCTGCACTCCGCGTACCACAGCGCGGGGCTGCACCGGGAGACGTACCGGCACACCTGGCTGCTCGCCGACGGCTCGGCGGTCACGCTGTGGGAGCTGGTGCACAACCCCACGCCGGGCAGCGCGCCGGAGCACGAGGTGTACGTCGACGAGGAGGAGGTGCAGACCGCCACGGCACGGCTCGGTCTGCCCCCGGACACGCGGGACTTCGAGCTGCCCGCGCTGATGCGGCTGTGGGCCGTGCCCGAGCCCCGGCACATGTTCGCCTCCGACGACTCGGCGGACCACGCGCGCCGGCTGCTGCGCCGCGCGGAGAACCCCGACCGGCCCGACGAGCGGACGGCGGCACTGCTGGCGACGGCGACCGCGCACGAGATCACCCAGGCGTTCGGCCGGCCGGGGCGGGCCGGACGGACCGGGCTGAGCTACGCGCTGTACGAGCACGCCTTCCTGCTGCCGGACGGCACCGAGATCTCCCTGTGGGAGGTGGAGCACACGGCGACGCCCGACGGACGGCACATGTGCGAGGTCTACCTGTCGGAGGACGCGGCCCGGGACGCGATGGAGCGGCGCGCGGCGCGGCAGGGCTGAGGGTCAGCCGTTGGCGAGGTGCCGTACCAGGCCCGCGAACGCGTCCTGTTCGGCGGGGGTCAGCTCGACGGACTCCCGGGAGGGGCCGACCCGCGTCTGACGCGGCAGGGCCGGGAGCGGCGCGGTGGAGCGCCGGGCGACGGTCCGGCGGCCGGCACGGCGCAGCAGACGCAGCACAACGACGGCCCAGACGACGGCCGCCGCGCCGAGGACGGCCACGCCGATCAACTGGAGAGTCGTTGCGTGCTCAGGCATGCCTCCCAGTACACACCACGGTCCGGGACTTTGGTCCCGGACCGTGACGTATCTCGCAGGTGCCGTGAACAACTCACAGCGAACCAAAGGGACAAGGAGGCAGAAGGGCTGCGGCGCGGCGCCGTGGACGGCGGTGCGGCGCTCAGGCCGCTATCGGCTGCTTGGTCTCCTTCGGCGCGGTGGCCGCCGGCGCGGCGGGATCGGTGGCCGTCGCCCCGGGGGCCGGCTTGCGCAGCCCCTTCAGGAGGACCACCAGGGCCGTGCTGACGCAGACGCCGGCCGCGATGGCCACCAGGTACAGGAACGGGTTGCCGATCAGCGGGACCACGAAGATGCCGCCGTGCGGGGCGCGCAGGGTGGCGCCGAAGGCCATCGACAGGGCGCCGGTGAGCGCGCCGCCCACCATGGAGGACGGGATGACCCGCAGCGGGTCGGCCGCCGCGAACGGGATCGCGCCCTCGGAGATGAAGGACGCGCCCAGCACCCAGGCGGCCTTGCCGTTCTCCCGCTCGGTCTGCGTGAACAGCCTGCCGCGCACGGTGGTCGCCAGGGCCATCGCCAGCGGCGGGACCATGCCGGCCGCCATCACCGCGGCCATGATCTTCATGGCGGAGTCGCTGGGGTCGGCCACGGCGATGCCGGCGGTGGCGAAGGTGTAGGCGACCTTGTTGACCGGGCCGCCCAGGTCGAAGCACATCATCAGGCCGAGCAGGGCGCCCAGCAGGACGGCGTTGGTGCCGGTGAGGCCGCCCAGCCAGTCGGTCAGGCCCTTCTGCGCGGAGGCGATGGGCTTGCCGATCACGACGAACATCAGGAACCCGACGATCGCCGAGGAGATCAGCGGAATCACCACCACCGGCATGATGCCGCGCAACGCCGCCGGGATGTTCACCTTCTGGATCGCCATCACCACGCCACCGGCGATCAGACCGGCCGCCAGACCGCCGAGGAAGCCGGCGTTGATCTGGAGCGCGATGGCGCCGCCGACGAAGCCGGGCACGAGACCCGGCCGGTCTGCCATGCCGTAGGCGATGTAACCGGCCAGCACCGGGACGAGGAAGTTGAAGGCCACGCCGCCGATCTGGAACAGCAGCGCGCCCCAGCTGCCGGTCTGCGTCCACACGAAGTGGTCCATGACCGAGGGGGCCTTGTTGACCTGCCAGCCGCCGATCGCGAAGCCCAGGGCGATGAGGAGACCGCCCGCGGCGACGAACGGGACCATGTAGCTGACGCCGGACATCAGCCACTTGCGCAGCTTGGTGCCATAGCCCTCGGTGGAGTCGCCCGCGCGCTCGACCGGCGTACCGGACCCGGCGTGCGCGGGAGCGCTCACCTCGCCGCGCGCCGCCTTCCCGCGGACCTCCGCGAGGAGTTCGGCGGGGCGGTTGATGCCCGCCTTCACGCCGACGTCCACGGTCGGCTTGCCCGCGAAGCGGTCCTTGTCGCGCACCGGGACGTCGTGCGCGAAGATCACGCCGTCCGCCGCCGCGATCACCGCCGGGTCCAGCCGGGCGAAGCCGGCCGAGCCCTGCGTCTCGACGACCACCTCGAAGCCCGCCTCGCGGCCGGCCTTCTCCAGGGACTCGGCCGCCATGTAGGTGTGGGCGATGCCGGTCGGGCAGGAGGTGACGGCGACGACGCGGAAGGGACGCTCACCGGAGTCGGCGGGCTCCGCGGCGGGGGGTGCGGTGTCCGTGGCGGGGGTGCCCGCCGGGCCCGCGGTGTCCGCGTCCGGCGGGGGCGCCGTCCTGCCCGCTGCGGCGCCGGTGGAGGCCGCCACCGGGGCCGCAGCGGTGTCTTCGGGGGTGTCCTCGGCGCTCCGGGCCGAGGGTGTCTCGTCGCCCCGGATCAGCGCCGCCGCCGTCTCCGGGTCGCCCACCGCCCGCAGCGCGGAGGTGAACTCGGCGTTCATCAGCTGGCGGGCGAGGGAGGAGAGGATCGTCAGGTGGGCGTCGTCGGCACCGGCGGGCGCCGCGATCAGGAAGATCAGGTCGGCCGGGCCGTCCGGTGCGCCGAAGTCGATGCCGGCGGCACTGCGGCCGAAGGCGAGGGTCGGTTCGGTGACGTGGGCGCTTCGGCAGTGCGGGATGCCGATACCGCCGTCCAGGCCGGTCGGCATCTGGGCCTCCCGGGCGGCCACGTCGGCGAGGAAGCCCTCCAGGTCGGTCACCCGGCCCTGGCTCACCATGCGCTCGGCGAGGGCACGGGCCGCCGCTTCCTTGGTATCGGCGGACAGGTCGAGATCGACCAGGTCCGCGGTGATCATGTCGCTCATCGCGGGCTCCTCTGCTCGCGTATCGCCCGGGGAGAAGGGTGGGCGGAGGTGGGGACGGGGGTGATGCGGGGGGCGGTGGGGCGGACGGGGACCGACGGGACACCGCGACGGGGTGAGCGGAACGGGGCCGTCGTACCGGGTGCGGGGGGCCGCACGGGGGGAGCGGTGCGGCGGTACGGGGCCGGCGGGAGACTCCGCCCGCGGCGGCCGGCGGGGACGGACGCCGGCCGGGTGGCGGATCCGGCGCCCGGCACCGCGGCCGGCCGGGGACGGCCGATCGCGACGGACGTACCGCGGACCACCGGAGCGGGCGTGATCGGAGCGGACGTGTCCGGACCCGGCGTGGCGCGGGCGGACGTGGCGTGGGCGGCCGGCCTGTGCGCCGGAGCACGCACGCCGTGGGCCATCGGGGCGGCCGAGGCACGCGCCGGCGGGGCGGTCATGACGCCGGCTCCCTCAGTTCGCGGTCCACGGGGACGTCGGTGGTGACGGTCACCGCCGCCGGGTCCAGGTCGGCCGGGGTCGGCATCACGCTGCCGGGGAGCTGCACGGCGGCGGCGCCGTGGGCGACGGCGGAGGCGAGGGCGTCGGGGCCGGTGCCGCCGGCGATCAGGAAACCGGCCAAGGAGGCGTCACCGGCGCCGACGTTGCTGCGGACCGCGGACACGCGCGCGCTGCCGAACCAGGCGCCGGCGTCCGACACCAGCAGCTGGCCGTCGGCGCCCAGGCTCGCCAGCACGACGCGGGCGCCCATCGAGCGCACGTCCTCCGCCGCCTTGAGGGCGTCGCCCACGGTCGTCAGGGGGCGCCCGACGGCTTCCGCCAGCTCCTCGGCGTTCGGCTTGACCACGTCGGGCCGCGCGCGCAGCGCCTCCAGGAGCGCGGGCCCCGAGGTGTCCAGCGCGATCCGGGCGCCTCCGGCGTGCGCCCGCGTGACGACATCGGCGTACCAGGAGGGCGCGAGCCCCCGGGGCAGGCTGCCGCAGCAGGCGATCCAGTCGGCGTCGTGGGACTGCGCCCGGACGGTGTCCAGGAGGAGTTCCTGCTCGGACCCCGACAGCCGCGGGCCCGGCGCGTTGATCTTCGTGAGGACGCCGTCGGCCTCGGCGAGCGCGATGTTGGAGCGGGTGGCCCCGACGACCGGGACCGGCGCGACCTCGATGCCCTGGGCGTGCAGCAGTTCGGCGACGAGCGCCCCCGGCGCACCGCCCAGGGGCAGAACCGCGACCGTGCGCCGGCCGGCGGCGGCGACCGCGCGCGAGACGTTCACACCCTTGCCACCGGGGTCCATGCGCTCGGTCTCGGCGCGGATGACCTCGCCGCGCCTGAGGGCCTGGACCTCGTAGGTGCGGTCGAGGGACGGGTTGGGGGTGACGGTGAGGATCATGCGCGCACTACTTCCGTGCCGCCGCGCTCGATGGCGGCGGTGTCTTCGGGGCTCAGCCCGCTGTCGGTGATCAGCAGGTCCACTTCGCCCAGGTCGCCGAACCGGGCGAAGTGCTCCTGGCCGTGCTTGGAGGAGTCGGCCAGCAGCACGACGCGCCGGGCGGCGGCGACGGCGGCCCGCTTGACCGCGGCCTCGGCGAGGTCGGGGGTGGTCAGCCCGTGCTCGGCGGAGAAGCCGTTGGCGGCGACGAACAGCACGTCGGCGCGGATCTCGCCGTACGCGCGGAGCGCCCACGCGTCCACGGCGGCGCGCGTGCGGTGCCGTACGCGCCCCCCGATCAGATGGAGCTGGATGCCCGGGTGGTCGGCGAGCCGGGCGGCGATCGGCAGGGAGTGGGTGACGACGGTGAGCCGTGCTTCCAGCGGGATGGCGGCGGCGACGCGGGCCACCGTGGTACCGGCGTCGAGGATCATCGTGCCCTCGGCCGGCAGCTCGGACAGGGCGGCCTTGGCGATGCGGTCCTTCTCGTCGGCTGCGGTGGTCTCGCGCTCGGCGAGGTCCGGCTCGAAGTCGAGGCGTCCGGCCGGGATGGCGCCGCCGTGCACCCGGCGGAGCAGACCGGCCCGGTCGAGGGCCTTCAGATCGCGGCGGATCGTCTCCGCGGTGACCTGGAACTCCTCGGCCAGCGACAGCACGTCCACCCGGCCGCCGTCACGGGCGAGCCGGAGGATCTCCTGCTGCCGTTCCGGTGCGTACATGTCCGCCGCCTCCGCCTCAAGGTCCGACCGATGTCCGGTCACTTCCGGGCCAAGCCCGAACGTGTGGTTTCACTCGGAGGCTACGCCCGGATTTCTGGAAAGTAAACAGATTCGGGCTCAGGTCGGGCATGATCGGACTTCCGGACGGCCCCGGACCGCATTTCCGAGCACCTGGGAGCCGCAGGGCCCGGGAGCCGCCGCTCCGCGGCAGCGGAAGGGCCCGGTACCGAACCGGTACCGGGCCCCCTCGTCCTGCCTGGTCAGTGCGCCAGCGCGGGTTCCCCCTCCACCGCCGGCGCCTGCTCGGCCCCGCCCTCCACGTGCTGGGCCGGACGCTTCGGCAGGGCGGACATCAGTAGGAAGATCACGCCCATGATCCCGGCGACCCACCACAGGGCGTGCTGGAAGGCGTGTGTGAAGGCCGGGCCCACCTGGGCCGGTGTCAGCCGGTCGCCGATCTGACCGAAGAAGACCACCGACACCAGTCCCAGTCCCAGCGCGTTGCCCATCTGCTGCACGGTGTTGATCAGCCCGGAGGCGGACCCGGCGTGCTCGCGCGGCACCTCCGAGAGCACCGCGTCGGTCAGCGGGGCGACGATCAGGCCCATGCCGGCGCCCATCACGACCAGCGGCAGGGCCATCTGCCAGGAGGCGATGGCGAGGCCGTAGTGGCGGGCCTCCCCCAGGTACAGCAGCACGCCCGCGCCCATCACCAGCGCGCCCGCCTGGAGCACCTTCCGCCCGAACCGCGGGACCAGCTGCTGCACCGACAGGCCGGCCGCCGTGGACACGGCGATGGAGAACGGAACGCCGGTCAGCCCGGCCCGCAGCGGGCTCCAGCCGAGGCCGATCTGCAGGTAGAGCGTCCAGACCAGGAAGAAGATGCCGAGCGCCACTCCGAAGACGGTCTGCACGGCGATGCCCGCGGCGAAGCTCTTCACCCGGAAGAGGGACAGTTCGATGAGCGGGGAACCGTCCCTGGCGGCCTTCCGTTTCTCGTACGACACCAGCGCCGCGAAGACGGCGAGCGCGCCGGCCATGCAGAGGTCTCCCCACAGCGGCCAGCCCAGCTCGCGTCCGCGGGTGAGCGGATAGAGCAGCATCAGCAGGCCCAGCGTGACCAGGGCGACGCCGACGAGATCCAGCTTCAGCGCCCTGGGGGCCCTGGACTCGGTGATGAAACGGCGGCCCAGCAGCCAGGCGAGGACGCCGACAGGGAGGTTGATGAGGAAGATGGGCCGCCATTCGAGGCCGAACAGGTTCCACTCCGTCAGCAGTGCGCCGAGCAGCGGACCGGAGACCGCGCCGAGGCCGACGATCGCGCCGAACAGACCGAAGACCTTGCCGCGTTCGTGGGCCGGGAAGGTGGCGTGCACGATCGACAGCACCTGCGGCACCATCAGCGCCGCCATACCGCCCTGGAGGATACGGGCGGCGACCAGCATCTCCGGGTTCGCCGCGAAGCCGCACAGGGCCGAGGCGAGCGTGAAGCCGCCGACACCGATCAGGAAGAGCCGCTTGCGGCCGTGGATGTCGCCGAGCCGCCCGCCGGTGATCAGACCTGCGGCGAAGGCGAGGGCGTAGCCGGCGGTTATCCACTGGATCTGGCTGACCGAAGCGCCCGCGCTGCGCTGGATGGACGGGATGGCGATGTTGACGATCGTCACGTCCACCAGGTCCATGAAGGCCGCGGTCATGACGATGGCCAGGGCGAGCCAGCGGCTGCGGTCGGCGGTCGGCGCGCGCAGTTCTCCGCGCCCCTGTGCGGTGGTGCTGTCGTTCGGGGTCATGAAGCGACCGTAGGACCGCATTAGGACGGATCATGTCCTAGTTCTCCGGCATGCTCGGACGCATGACGACCGATACCCCGGCCCGGCTGCTGCAGCTCCTCTCGCTCCTCCAGACGCCCCGCGAGTGGCCCGGCGGTGAGCTCGCCGAGCGGCTCCGGGTGTCGCGGCGGACCGTGCGGCGGGACGTCGACCGGCTGCGGGAGCTGGGCTATCCGGTGCAGGCGACGAAGGGCGCGGACGGCGGGTACCGGCTGGTGGCGGGCAAGGCGATGCCGCCGCTGGTGCTGGACGACGAGGAGGCGGTCGCCATCGCGGTGGGGCTGCGGGCCGGCGCCGGACACGCCGTGGAAGGGGTGGACGAGGCGTCCGTACGGGCCCTGGCCAAGCTGGAACAGGTGCTGCCCGCCCGGCTGCGCCACCGGGTGTCCACGCTCCAGGCCGCGACCACCGCGCTGACCCACGGGGACGGGCCGAGCATCGCCCCGGAGACGCTGACCGTGATGGCGTCGACGGTGGCCGGACGGGAGCGGCTGCGGTTCGCCTACCGCGACAAGGACGGCGGCACGTCCCGGCGGCTGACCGAGCCGCACCGGCTGGTGTCCACGGGCCGGCGCTGGTACCTGGTCGCGTACGACCTCGACCGGGCGGACTGGCGCACCTTCCGGGTCGACCGGGTGAGCGAGCCGTTCGCGACCGGGGTCCGGTTCGCGCCCCGGGAGTTGCCGACGGGGAGCGCCGCCGAGTTCCTGCGCCAGTCGCTCCACAGGCGGCAGGAGACGTACGCGTTCGAGGTGCGGTTCGCCGCGCCGGCGGACCGGGTGTCCGGGCGCCTGCCGACGTGGCTGGGGGTGCCCGAGGACGACGGCGCGGGCGGCTGTGTCCTGCGGGGCACCACCGGCGACCCCGTGGAGTGGCTCGCGGTACGGCTGGTGATGGCCGGCTGCGAGTTCACGGTGCGCGGGCCGGGGGAACTGGTGGAGTGCGTACGGGAACTGGGCGGCCGGTTGAGCCGGGCGGCCGACGCCGACACCGGCGGGAGGGCGTAGGGCCGTTTCGCTTCGGTGCGGGGCCTCACCGGTGCCGGGGAGCCGCGGGTCCGCCGTCTTCGCTGGTCCCGCCCGGGCCTGTCACCCTGCCCCGCCCGGGCTCTCGTTCTGGCCCCAGTCGAAGGACCGGAGGGCGCGCAGGTTGTCGAGGGCCAGGGCCGCCGGGCCCTCCGGGCCGGTGGGCGAACTCGTCGTGGCGGCCCAGGACTCCACGGCCACGCGCACGGCGGCACCGGCCACGGCCGCGGCGAAACGGAGGTGCGGGGTGAGCGGGGCCGGTCTGCCCGCCGCCTCGGCCCGCCTCACCAGGATCTCCGCCAGCGCGCCCTCCGACATCTGGCACACCTCCGCCCACACCTTGCGCAGGGCCGGACTGGTGTCGGCGAGGCGGACCAGGGTGCGGAGCCATTCCCAGGAGGCGGCCGAGACGCCGAGGCCGGGGGTGAGGGTGTGGTGGACGGCGTGCTCGAGCGCCTCGGAGAGGGTCAGGTCCGCCGGGGCCGTACGGACCGCCTCGGTCCAGCGCTGGGCGCCGGCCGCGTAGAGGGGGGACACCGCTTCTTCCTTGGTGGCGAAATAGCGGTAGAAGGTGCGCGGTGCGATGCCCGCGGCCTGGGCGATGTCCTCGGCACGGGTGGCCCGCAGGCCGCGCTGGACGAAGAGGGCCGCCGCCGCCCGGGCGATCTCCATCCGGGTCTCGGCCTTCCTGCGCTCGGTGAGGGACACCGGCACCGAGGCGGAAAACGGCTGGTGGGAGGGGCTGGAGGTGGTGCTCATCCCGGCAGGCTATGCCGGTGTGGCAGAATCTGCCATCCGGCGGTCCACCCCGGGGTTCAGGTACGGGGTGGGCCGTCTTCCAGCAGGTCAGACCGGGTCAGGGCCCGGCACGCCCCGTGGCCGCCCGACCCCGCGTCCCCTTCACGAGAAAAAGCCGGACTCCGGCGCCCGGGGGGGGGAAGGGCGCCGAAGTCCGGCTCGGGAAGGTCCCGGCGCCGGGGGGATTGCGACGGGACACGTGGTTCACGTGGGCCGGCCGCGTGAGGCCGGCCGGGGCTGTGCGGTGGGGTGGGGAGTGCGGTTCCCGGGGCCCGCTCCTGGGCCCGGAAGGGTTGTTCCCTCGGGCCCAGCGGTTGAAGCGAGGCGACAGCGCCATGTTTGCGCCGTCTTTCGCGACCGGGCGTACGCCCCGTGCGCCCCCTGCGTCACGCCGCAGCGTCGAAACCGGTCTGGCGGGCCAGCTTCTTCAGCTCCAGCAGCGCGTGCTTCTCGATCTGCCGGATCCGCTCGCGGGTGAGCCCGTGCTCCTTGCCGACCTCGGTCAGGGTGCGCTCGCGGCCGTCCTCGATGCCGTACCGCATCTTGATGATGGAGGCCGTGCGCTGGTCCAGGCGGCCGATCAGGTCGTCCAGCTCCTCGCTGCGCAGCAGGGTCATCACGGACTGCTCGGGGGAGACCGCCGAGGTGTCCTCGAGCAGGTCGCCGAACTGGGTCTCGCCCTCGTCGTCCACCGACATGTTCAGCGACACCGGGTCGCGGGACCAGTCGAGGACGTCCGTGACGCGCTCCGGCGTCGAGCCCAGCTCCGCGGCGATCTCGGCCGGCTCCGGCTCGCGGCCGTGCTCGCGGTTGAACTCGCGCTGCACGCGGCGGATGCGGCCCAGCTCCTCCACCAGGTGGACGGGGAGCCGGATCGTGCGGGACTGGTCGGCGATGGAGCGGGTGATGGCCTGCCGGATCCACCAGGTGGCGTACGTCGAGAACTTGAAGCCCTTGCGGTAGTCGAACTTCTCGACCGCGCGCACCAGGCCGGCGTTGCCCTCCTGGATCAGGTCCAGCAGCGGCAGACCGCTGCGCGGGTAGCGCCGGGCGACCGCGACGACCAGACGGAGGTTGGAGCGGATGAAGACGTCCTTGGCCCGCTCGCCGGCGGCGACCAGGGCCTCCAGCTCCTCGCGGGTGGCGTCCGTCTTGGACTCCTCCTCGCCGTCGAGGACCTGCCGCGCGAACACACCCGCCTCGATGGTCTGGGACAGCTCGACCTCCTTTGCGGCGTCGAGCAGCGGCGTACGCGCGATCTCGTCGAGGTACATGCCGACCAGGTCGCGGTCTGCGATCTCGCCGCCATGAGCGCGAACACTGCTTGCCGAGTCGGCCGTCTCGCCGGTGGCGGACTGACGACGGGCGACGGCACGGGTTGCCATGCGTGCTCCCTTGCGATGGTGGGCTGGCGGGTGGTCCTGGCGAACGCTCGGCACTGACGGGGGAGTCTCCGGGACTCACTCACTCGCTCTCGCTCCGAGACTCTCTCCGAGTGCCCTGCATCCGTGGGAAACAACGACTGGAATCCGGACAGAATTCCCAACCCGCCCCCCGATTTTTCTGATCATGCAGTACCCTGTCCGCCACGCTGGGAGGCAAGATGCCGTCGGAACGTACTGAGGCGCAGGTCAGACCGGGAGTCGAGGCGGACCTCGATGCCCTCACGGCGATCTACAACCACTATGTGCGTGAGACGGCCATCACATTCGACACCGCGATCTTCACTCCGGAGGAGCGCCGCCCTTGGCTGCTCTCCCACCCGGAAGACGGCCCGCACCGGCTGATGGTTGCCACGGACGCGGAGTCACAGGAGATTCTGGGGTACGCCACATCCAGCCCTTACCGGCCGAAGCCGGCGTACGCGACGTCCGTGGAGACCTCGGTGTACGTGGCCCCGGACTCCGCACGAGGGGGCGCCGGCGGCCACCGCGGGATCGGCACGCTGCTCTACCGCGCCCTGTTCGACGCCCTGGCCGGGCAGGACGTGCACCGCGCCTACGCGGGCATCGCCCAGCCGAACGAGGCCTCCACGCGGCTCCACGAGCGCTTCGGCTTCGCGCACGTCGGAACGTACCGCGAGGTGGGGCGTAAGTTCGGCCGCTACTGGGACGTCGCCTGGTACGAGAAGCCTCTCTAGCCGGCCCGGGGGGCCCTCCGGCCCGGCCGGCCGTCGCGGCCCGCCCGGACGCGTCACTTATCCGAACTGCACCGACCGCTTGGCCATTCCCATCCAGAACCCGTCGATGACGGACCTCTGCGCGTCCAGCTCGCCGCCCGCCTCCGCCGCGCCCATGGTCACGAACAGCGGGGCGAAGTGCTCGGTGCGCGGGTGGGCGTAGCGGCCGGCCGGTGCCTTGTTCAGGAAGTCGAGCAGCGCGTCCCAGTCGCGGGTCTCCAGGGCCCGCCGTCCCCAGTCGTCGAACTCGGAGGACCAGCTCGGCACGCCCCGGCCGGTGTGGCGCAGGGCGGCGAGGTTGTGGGTGAAGAAGCCGGAGCCGACGATCAGCACGCCCTCGTCGCGCAGGGGGGCGAGCTTGCGGCCGATGTCCATCAGGCGCACCGGGTCGAGGGTGGGCAGGGAGATCTGCAGGACGGGGATGTCGGCGTCCGGGAACATCTCGACGAGGGGGACGTACGCGCCGTGGTCCAGGCCCCGGTCGGGGATGTCCTGGACGGGGATGCCGGGGGCGCGCAGCAGCTTGCGGACGGACTCGGCGAGCGCGGGGGCGCCGGGGGCGGCGTACCGGACCTGGTAGTAGTGCTCCGGGAAGCCCCAGAAGTCGTAGACGAGCGGCACGGTCTCGACCGCGCCGAGGGCGAGCGGAGCCTCCTCCCAGTGCGCGGAGACCATGAGGATCGCCGTGGGCCGGGGCAGGGAGGCGGACCAGGCGGCGAGCTGGCCGGGCCAGACGGGGTCGTCGGCGAGCGGCGGGGCGCCGTGGCTGAGGTACAGGGCGGGCATGCGCTCCTGGGCGGTGGCGGACATCGCGGCGGCTCCCGGTGATCCAGTTGCTTTAAGTCTCAAGTTCTCATGGAAACCCTACGCGTGACTTGTTCAAGTTTCAAGGAGCTGCCTCGTACAGTGGGGATATGAACACGGCACCGGACCCCGCCGCCGCGCGGCACCGCTGGCTCACCGACGAGGAACAGCGCATCTGGCGCGCCTACCTGCACGCCACCACCCTGCTGGAGGACCACCTCGACCGGCAGCTCCAGCGCGACGCGGGGATGCCGCACATCTACTACGGCCTCCTCGTCAGCCTCGCCGAGGCGCCGCGCCGCCGGCTGCGGATGACCGAGCTGGCGATGAAGGCCAAGATCACCCGCTCCCGGCTGTCGCACGCCGTCGCCCGGCTGGAGAAGAACGGCTGGGTCCACCGGGAGGACTGCCCCAGCGACAAGCGCGGCCAGTTCGCCGTCCTCACCGACGCGGGCCAGGAGGTGCTGCGGCGCACCGCGCCCGGCCACGTCACCGCCGTACGGCAGGCGTTGTTCGACCGGCTGAGCCCGGAACAGCAGAAGGCCCTCGGCGAGATCATGGAGATCGTCGCCGAGGGCCTCCAGCCCAACGAAGCGGGTGCGGACCTGCCCTGGCTGCGCTAGGGCCTCTCGTTCGGATCATGCCGGGCTCGCGCCTGATCCAGACGAAGGACCCTGGTCAGCGCGGGGCGGGCCGGGCCGTACGGCCGGTCAGTGGGCCACCACCGGCACCGGGAGCTCGTCCTCGACACCGTCGCCCGAGGCCATCGGGGTGGCACCGGGACGGCCGGCGTTGACGAAGGTGAACGCGATCAGGGCGGCGACGGCCAGGATGCCGACGGCGAACCAGATCGCGGTGCTGTACCCGTGCACCTGGCCCTGCAGCGTCACCAGCTGCTGCTGCGGCCTGGAGGCGGCACCGGCGATGTGGTCCTTGATGTACGAGGTGGTCGCCGAGGCGGCGATGGTGTTCAGCAGGGCGGTGCCGATCGCGCCGCCCACCTGCTGCGAGGTGTTGACCATCGCGGAGGCCACACCGGCGTCCCGGGGCTCGACGCCCTGGGTGGCCAGGGACATCGCCGGCATGAACGCCGTACCCATGCCGAGGCCGAGCAGCACCATCGCGGGCAGCAGCAGGGCCGCGTAGGAGGAGTCGATCTCCAGCTGGGTCAGCAGCAGCATGCCGATCGCGGCGACCAGGAAGCCCGGGCCCATCAGCAGGCGGGCCGGGACGCGGGTCATCAGCCGGGTGCCGATCTGGGTGGAGCCGGTGATCATGCCGGCCACCATCGGCAGGAAGGCGAAGCCGGTCTTGACCGGCGAGTAGCCCTTCACGACCTGGAGGTAGTAGGTCAGGAAGAGGAACAGGCCGAACATGCCGATGATCGCGAGGCCGAGGGAGAGGTAGATGCCGCCGCGGTTGCGGTCGGTCACCACGCGCAGCGGCAGCAGCGGGGCCTTGACCCTGGACTCCACGACCGCGAACGCGACCAGCAGCACCACGGACGCGACGAACATCGACACGGTCACCGCGTCGCCCCAGCCGTCGGACTCGGCGCGGGTGAAGCCGTAGACGAGCGCGACCAGGCCGAGGGTGGACAGCAGGACGCCCGGGATGTCGAGCGGGTTGCGGTTGCGGCCGCCCTCCGGCTCACGGATGACGAAGTAGGCGCCGGCCGCGGCGACCACGGCGAACGGGACGTTCACGAAGAAGGTCCAGCGCCAGTCCAGGTACTCGGTGAGGAAACCGCCGAGGATCAGGCCGACGGCACCGCCACCGCCCGCGATGGCGCCGTAGATGCCGAACGCCTTGGCGCGCTCCTTGGCGTCGGTGAACATCACCGCGAGCAGGGACAGCGCGGCCGGGGCCAGCAGCGCGCCGAAGACGCCCTGGAGGGCGCGGGCGCCGAACATCATCGAACCGGTGGTGGCGGCACCGCCGAGTGCGGAGGCGGCGGCGAAACCGGCGAGGCCGAGCACGAAGGCGCGCTTGCGGCCCCACAGGTCGGCGATCCGGCCGCCGAAGAGCAGCAGGCCACCGAAGGCGAGGGCGTAGGCCGTGACGACCCACTGCCGGTTGCCGTCGGATATGCCGAGGTCGGTCTGGGCGGAGGGAAGGGCGATGTTCACGATGGTGGCGTCGAGGACGACCATCAGCTGGGCGAGCGCGATGAACACGAGCGCCTTCCAGCGGTTGGCGTCACCGCTCGCAGCGGCGGCGCCGGGAGCCTTGAGGGCTGCTTCGGACATGGAGATACCCACTTCGGGACTTCGTGACGGAGAAGCCCGGACCTTCGTGACGGAGAGGACCGGAACTTCGTGAAGGAGGAGGTGACGAAAGGTGTGACGGAAAAATGACGAGAAAACGGAGTACGACGGAACGATGAAGAGGCCGTGCTCGGAAGGAGGAGGGGCGGAAGGCGGACGGGCCGTTCCACGGAGGGTGGACCGGGTGCGGGAGCTGAACTGATCGGTCGGTCGTCGGTCAGCAGTCGCGCAGCTCCCTGATGTCCACGGCCCGGCCCGGCAGGGTGGAGCGGCCGGGGGCCCGCAGACCGTCGAGGAACAACTGCAGATGACGGTGGACGAAGCGGTCGCCGCGCAGGCAGTCCGTGCCGGCCGGGGGCCGGCTCAGCTGGGCCGCGACGATCATCAGATCGCCGACGCCGACGTCCGCCCGGAGCTGCCCGGCCGCCTTGGCCCGGCCCATGACCTCCTCGACCAGCTGCTCGACGCGCTCGCGGGAGGCCACCAGGTCGGGGTGGTGCTGGTCGAAGGTGCTGGACACCATGGGGCACAGCGCACTGATCCGCTCGTCGGCGGCGGTGTGCACGAAGCGCTCCAGAGCGGCGAAGGCGTCCCCGGTCTCCGCGAGGGCCAGCTCGGCCGCCTCGGCCGTCCGGTCCATGACGGAGCAGACGACCTCGCGGACGAGGGCGTCACGGTCGGGGAAGTTGCGGTACACCGTGGCGTTGCCGACGCCGGCCCGGCGGGCGATCTCGTCCAGCGGCACGTCCGGGCCGTGCTCGACGAACATCTCCCGGGCGGCGGTGATGATCCGCTCCCGGTTGCGCAGGGCGTCGGCGCGCGGCCGGGGCGCCTTGCGCGCGGAGGGGGCGGTCGTGGCGGGCACGGTGAACTCCTCGGGTAGGTCGGGGTGCTGCGTGGTGGTGCGCCGTGGCGCACCCGGTGACTCGGCGGCGGCCGCTCGACGGTGAGCGTGCGCGTGCGCGTGCCCGGCGTTGATCCGGGGAGCCGGTCCCCGTTTCCGTCGGACACAGGCTAAACGGGGAAACCCTCCCCGGTTATTTCCCGCCCGCCGGAAGAACCGGTGTGACCTGAGACACAATCACCACCCGCCGGGATTCACCCCGCCGCCGCCCCGCTTTCCCACGATCGGTCTCCTCCAGCGCGCGCCCACCGGCCTGTCGACACAGGGTGAGCGCAAGGGTGCAGCCGGTGACCGGCGGCTGCCGTGGCGCGAAAGGTCCCTGCATGCAGCCGCAGCCGCAGCCCCGCCCCCGCCGCCGGATACGCCCGCGCCGGGTTGCCGCCCTGTCGATGGTGACCGCACTGACCCTCGCGGTCAGCACCTCGGCCGGGACCGGGAACCTCACGGCGCCCACCTTCGCCGCCGGGCCCGACAGCCTGGCCCGCAACTCCGCGCTCGTCCCCTGCATGATCCGTGGCGGTCTGGACGTGCAGATGACCGAGGGCCTGCCCACCCCGTCCGGCTACTCCCGCGCCACCGGCACCGTCCGCGCCCTGACCCTGATGGTGGACTTCCCCGACGCGCCCGGACCGGGCAGCGCGATGGACCGCTTCCACGAGTTCTTCCCGCAGACCCAGGAGTGGTTCCGCACCGCGTCGTACGGCCGTCTCGACTACCGCCCCGAGACCCCCGTCACCACCTGGCTGCGCATGCCGAAGACCTTCCAGGCGTACGGCATAGAGCGCGGAGCGCCCTTCGACCCCGGCTACCGGAACCTGGTCCAGGACATCGTGACCACCGCCGACCCGGCCGTGGACTTCCGCGACTACGACCTGCTGAACGTGCTCATCACCCCGAACGCCGGCCCCTCCGCCCTGGACACCGTGCTGTCCGTGACCTTCGCCGGGAACGACGACGCCCCGGTCGCCGACGGCGTCCGCATATCCAACGCCTCCTTCGTCTACTCCCGCCAGGACGACGGCTCCGGCTCCTACTCCCGCACCGGCTACCGGGTGCTGCCGCACGAGAACGGCCACACCTTCGGCCTGCCCGACCTGTACACCCAGGAGGGCGGGGGCGCGGTCGGGCACTGGGACATCATGAGCGAGGACTGGGGCGCCAACAACGACCTGCTCGGCTGGCACAAGTGGAAGCTGGGCTGGCTGGACGGCGACCAGGTCGGCTGCGCGGCGGCCAGGGGCAGCACCGAGTACACCCTGTCCCCGCTGTACCGGCCGGGCGGCGGAAAGCTCGTCCTGGTGCCGGTCACCGCGGGCAGCACCTACGCGCTGGAGGTACGCGCGCAGGGCGGCAACGACGAGGCGGTGTGCCACCCGGGAGTGCTCATCTACAAGGTCGACGGCGCCGTCGACACCGGCCGCGGCCCGGTCACCGTCTACGACAGCCACCGCCAGAGCGGCGGCTGCACCCGCAGCCCCAACGTCCACGCCGAACTCTCCGACGCGCCGTTCGCCTCCGGCGAGACGTTCAAGGACCCCCGCCACGGCATCACCGTCCAGGTCCTGAGCACGGACGAGGAGGGCGACTACCGGATACGGATCACGAGGGGGGCGGGGGCGGGGGTCGGGGCGTGAGGGGGCGGCCGGGGGCTGGTGATCGATGGTTCCCGGGCAGACCGCGATCCGGCTGACGCGGGGGCGGGCACGGGACCGGCTCACGGCCGGGAGAGGTTTACCGTAGGCGTGCCCCGATGGGATGCCGTACCGGAGAGACGATGCCCGCGATGACCGCAGTGGATGCCGACGCCCGCACCGGGGACGGGACGCCGGCGGAGGCGGTCGGACCGCTGCTGCGGGGCGTCGCGGTGCTACGACGGCTCACCGAGGCGGGCGGCACGCTGAGCCCGAGCGCGCTGGAACGGGCCACCGGCCTCGCCCGCTCCACGGTGGACCGGATCACCGGCACCCTTGGCCGCATGGGCTACGTCCGCCTCGACGGCCGGGATGTCGTCCTCACCCCCCGCGTGATGGAGCTGGGCAACGCCTACCTGGCCGCCCTGCGCCTGCCCGCCCTGCTCGACGCGCGCGCCGACGCCCTCGCCGACGAACTGGACGAGTCGGTGTCGCTCGCGGTCGCCGACCTCGACGGCATCCGCTTCATCCACCAGGCCACCCGCCGCCGCGCGCTGTCCGTGAGCTTCCGCATCGGCGACCTGCTGCCGGCCGAACGGACCGCGCCGGGCGCGCTGTTCGCGACCGAGTGGACGGCAGCGGACTGGACCCGCTGGCGGGAACGCCGCACGCAGGACGCACGGGACGCGTCCTTCCCCGCGGTACCGCCCGGAGCGGACCCCGCGGACGACGCCTTCGCGGAAAGGGTCGAGCGGGCGCGCCGGGACGGCTGGGCCGTGGACGACCAGCTGATCGAGCCGGGCCTGGTCGCGGTGTCCGTACCGGTACGGGACCCCGGCACCGGCCGGGTGGCCTGCGTGGCGAGCGTGGTCAGCCACACCAGCCGGCACTCCGCCGCGGACCTGCGCACCAGCCTGCTGCCCCGGCTGCGTACGGCGGTGACGGCGATGGAGGCGGCCCTGCGCACCGCACCCGCACCCGAGCCGGGTCCGGCACCGGCCGGCCTGGCGACCTGGACCACGGCGTCCAAGCACGAACTCGGCCGGGACTTCGTGGAGTCGCTGGCCCGGGGCCTGACGGTGCTGACGGCGTTCGGCGGGGGCCGCTCCGCACTGTCCCTGACGGAGGTGGCCCGCGCGACCGGCCTGTCCCGGGCCACCGCACGCCGGGCGCTGCTCACCCACGAGCACCTGGGCCTGGTGGCGGCACACCCCGACCGCACGTTCACCCTGACCCCGCGCGTCCTGGACCTCGGCTTCCCGGCCCTGTCCCGGACGACACTGCCCCGCCTGGCCGAACCGCACCTGCGGGCCCTGGCGGACGCGGTACGGGAACCGGCCGCACTGGCGGTGCTGACGAACGACGGCGAGGAGATCCAGTACACGGCCGGGGCGGGCACGAGCCGGGTCCTGACCGTACAGATCACCGTGGGCACACGGCTGCCGGCGACCGCGACCTCCCTGGGCCGCGTCCTCCTGGCGGACACCTCCGCCTCCCTGTCCCCCACGCTCACCGAGGTCCGCTCGCAGGGCTACGCCCTGGTCGACGAGGAACTGGAATCGGGTCTGCGGTCCATCGCCGTACCGGTACGGGACCGCACGGGCCGGACGGTGGCCGCCCTGAACGTCTCCACCCACGCGGCCCGCCGCACCCTGCCGGACGTCGTCGCCGATCTCCTGCCCGCCCTGCACGCGACGGCGGCCCACATCCAGCAGGACCTCCACACCGCATCCCGCTTCACCCACGTCCCCCCGTCCTGATCCGGTACCCTGTGGACCAACGCCTCGCCTTCGTAGCTCAGGGGATAGAGCACCGCTCTCCTAAAGCGGGTGTCGCAGGTTCGAATCCTGCCGGGGGCACAGTGAGAAGGGCCAGCTCAGGAGGAATTCCCTCCCAGGCTGGCCCTTAGCCGTTTCAGGCGCCGTGCCACATGCGTGCCACTACGCCCGTTCGGCACCTCGTTGGAGCGGAAGGGGTCCCCGCTACTCCGTGGCAAAGGGTGCATACCCGACCGGCACCTCGCTGACCTGCAAGTCCGAGAAGATCAGGGTGAGACGGTGCGCATTGGCCTCAATGCGCACCTCATGGAAGTCGATCCCCAACGGCTTGCGCCCAACGGCGGGTCGCTTCCGACTGCGGGAGGACCTTCGCACCTGGGTACAGGAGGATCGTCGCTCCGGATGTCTCCACGCGGATGGCGCGCAAGACCCACTCCTATCTACTCGTCTATATAAGATGGGTCCTGCGAGTCCCTTGATCGGGATCGCGTACTCACCTTGCCAGATAACTTACCCACTCGTCTATACGAGTAAGCGTGTTTGGGGTGTTCGAGTTCGGAGAAGCGTCCTGCGGCCGATGTCAGGCCCACCCGCCAGAATCCACCCATGCTGATAGCGACCAACGGCCGTGGCTACGAGCTGAAGCGCCCCACGAAGCCGGCAGTAGGAACCATGCTCGCCAACCTGAGACGCGGCAACGAGTACTTGATCCTTGAACGGCGGGATGAGGAACGGGAGGGCGACTGGTACATCCAGGTCTGGTTCCGCGACAACAACACCTACCAGCTGGAATACCGCAACGGTGTCCCTGCGGAGCACTACCAGACCCGAACGGTGTCCCAGGAGAAGGTCTTGCAGGCTCTCCTCGGCTGGATGCTCGACAAGCCCGACTGGCGAGAGAACCTCATGTGGACCAACATCGGCCACATGTTTGCCCTTGCCACCGACGGCGAGGACGAGCCGACCGCTTAGAGCTGTGCCGCCGCCCACCTGATCACGTAGCCGGAAGCTGGTACGAGAGCACGTACGCGTCCGCCGCCATCACCGTGTCGCAGACCTCGACGGCCCGACCCTCGGTGTCGAAGGCCGTCCGAATGAGGTGGATGACCGGCACGCCGGCCGCCAGGTGCAGGAGCTTCACCTCTGGGGGCGAGGGCATCCTGGCGCGGATCTCTTCCTCGAAGTGGTCGAGGCGGTGACCCAGCTCTTCGAGGCGGGCGTAGATGCCGCCGGGGCCGGGGTTGGGTTCGGCGATGGGGGTTCCGCGGGCGATGTCGAGCGGGAGGTAGGAGGTGGCGAACTCGACGGGTCGCCCGTCGAGCAGGTACCGGCGCCGACGAGCCAGCACGCGCCGCACCGAGCCCAGCCGGGCGGAGACGTCCTGACTAGCTTTCTCCTCCTTGACCTCCAGACTGTCCACCTGGGGGTGGCTGCCGGCCGCGTCTGCTTCCACGATGAACGCGGACTTGCCCTGCTCCCGGTGCCGCCGGGCGAAGCGGTCCGAGGCGAGCCGCCGCACGGGCGGTCGTGGTCGCACGAAGACGCCCCGGCCGTGCTCGGCGTGCACCAGGCCTTCACCCTGGAGGATGGAGAAGGCGTTGCGGACCGTCATCCGGGACACCCCGAAGTGGTCGACAAGGTCGGCTTCAGAGGGCAGTTTCTCGCCCTCGCGGAATCGCCCACGGTCGATGGCCTCGCGGAGCTGGTCGACGATCTGCCGGAAGACCGCACGATCGCTCGTGGGGTCGAGATCACCGAGGAGGCCCGAAGAAAGAGGGCTCACGTGAGTACTCCTTTAGGTATCTAGACGAGTGGGCGAGTGTTGTTGCTACGGTGGAGAGCCTAGCCAGCCGAGAGGGCCGAGGAACGTGAGCAGTGAACGCCCGCACTCCGTGAGCGTCGCCGGGGTCGTCGTGGACGACCACGGTCGGGCCCTCCTGATCCAGCGCCGGGACAACGGCCACTGGGAGCCACCGGGCGGTGTCCTCGAACGCGAGGAGACCATCCCGGAAGCCCTCCAGCGCGAAGTCCTCGAAGAGACCGGAATCAAGATCGCACTTCCGGCGACCCTGACCGGCGTCTACAAGAACATGAAGGGCCTGATCGTCTCGCTGGTCTTCCGCTGTGAAGCCGCCGACGGTGTGCCCACCACCGGTGACGAGACCCGCGCGCTGCGCTGGGCCACCCGCGAAGAGGTCACCGAGCTTGCCGACGAGGCGTACGCGATCCGCGTCCTTGACGCACTCGACGCGACGATCCCGCCGGCCATCCGCGCCCACGACGGCGTGAAACTCGTCTAGCCCGAACCCGCTGCACATGGCGGCCTACCAGCACGAAGGAACTTGTATGCACGAGTATACGAGTACAGTCCGGGTCTGGGGACTGAGTTGCCCAGGATTCCCCGAAGAAGTGAGCCGGGCCCGCCGCTGGACGCGCGACATCCTGCGCGGCTCCCCCTTAGCCGAAGACGCCGAACTGATCGTGAGCGAGCTGAGCGCGAACGCGATCCTGCACACGGCCAGCGGCCGGGAGTACGGCAGCTTCCACCTGGCGGTCGCCGTCTCGGCTCAGGTGGTGGCGGTGTCAGTCACGGACGACGGCGGCACGGCCACGGCCCCGAAGGTCGAGCACCAGGACCAGGACGCCGAGCACGGCCGCGGGCTGGACATGGTCAGTGCCATCGCCCACCGGGTCGTCGTGCACGAGAGCGACCAGGGCCACACGGTCACCGCGGAGCTGTACGCGGACGCCCGTCTGGGAGGCCACCCATGCTGAAGCCGCCGCAGCGGGGCTACTGGTGCGAGTGCTGGACCGAGGACCTGACCGAGCAGCGGGGGCCGGCGCTGATGGCATCGTTCGACGCGTACTCGGCACCCCAGGCCGACCGTTGGGTAGCGGTCGCGCTCCGCACGATCTCACCGGCCCTAGACGCTGACGCCTCCGACGAGGTGTGGGAGTGGTTGTACGAGGGCCGCATCGCGACCCGACGAGCCCTGTTGCGCGCCGAGCCGTGCACGGTTTCGGTGACCCACGCCAAGACCCGCATCACGTGGACGATCCGGCCCGTGCTCTTCCTGCCACTCGCGCACCGCCAAGCAGCCGGACTCCCGCCGTGTGCGTACGACTTCAAGCCCGGCCCGACAGACTGAGTTACAACTTTCTCTACTGGTTCAAGGCGGCTCGCTCCGCTCACCGCGCGGCCCGGCCCCCGGCCGGGCCTGCGCTCCTGTCTCCGCCCCGCTCCAGCCCGGCCGGCGCCCGTGCCGCGCGCACAGCAATCAGCCACCTGATGTCAGAGAAGGGGTACGTCGTGGCTGGGGCGGTCGGCTCCACGCCTTTACGGAGCCACTTTGGCGCGAGCCTCGAAGATCGTGGCCCCAACGTCGTGCTTTACCGGGCAGGTCCACAGACTGCCCGACGCGCCGGAAGCTTACGAGGCCATGATCACTCGCGCCAAAGCAGCGCCACCCCAAAGCCGCTCCACCGACCTGACTGCCATGCTGCCGCAACCTACGTTTAACCCGGATACCCACGGACGACCAGCCAGAATGAGAGCACCGCCCTCTACAACCCTTAAACCCGTGAAAGCACTGCACAGCCACGCACCTCAATGGTACGTTCAGCACGCAACATCTCTTGACGGGTGGGAGTCCTCATATGCCGAAAATGCCCAGCAACGCGCAGATGCTGATCATGCGAATCTTTGATGCATGGAAAGAAGAGAACCTACCTACGGTCGACGGGGGCACCGCCTTTGAAGTCTTCGCATCCGAGCTTGCATTGCGGTCATTTGGGCTGGGGCTTGAGGATATTGAAGCGGGGATTGTAGGCGGCGGGCAGGATGGCGCCATTGACTCAGTGTACGTTTTCTTCGACGACACGCTGCTAGATGAAGACTCAGATGTAGTGTCAGAAACAAGCCGCCCCACCGATTTCGGGCAAGATAGAAACCTTGAACTCTGGGTGGTGCAGGCTAAGCGGACACCCAGCTTCGCCGAGGAGGTGGCAGAAAAGCTAGAGAATACAATGCGCCGATTGCTGGACCTCTCGCAACCCCTTGACGATCTATCCGTTCTATACAATCCCACGCTTCTGGCACGCTTCGGAATCTTCCGCGCCGCCTGGGAGAAGCTCCTCACGCGCCGCCCCCGAATCAGCGTAAACGTTATTTATGCCACTCCAGGAGACTCCAGCAACATCACACCGCAGTTCGAGGCAAAACTACACGCCCTGAAGCAGGTGATTCTCTCTTCAGTGCCGGACGCACGGACAATTTCCGTAGAGCTTCTCGGCGATAAAGAGCTATTGGCTAGGTACAACGAACGTCCGCCTTACACCTTGGCTATGAATTATCAAGAAAGCGCCACAAGCGGACAGTCCCATGTAGCCCTCGTGAAGCTGAGGGACTACTACAACTTGATCGTAGATGAGAACGGTCGACTCCGTCGGCACCTCTTCGAATGGAACGTCAGAGACTATCAAGGTAACGTGTCGGTCAATCAGGAGATTCGCCAGTCCTTGACGGCTACCGAAAGCCCTGAGTTTTGGTGGCTAAACAATGGCGTCACCCTGATTTGCAGCGAAGCTACGAGTACAGCGAAGACCTACTCCCTATCAAATATTCAGATCGTGAATGGTTTGCAGACCAGTCACGAAATTTTTGAAGCGCTCAGAGGAAACGCTACGGAAGAAGCCGCAGAGCGCATGCTTCTCGTGCGGATTATCGTCACTGCTGACGCCGCAACCAGAGATATGGTCATCAGGGCTACCAATCGCCAAACAGCAATTACTGACGCCTCTCTGCGTGCAACGGATGAGGTGCAACGCAATATCGAGGACTATTTTTTGACCCAAGGCTGGTACTACGACAGGAGGAAAGGATATTACAAGAACGACGGCAAGGATCCTGCCAAAATTGTGAGCATTCAATTCGTTGGAGCGTCCGTCACAGCGATGGGACTGGCGCGCCCGGACAAATCTCGCGGAAAGCCTTCTTCGCTACTTAAGAACGATGAAGACTACCGTCTCGTTTTCAACTCGTCAATTGATCTGCAGACCTATCTCTGGTGCGCAAGACTACAGCGCCAAGTGGACAACTTCATCTTGTCTGATGCCGCCGAAGCCAACGTGTCTCAAAAGAGCAACCTTAAGTTCCATCTATCCATGCTCATCGTGGAAAAATTGAACGGTGGTCCCATTCGAAGGCCGCAGCAACTCCGCCCCCTAGCCTCCAGGAGCGCTGGAGTCGAGGAAACAGAGATCAAAACTCTCTTCGAAAATCTCAAGGAATGGTCTGCTACCTATCTTGACCAAGAAGGCGTAATCCTGGAAAGGGCAACCAAGGCTCAACGGTTCAGCGAGTACCTACTGAACCGAGCGCAAGCAGCTCGGCAGGCATCGCCCTAACTCCACTTAGAGATCGCGGCCCGCGTCAATGGCGTTGGCCGCGACGCTCTGCCTCGATCTCCTCGGCCTCAATGCGTCGTCTTTCCTCCTCGTACTCCCATGCCTCCTTGTAGCGACTATAGCGACCATTCGGCTCTGGCATTTGTGCATCGCCGCGCTTCCATGCAAACAAACAGGAAATCAGGTGATGAACCGTTCCCGTTATGAGCCACTCTCGACTTCGCCTGTAGGGACCGAGATTGATCCAATCCCAATCATGGATCCATGTCAGGCCGTCGAGAAGGAGCGTGCGAAGTTCCTCATCGCGCACTTCTAGTGCTGCTACGCGCGCCGGTTCTAGATATTCATGCAGTTCTTTTCCCCAGGCCTGCTCACGCTCGACAAGCTGCTCGTATGTATCCGAAGGAACATCTGCCAATGTGGAGTCGGGCGGCATCTTCCTTACGTGTCCCAACAACGCCGTAAGCGCCTGGGCGTTGGCGGTAACCACGGCCGCCCGCTCTGCCTCCTCACGCGCGAGTCGAGCGTCAGCGAGTTGTCGCTTCTGCACCTGGTGGGTCGAGGCGTAGGAGGTGGCGGCACCAACGACTACGCCGACAAGTCCGATAAAGGGTGTAAGCCAGTCCACTAGACCAGTGTTGCTGCCGCCTCGTCGCACAGGGACAGGAACCCTGTATTTCCCACGACGACCGTGAGGAGCAGTCACGACCAGTGAGGTCCATACGCTGTCCTGTACAGCAGCCTCCCGCCCGCCGGACCATGGCTGAGGGCGACTCCAGAGCCCGGAGAGGAGAGCGCATGGCGGACAGAGAGGCGGCAATCCGCGCTGTGGCGCGCCGCGCTGACCACGTGTACTGGGTACGGAAGTGGCCCGACAAACCGACCTGGCGGGACCGGCTTCGCCGGTGGCTGAACCCGGCGTCGTACCACTTCGACGGGACCGCCACCCCACCGGAACCCTGGGTCGACCGGCCCGCCGGCCACTACGAGCGAACAGGCTGGCGCATCCGTGCGGCCTACGTCCGATCCGACCTGGCCTTCGAGGTTGAGTACGTGGTCTGCAACCTGTGCAAGATCGGCTGGGTCGAAGCGCCTCACTCCTATGAGGGCTTTAAGCGCTGCGGCCTCGCCTCAGCCGCTCTTCGGTCCCTGCGCCACGCCTACCCAGGAGTCCAGTGGCATACGGGCGGCGGTCACTTCCGCGAGGCCGAGCCGTTCTGGAATTCCGTCAGCGTCGACGTGCCCGGCGGCTACACCCAGCGGGCAAGATGCCGTCATGTGGAACCGTGGCAACCGCGGTGAACGTGACGACACTTCAGGTCCGTGACCAGTGAACCCGTGATGGCCGCCCGTCTCAGTTTCCGTCTCGTTCACCCCCGTTCGCTGCCGTTCTGGCGAGACCCGAAGCTGTCCCCGCACCGACAGTCAGCCGCCCATGAACGCAGCTGAACGCCCCTGCACACAACCCACCGCCCCACCACCACAGTTGGAAAGCGTGTTGGTGGGTCTGCGGAATGCCAGACACGACGACCAGCAGTCCGCCACTTGACGCTCTGGAGAGCTGCCGCCAACGTCGGCGAAGAAGCCCGCTAGAGCCGCTTGCTCTGCTAGAAGTCTTCCGTGCGCAGTCTCCTGCAAAGGCTCGTCGAGAGCCGCGCGTGGCGGGTCGCTCGGGTGGTGGCCTACTCCGTGGCCGGCCTTATCGGCGTAGGGATCTTCGTCGTCCTCCCGATCACAGCCCAACTCAGTGGGTGGAACGATGACGACGAGGATCCGCCGGTCAGCTCTGGAGTTCCATCCGCCACGCACACGCCAGTTCGCTGGACGTATCAGGGCTACGAGTGCTCAGACGGGTGGCCGTCAGACTCCATCGGCCGCCCAGGAGCCTGTAGCCATCACGGAGGCGTTGTCTCCGTATTTGAGGGAGACGACGGAACAGTCCTCAGGTGTGGAGACAACGAGCACGCACCTCGTCCCGACGAACAACAGCAGCAGATCGAAGACTATGGGCGCGTCGTCTGCGTGTTCAGGTGAGCATCGGGTTTCAACGCGGATGATCCCGGCCGCACCACATGCGCACCAGATCGAGCGGGGAACAACGGGGAACCACGGTGAACGCAGCCGAGGCCGACAGGCAGCTCTCAGACCGTTCGCCAAGGTCAGCAGTCGAATGCACCGCTAGTGCTCGCAGCTTCCCAAGCTGAGGGCTTGGAGGCGATCGACTCCGACTCGTCCGCACGCCCCGGCTGGCGTGGCTGCTCCGGTCGACGGCACTGCACCGTGACTGAGGCCGGTGGGAGTGCAGCGAGACATACGCGCGCCTGGTCGGTCGGCGCGTCCGCCGCAGCGCGCAGCAGCGAAACCCCAGGTCAGCGCGCCCGGACCGTACGCGTTTCCACCCAGGGGTGGCCGTACGGCAAAATGGGGACCTTCTTGCACTAGGCTCCCCGGAAACGCCAGCGCATCGGCAGGGTCTCGTCACTAGGCTCGGCCCCGTGAGCGAAGACGCCCGTCTCCTGGCGAACCACCGAGTCCACGTCGTACCCGTAGTCCTGGCTCTGGCCAATCCGCCATGGCAGCAGGACGTCTGGCTTGACCCGTCGGTGTTCGAGAACCTGGACCACGTCTTTCACACGCTCTTCGATGACTTTTGCGATGCCGACAAACCCGAGCGATACCTCGGAGTCAGTCTGAGGACTGAGGAAGAGGTCGCCCTCATGCGTGAGCTGGGCACCATGCTCAACGCCGCGGCGGCCGAGGCACCCAACAACACCGATGCGGAGTATCTACAGGCACCCACTTGGCCAAAGGTCGTGGCGGTCGCGGGTCGTCTCGCCCAGGTCATGGTCGCGAACGACCTGAGGGAACTCGCTGCGCTGCACGACGCCGATCTGAGCACCTCGACGTGAGCCGCAGCGGTGAGTGTCTAACTGCGTGACAACGCGGACGGACAGCGGCGGACGAGCACGGACACTCACGGACCGTCGCAGCAGGTCAGATGAGCACTGGTCCAAGGTGGGCAGGCTGTGCAAGTTGCTTCGGGACGAAGAAGTCGTGGGTCCAAAGTCGGCAACTCCCATGGAGCAGCGCCAGCTCAGGGCAGTGAGACGGCTGGTCTACGAAGTGGGTCGGCTCTCCAGCAGTGTTTCCACCGTCAGGGTTCCTGCCAACGTGCCGGTCAGCCATTCTGCGAGGTTCACGCCCTGGGGCCAGCACTCGCCTTCGTGGCTGCACCACATGCCACCCGCGGGGTCGCGAAAGTCGACGAGCGACCAGATGGCGCAGCCCCAGTCGTAGATCAGCACCAGGCCGGCCGGGATGCGGCCGGACGGATCCGGGCCGTCCTGGTACAGCTCGGCGATGTCCGCAAAGTTGCCCTGCGCAGCCCCACCGCTCACCCCCAGGGCTCCTTCTTCCGGGCCGAATCCGCCGTTGGCGACTTCGACGTACAGGCGCCGCAGGAGAGAGGGCAGCGGGAACCCGATGACTTCTTCCGCCGCAGCGACAGCCTCCGGTATTGCGGGCGGTGGCAAAGTCCCCGCCCGGGCCACGATCCGCAACGCCTCGACAACCTCATCGTCAGTCACCGGCTCAGCTTCTCAGTCCGGGTGGTCGTACGTGCCAGATGTGTGCCCGATCGTGCGGGGAACCACGGGGAACACCGGGGAGGAACACCGGGGAGCCAGTCGACCGCCCATCGGGCACCGATACCGCTCCTGCCGCGGGTCAGCCCCGGAACAAGCCCTAGATGCGCTTAGCTTCCCAAGTTGAGATCCCCGGTTGCCAGCACAGACGAAGCCGTAAGGTTTCACTCATGGTGACTGCGACTGTCCGCGAGTGGCACGACGAGGAAGGGTGGGGCGTGCTCGACTCCCCCGACACTCCCGGCGGATGTTGGGGCCACTACTCCCACATCCAAGTGAAGGGCTTCCGAACGCTGTCGCCGGGACAGCAAGTAGACCTCCAGTGGGAAGCCCCTGGCTTCAAACAGGACGGGTACAGCTACCGGGCCGTGAACATCGTTCCTCGGCCCGCCTGACATCACCAGCTGACATCAACGACAACGAACGATGGCGCATCGAAGCGGCCACGATCGGACCCACGAGCGACCACTGAGCCCCGTTTCGGCACGCCGCGCAACTAGCTGATCGAACTCCTAAAGCGGGTGTCGCAGGTTCGAATCCTGCCGGGGGCACATGGGGGAAGGCCAGTCAGGAGCACGCTCCTGACTGGCCTTCGTCATGCATCCCTGGCGGTCCGCGCTCACTTGACCGGAACCCGGTAAGAGAGGACCGTAGGCGTCCGCCGACGAGCCGGCACGCGTCGCACGGAACCGCGCCGGGCGGAGATGTCCTGGCCGGCCTTCCCCTCTCTTACCTCCGGGCTGTCAACCTGGGGGTGACCGCCGACCGCGTCGGTCTCCGCGATGAACGCGGACCTGCCCTGCTCCCCGTGTCGCCGGGCGAAGCGGTCCGAGGCGAGCCGCCGCACGGGCGGTCGTGGTCGTACGAAGACGCCTCGGTCCTCAGCATCCTCACCCCTCCGGCCCTTCAGGTCAGCATCTGACCTCCAGGCCCGCTAGCGTCCTTCTTGCCCGGCGGAAAACGAACCACAGAAGGCAGCGACGATGAGCGAGACCGTGACTGTCAACGAACTGGCCACCCACGACTCGGCCCATGAGCCGACCGCCACCGGCGAGCGCGGTGACTTGCTGGAGGCCCTGGCCAAGCATCGGCACTTCCTGCGCTTCACCACCCGTGACCTCACCGACGAGCAGGCCGGGCGCCGGACCACCGCCAGCCAGCTGTGCCTGGGCGGCCTGATCAAACATGTCACCGCGGTCGAGCGCTCCTGGGCGCAGTTCATCCTGGACGGCCCGTCGGCGATGCCCGACTTCACCACCATGACCGAGACCGACTGGGCCCGACGGGCCGACGAGTTCCGGATGCTGCCCGGCGAGACGCTGGCCGGCGTGCTCGCCGACTACGCCGAGGCAGCCCGCCGAACCGACGAACTGGTCGCCACCCTCCCCGACCTGGACGCCACACAACCACTGCCGAAGGCCCCGTGGTCCCCGCCGGGCGCGCGATGGTCGGCCCGCCGGGTACTGATGCACATCATCAGCGAGACCGCCCAGCACGCCGGCCACGCCGACATCATCCGCGAGTCCCTGGACGGCGCCAAGACCATGGGTTAGCCAGCGGGGCGGCAGGGCGTCTCGCCCTCCTGCACGGGGGCGATACGCCCTGTGACCTGTGCAGAAGGTCGCGTCCTCGACTGTGCACCCTTCAACGAGCTACGGACGCACAGCGCACGCAGGTTTTCGCCGCCGGGCGGACTTCGAGGCGCTCCGCCGGGATCGGCTCACCGCATCGCTCGCAGCGCCCGTAGTCGCCTCTCTCCAGCCGTTCCAGGGCGCGATCGAGATCGTCCAGATGCTCGCGCGCCTGGGACAGCAGGGCGGCGACGTGCGCCCGCTCGAAGGCCGTGCTCGCGCCTTCCGGGTCGTGCTCGTCGTCAATGGCCACCAGTGCGTTCGCCTCGACGATCCCTTCGAACTCACGGCTGAGGGCGGATATCTGCTCCAGCGTGCCGACACGGTCGGCCGCGAGCAGCGCCCGCATCGACTCGCCCTGGGGCGCGGCGAAAGCGGCATTGGTGGATTGATCGCTCATATCAGAGGAAACCTCATTGTCTTGTGCCGAATTCCCGGTGCTCGGACGACGACGGCTTCAGCGATGACGTGGGCGGCCACGCTGGTACTGCTTCGGCCACGGGACGTCGTCACCGAGCACATGGGCCGCGTGGAGCGGCCAGGTCGGGTTGCGCAGCAGCTCGCGCGCGAGCATGATCGCGTCGGCCGAGCGGTCCACGAGGATCTGGTCGGCCTGCTCCGGTGCGGTGATCAGGCCGACCGCGGAGACGGGCAGGGCCGCGCCCTCGCGGACGGTTCGGGCGAAGGGCACCTGGTAGCCGGGCTCCACTTCGATACGGGCGTTGTGGACGAGCCCGCCGCTGGTGATGTCCACCAGATCGACGCCGTGGGCCACCAGGTGCCGCGACAGCTCGACCGTCTCCTCCGGGGTCCAGCCGCCGTCGGCCCAGTCCGTGGCCGAGAAGCGTACGAACAGCGGGCGGTCTTCCGGCCACTGCGCCCGCACGGCGTCGGTGACCTGGACCAGGAAACGGCTGCGCCCGTCGAGATCGCCTCCGTACTCGTCGCTGCGGTGGTTGGACAGCGGCGACAGGAACTGGTGCAGCAGATAGCCGTGCGCGGCGTGGATCTCCAGCACCTCGAAGCCACCGGACAGCGCCCGCGCGGCGGCCTCGCCGAAGGCCCGGACCAGAGCGCGGATGTCGTCCGCGCCGAGCTCCCGCGGGGCCGGCCAGTCGCCGAAGGGCAGCGGTGACGGTGCGACCGTCCGCCATCCTCCGGCCTCCGGTTCGACGTACACGTCACCCTCCCAGGGCGGTGCCGTCGACGCCTTGCGGCCGGCGTGGGAGATCTGGATGCCGGCGATGGCTCCCTGCCCGTGGACGAAGTCGGTGATCCGCTTGTACGCGGCGGCCTGCCCGTCATCCCAGATGCCGGCGTCGGAGGGGGTGATCCGGCCCTCGGGTTCCACGGCCGTGGCCTCCTGCATGACCAGGCCGGAGCCGCCGCGTGCCAGGGAGCCGAGATGGACCAGATGCCAGTCCTGCGGATAGCCGTCGACCGAGCTGTACTGGCACATGGGGGCCACCCAGGCCCGGTTCGGGAAGGTCGTGCCGCGGAGGGTGAGCGGCGAGAAGAGACGGCTCATCGGGGGCCTCGCAAGGAGATGTGGGAGGCCGGGTGCCCCGCAGCCGTCGAGCCGTGACGGCCTGGGTTCCTGCGGGGCGCCCCGCACGGTGGGTGCAGCCCCGAGTACCCCGGCCGCCTTAGCCAACGCCACCTAGGGCCTCTCGTTTGGATCATGCCGGGGTCGGCCGACCGGGCGTGAGGTCCGGTCGGCCGCGTCGGCGTCAGGACGGTGACCCCTCCCGCGCCGGCTCGGCGGTGCGGCGGGACGGGGTTCGGTGGGCGGCCGCGGCCAGTGCCAGCGTCGTGCAGAGCGAGGCCGTCGCCATCACGGTCATCGCCGTCGCCGGCGACGTGAACTGGGCCACCGCGCCGGCCAGTGCCGCGCTCACGCCCTGGAAGGTCAGCATGCCGGCCGAGTGCAGTCCCAGCGCCTGGCCGGCCAGGTCGCCGGGGGTCAGGCTCATCAGCCGCTCCTGCTGGACCAGGCTCGCGCCGAAACCGGCGGAGGCCACGGTCACGCAGGCCACCGCCACCGGCACCGGCGGGTGCGTGGAGAAGACCAGGTACGGCGCCGCCAGCAGGATCAGGAGCGGAGTGGCCAGCCGGCGCCGGGTCGCGGGCCGCAGCAGACGGCCCACCGTCGCGTCCCCGGCGAACATGCCGAGCGCGGCACACGCGAACAGGGTGCCGGCCGCGTGCGGGGCGTACGAGACGTAGAGGGACTCGCAGCCGACGACCAGGCCGTTGGGCAGCCACAGGCCCAGGTAGGTGAGGCGGCGCGGGCGGGACGACCACAGCTCGGCGTTGGCGCGCCAGGTCGCCGACGGCGAGGGGCGGCCCGTGGCCCGGGGCGGGCGGGCGGTGAGGCCGAGGCGCAGGACGAGCGCGGCCGTCAGGTACAGGGCCACGGCCAGCAGCAGACAGGCCCGCGGGGAGAGGGCGGCGAGCAGGGCGCCGCCGGTGGCGAAACCGGCGATCTGCATGAGCCCGCTCATCATGTTGAACAGCGAACGCCCGGGCAGATAGCCGTCCTCGGCGAGGATCTCGTTGAGCAGGCCCCAGCGGACCCCGCCGCCGAGGGAGGCGACCAGACCCAGGACCAGGACGACGGTGAACAGCGCGCCGAGCGGCAGACCGGGCAGCGCCTGTACCGCCGTACCCGCGGCGAAGGCCAGCGAGATGGCGGCGAGGGTCGTACGCGGGGGCAGTCGGTCGGCGCCGGAGAGCAGGAGGGTCGCGCCGAGCACCTGGGCGAGGGACGGGCCGAACATGCTCAGCGACGACAGCAGGGGCGAGCCGGTCGTCCGGTACACGAGCGTGCCGAGGGCGAGGCCGCCGGCGGTCCCGGCCGCGGTCTGGGCGGCGGCGCCGAGGAAGAGCGGGGTGAACTCGGGGGTGCGGAACAGGGATCGGTAGCTGGGCATGGTGCGGAGTCTCGGGCGGGCCGCGGCGGAGTCGTTATTGTTTCGCCGTCGTGCGAAAGGTCCGTGCGAGGAGGCGCTCGTGGGGTGGTGGCAGCTCAACGCGGACACCCTGGCGCGGAGCCGCTTCGTCATCTCGCCGCTCGCCGAGACCTTCGCCGGGCTGAAGCTGCTGCACGCCGGGCAGGGGGCGCATCCCGGCGAGCACGCCTGGCTGGGCACGCACCTGCCCGCCTACCGGGACAGGCTCGCGGCCGACCCGGTGACGGCCCGGCTGGTGCGGGCGGGGCTGGGGCGGGAGTGGATCGCCGACTTCCTCACGCCCACGCCCCGCGACGGCGAGAGCATCCGGGACGGGATCGCCCGGGTGCGCGCCACCCGGCCGGCGGACGCCCGCGCGCACCTGCGGCTCTCGCTGGCAGGGCCGCTGCCCGCCGGGCTGGACCGGGACGACCTGCCCGAGCGGGCGGCCGTCCTGCTGGAGTGGGTGTGGGAGGAGACGGTACGACCGTACTGGGGGCGGCGCCGGCGGGTGCTGGAGGCGGATGTGGTGGCACGGACCGCGCAGGCGAGCCGGGGCGGCTGGGCCGGCGTGCTGGACTCCCTGCGGCCGGGCGGCACGCGGTGGCTCGGGGACAACCGGTTCCAGATCAATCTGCACGAGTATCCGCCGCGCGAGATCTCCGGCGCCGAGCTGCTGTTCGTGCCGGTGACGGCGCAGCACACGGGCTGGGTCGCCTGGGAGGACGACGAGCGGTACGCCGTGGTCTACCCCTGTGCCGGTGTCCTGGCCGGCGACGCCGACCGGGTGGTGCCCGCCGGGCTGAACGCGCTGCTCGGTGCGGGCCGGGCCGCGGTGCTGGTGCTGCTGGGCTCCCCCCTGAGCACCACCCAGCTGACCGCCGTGACCGGGCAGGGGCTGGGGTCGGTGGGCCGGCACCTGAAGGTGCTCCGGGAGGCGGGGCTGGTGACCCGGCGCCGGGCCGGGCGGTCGGTGCTGTACGTACGGACGACGGCGGGCGACGTCCTGGTCGAGGCGGGGGAGGAGGCCGGTGACACGGGGGGCCGGTGACGTCCTGGGCGAGGCCGGGCGAGGAAACCGGTCGCGTCCTGGGCGAGGCCGGGCGGGGCCGTGTGATCCGGCGGGGCTAGCATCCGGGCATGACGACTACTGAGCACAGCGGCTCCCCGCTGGACGTCGAGATCGGGGCCCTCCAGGGCGGCTCCGCCGATCTGTCACGGTTCGCGGGCAAGGCCGTCCTCATCGTGAACGTGGCCTCGAAGTGCGGGCTGACCCCGCAGTACACCGGGCTGGAGAAGCTCCAGGAGCGGTACGCCGGGCAGGGCTTCACCGTGCTGGGCGTGCCCTGCAACCAGTTCCTCGGGCAGGAGCCCGGCACCGCCGAGGAGATCGCGGAGTTCTGCTCGGCGACCTACGGCGTGACCTTCCCGCTGACGGAGAAGGTGGAGGTGAACGGTGCGGGCCGGCACCCGCTGTACGAGCGGCTGGTGGACTTCGCCGACGCGGAGGGGCACAGCGGGGACATCCGCTGGAACTTCGAGAAGTTCCTGATCGGCCGGGACGGTCGGGTCGTCGCGCGGTTCTCGCCGCAGACGGAGCCGGAGTCGGCCGAGGTCGTCTCCGCGATCGAGGCGCAGCTCGGCTGAGCACGGTCCGGGCCTCCCGGGTGGCCCGGTGGAACGCGGTGAGCCCTCTCGGCAAGGACGGCGACTGGTCGAGAGGGCTCTCCTGGTGGTGCGTGTGCAGTTGTCGTCCGGACCAGGGTCAGGGAGAACCCCTCACGCCTTGACCGAGGACACGAAGGCGTTCCAGGCGTCGGCGGGGAAGGCCAGGACCGGCCCCTCGGGCGTCTTGGAGTCGCGTACGGCGAGTTCGGCGGCGGTGGGCGACTTGACCTCGACGCAGGCGCCGTTGCCCGCGGAATAGGAGGACTTCATCCACGTCTCCGAAGCGCCCTGAATCAGTGCCATGTCCACTCCTGTTGCGAGTTGCGGTAGTGCGGTTCACGCCAACCATGTCGTCTGACTGGCGTGATCGACGCTACCGGGCAACTGCGCGCTGCGGAGGAGCCGTTCACTCGACCGGATGGCATATTCCAGGTGAGCCTTCCATTGGAGTGGACCGGCGGTGTACGATCCCGCGCCCCGAGTGGTCCCGCGTCAGTCGGCGTACTCTTTCGCCACGTCCGCGATGAATTTCCGGGACGCCTCCACATTGAGGGACTGCGCCCGCAGATGCTCGTACATCACGGCGTACTTCTGCACGTCCTGCGCCTTCTCCAGGTACAGGTCGCTGGTCACGCCCTCCAGGTACACCACGCTGGAGTCGGCCGCGTCGGCGAACTCCAGGATCGCGTACTGGCCGTTGAGCCCCGGGTGTGCGCCCACGTCGAACGGCAGCACCTGCACGGTGACGTGCGGCAGCTGCGACATCTCGATCAGGTGCTCCAGCTGTTCCCGCATCACCAGGCGGCTGCCCACGACCCGTTTCAGCGCGGCCTCGTCCAGCACCACCCACAGCCGGAGGGGGTTGGCCTGGGCGGTGATACGTTCCTGTCGGCGCATCCGCACCTGGACACGCTTCTCGATCTCCGCGGTCGACGTCTCCGGCAACGCGCCCTGCACCAGCGCCTCGGCGTAGGCCCGGGTCTGCAACAGCCCGGTCACCAGCTGGGGTTCGTAAACCCGCAGCGACTCGGCGTCCGTCTCCAGACCGATGTACACGCTGTACGGGATGTCACCGAAGGTGTGCCACCAGCCCTGCTGTCTGGAGTCCCGGGCCATCTCCATCAGCGAGTCGACGATCCGCTGGTCCTCGACCTCGTACACCCCGCACAGATCGCGGACATCGCGCTGGCTGATGCTTCTCCGGCCGTTCTCCAGACGGCTGATCTTCGACTGCGACACCAGCAGCCGCTCCGCCACCTCTTCGGCCGTCATGCCCTTGAGCTCACGGAGCCTGCGCAGCTCCTGGCCCAGCCGGCGCCGCCTGACGGTGGGATTGACATTGGACGCCACGGGACGCGCACCTCCGGCTGCCTGCCTGTTGCTTAACACTTTGCGTATCTGCTGTTGAGCAGACTGCCACCACGGTGCTTTCTACCGCTGGGAAACCGTGGATATGCGGCCGGGGACGCGGTCGAGCGGGGCGGCGAGACCAGAGATCTCACCGCCCCGCTCGGACCTGCGGCTCCCGAACCGGGTCTGTGGGGACCGGGGTTAGGGCTCAGTGGGCCACGGCGCGCGCCATGGACCCGCGACGCGGCTGCATCGGTACCCCGCGCGCGGGTTCCGGCGCGGACCTGGCGCCGGGCGCGGGCTGCCGGCCGGCCGGGGCCTGACCGCGGCGCGGCTGTGCGACCGCGCCGTTCTGCACGTCCATGACGGCGTGGGCGACGAGCCCGCCCATGGGGTCGTGCCGGATCAGATCCCGCAACCGTGACCGGGACGAGCGGCCCTCGTTCCCCGGGTAGAGGTGCTTGCCGAGCCCGACGGCGTGCGCCAGGGCGGCGAGCGCCGCGGTCCGCGGGTCCGGCGGCACGCCGGTGCGGATCGCGGAATCCAGCCGGGAACGGATCTCCCGGCTGATGGCGGTGTCCGTCGCCTGGTAACGCGTCGTCGGCAGCACCCCGCACATCTGACCCGGCACGGCGGCGACCATGCCGCACCGCTCCAGATGCGAGAGGTAGATCTGCCTGAGCCCCAGCCGGGGCCCTCCGATCCAGTGGACGGCACGCACGGGAGCGCCACGCCTTCGCAGCAACTCCAACGCGCAGTCCAGAGTCGGATCTCCTGTCGGCCGTGGCACCACCACGGCGATACGATCCCCGTCTGGGGCTATCCGTCCGGCCAGCGCCAGCTCCACTAGCTGTGCACCGGCCAGACCGAGGTCGAGCGACTGCGGCTGCGCAGTGGTACCCGTGGCCGGGTCCAGTGCGAGCAACAGAAGCTCCTCCGGAAGTGTTCTGCGGCTCCTGCCCATCCATGCCTCCCCGCGTGGATGAATGACAGGGTGACCCCTCTCACATTGGTCTGTCGAGAGCGCGTGGCCGGTTCGTGAGGGAACCGGTAGGTATGTCGTTCTCGTCTACCGCAGGGGCCAAGCCCTCACACAGGACACTGGTACATGGTTCGGACAGGGCGCACGCCCAGGCGTGCGGCGCATGGAGGAGGCATCGGTGGCGGGCGAGTCCCCCGACAGGTCGAAGCAGCGCGAGTCGTCGGCGGAACCGACGTCGGGGAGTGCGGGTTCGGTTCCCGAGGCGCGTGATCCGCGTCTCGCGGTGTCCCGCGAACGGAAGTCCTCGGGCGGCGACACGGCGACGAAAGTCCTGACGGTACGACCCGAAACCCCGGCCGCGCGGGAGCAGTCGGCCGACCCCGAGGACCCCGCCCTCCAGGCGGCGGTGTCGTCCTGGGTACGGGAGCCGAGCCAGGAGACACCCGCGAACGCCGACGACACCGCCGAGAAGGCCCCGAAGACGGAGGCCGGGCCCGGGGGGCCGTCCGGCGCGGACGGGGACGCGGACGCGGACGCGGAGACCGCCTCGAAGGCCGGGGCTGACACCCCGTCCGACACCCGCACGAAGCCGGAGACGAAGGACACCGCCGACACCGAGCCGGCCGGGGACGAGGACGCCGACACCGACGCGGACGCGGACGCGGACGCGGAGGGCGCGACTGACGCGAAGGCCGAGACTGGCGCGGACGCGAAGGCCGCAACTGACGCGGACGCGAAGGGCGAGGCGGACGCGGACGTGAACACCGACGTGGTCGCTGACGCGGACGTGAACACCGACGTGGTCGCTGACGCGGACGCGGACACCGCGGCGGACGCCAAGACGGCCACCGAGGACGAGGCGGCGGCCGCAACCGGCGCGGAGGACAAGGCGAGCGGCGAAGGCGTGGCCGAGGCGGCTGCGGACGGGGACGGGCCGGAGGCCGCCGACGGCGAGGACGCCCCGCAGGGGCCACCCGCAGCCGACGAGAGCCGCACGAGTGGTGCGGGTGGGAACGAGGACGCCGAAGGCGAAGCCGAGGCGGCGGACGACGACGGGCCCCGCACGGACCCCGCCGCCAAGGACACCGGTGTCGACCAGCCCACCACCGTCTTCAAGGCCGTCCGCCCCGGGACTCCCCCCGTCGACCAGCCGACGACCATGCTCAAGCTCGGCGGCAAGCCGCAGGGCAAGCCGGAAGCCAAGCCCGAGGACAAGCCGGAAGCCAAGCCCAGGACCCCCGAGTCCGACCCCGAACGCACCAGCAAGTTCGTCGCGCTGAAGGACGACCTGCGCAAGCCGGCCACCCAGGCCAAGGCGCCGGACGCCACCACCCCCGTCCCCCAGGTCGGTCCCGAGCGCACCACCCAGCAGCCGCTCCCGCCCAAGCCCCCGCTGGACCTGCTGGCGGAGCTGACGAACACGCCCCCGCCCCCGGAGACCCCGGTCCGCACGCTCGTGCGCCGGATCAAGATCTGGACCCCCCTGGTCCTGCTCCTGGCGATCATCTTCGCGGTCGTACAGGCCGTGCGCCCGCTGCCGGCGCCCACCCTCGCGCTCACCGGCAAGGACAGCTACACCTTCGCCGGCGACCGCACGCAGCTGCCCTGGCCCGGCGAGGGCCAGGGCTGGATGGACGTGGACGGCGTCGGCACGATGGGGCACTTCGGCAAGCAGACCCCCGTGGCCATCGGCTCGGTCGCCAAGACCATGACGGCGTACATCATCCTCAAGGACCACCCGCTGAAGCCGGGCCAGGAGGGCCCGAAGATCAAGGTCGACCCGAGGGCGGAGAAGGAGGGCGGCTACAACAAGGCCGGCGAGTCGACGCTCGACACCGTCAAGGCCGGTGAGACCCTCACCGAGAAGCAGGCCCTGTCGGCCGTCCTGATCCCCTCCGCCAACAACATCGCCCGGCTGCTCGCGCGCTGGGACGCGGGTTCGGAGGCGGCGTTCGTGAAGAAGATGAACGCCACCGCGAAGGAACTGGGGATGACCCGCACGACGTACACCGACCCCTCGGGGCTGAAGGAGACCACCGTCTCCACGGCCGAGGACCAGGTGAAGCTGGGCCGCGCGTTCGTGAAGGTCCCGGCGCTGGTCGCGATCAGCAGCGCGGCCAGCTGGACGGACCCGTCCGGGAAGTTCTGGCCCAACTACAACGAGCTGCCGTACCGCATCGGCGCGATCGGCATCAAGACCGGCAGCACCACCGCGGCCGGCGGCAACCTGCTGTTCGCCTCCCGCAAGCAGGTCGGCGGACAGACGGTGACGATCGTCGGCGCGATACTCGGCCAGCACAAGCGGGAGATCCTCCAGACGGTCAATGCGGTCAGCAAGACGGCGCTGCTCGCCGCCCAGTCCGCGCTGACCTCGGCGAAGATCGTGAAGAAGGGGGACGTCGTCGGGTACGTGGACGACCGGCTCGGCGGCCGTACCCCGGTCGTGGTGACGAAGGACGTCACGGCGGCCGGCTGGGCCGGGATGAAGGTGAAGCTGTCCTTCGCGTCCGGCACCGTCCCGCACACCGCGAAGGCCGGCACCCGGGTCGGGACGCTCACCGTGGGTGACGGTTCGGCCGGTGCGGTGAAGGTCCCGGTGGCCCTGCGGAAGGACCTGGCCGAGCCCGGCATCGGCGCCAGACTGACCCGGCTGGGCTGACCGGCGGACGGGCCGTACGGCCCCGGCCCGTCCCGCGCCCGGACCCCCGCGCGCCCCGTCCCCGTCCCCCGCGCACCCCGTCATGGAGCCCCCACCCGGGAGCCCCGTGGCGGGGTGCGTGCTAGCGTCACGAAACGGGGCAGGTCGCCGGTCCCGGGACAGGGCCGCGAACTGGACGGAACGCGGCCGGGTACTCCGAGGGAAGCGGCCGAGAACGGAAGACGGGACACGGGGAGTGCCTTCAGGTGGCCACAGCGGAGCCGACACACGCCGACGACGCGGATCCGGGCCCGGGATCCGGCCCGCGAATACGCCGGTCCGCGACTGAACCGGACCGGCGCGCGGCCGAGCCCGGCGCCGGGGTGCGCCCCGGCGCGCGCGCCCGTCTGCTCGCCGCCCTGGAACCGCTGCGGCAGCGGCTGCTCCGGCACCCCGCGCTGTCGATGACGGCGCTCTCGGGCGTGCTGCACATCATCTGGTTCTTCACGTTCGCGAACAGCGGCGGCGATCTCGCCGCGCAGGACGCGTGGGCGGAGTTCGTCGGCCGGCACCCGGACTCGGCGTACAACCTCGCCTGGTACGGCGGTATGCACCCGGTGTCGTACAGCGTGGTGTCGCCGTATCTGATGTCGGTCCTCGGCGTGCGGACGACGATGATGATCGCCGGGACCCTCTCGGCCGGTCTGCTGACGATGGTGCTGATCCGCAGCCGGGCGGTGAGGAACCCGCTGTGGGCCTCGCTCGCCGGGGTCTTCGCGTTCCTGTGCAACGCGATCTCCGGCCGGGTCACCTTCGGGCTCGGCACGGTGTTCGCGCTCGGCTCGGTCGCGGCGGTGTTCTGCTGGCCGTACCGGTGGCGGTTCAAACGCTGGGCGAAGGCCCTGGTCGCCGCCCCGCTGGCGGCGCTCGCCACGATGGCCTCGCCGGTCGCGGGGCTGTTCGTGGGCCTGGTCGCGGTCGCCCTGTTCCTGCAGAAGCGGCGGCCGGGCGCGTGGGCGCTGGGGATCGCGCCGGCGGCGGTGGTCGCGGTGTCTGCCTGGCTGTTCCCGTTCTCCGGCACCCAGCCGATGGGGTTCGGCTCGGTGATCATGCCGCTGTCGTACGGCCTGCTGTGCCTGTTCCTGGTGCCCAAGGAGTGGGTGACGGTCCGGCTGACGGCCGCCGTCTACAGCGTCGCCGTCGTCCTGGTGTGGCTGATCAGCTCGCAGATCGGGTCCAACATCTCGCGGCTGCCGATGCTGTTCGCGGGCGCGACGCTGATCGCGGCCCTGCCGTACACCGTACCGAAGTCCCGCAAGTGGTACGTGACCGTACTGGCCTTCCTCGGCTTCGCCGGCTGGATCGGCTTCAAGTCGGTGGACGACATCCTCCACACCACCCCGGCCGCCTCCTGGGCGCGGGAACTCGCCCCCCTGGTCAACGAGCTGCAGAAGGCCGGCGCCGAGAAGGGCCGGGTCGAGGTGGTCCCGGCCCGCTCGCACCGCGAGGCCTCCGCGCTCGCGCCGTACGTCAACCTGGCCCGCGGCTGGAACCGGCAGGCCGACATGGAGCGCAACCCGCTCTTCTACGACGACACGCTCAACTCGGCGAACTACCACGAGTGGCTCCAGCGGTGGGCCGTGCACTACGTGGTGCTGCCCAAGGACAACCCCGACGGTGACGGCGGCGAACGCGAGCGGCAGCTGCTGCGGCGCGGGATGCCGTACCTGAAGCAGGTCTGGGGCGACGCCAACTGGCAGCTGTTCAAGGTGACCGACCCGGCGCCGCTGGCCGAGCCGAACGCGGTGGTGGACCGGGCCGAGCAGGGCGAGATGACCCTGCGGGTCGGCAAGGCCGGGCGGATCCTGATCCGGATCCCGTACTCGCCGTGGCTGAGCATCGTCGACGAGCACGGCAAGAGCCAGCCCTACGAGAAGGCCAAGGCGTGCCTGATGGCCACGCCGGAGGACGTCGACGGGGACAAGTGGACCACGCTGGTCGCGCCCAGGCCGGGCACGTACCGGCTGGCCGCGCCGTACCAGCTGCCCCGCGGCACGCCGTGCCCGGACGAACTCAGGAAGCCCTGACGGTCGGCGGAGCCGGCCGGCGTACGTGTCCGTGCCCGGCACCGTCGGGATGAACGCCGTCACCAGCTCCGCCCGGCCCGGGCCGGGAACCCCGGCGGCGGACGGGGCGATCTTCCTCGCCTCCTGCCGGGTGCGGGTGATCACGGGACAGTCATCGCTGGTCAACGCGGGCGAACCGACGCGGTGACCCAACTCCCGGCAGACCCTGGGGCGTTCACACTGATGAACTTAGATCAGCAAGACGAACAATTTTACTCTCACTTGACCTTACGCTTGCTTGTCGTGTTCATGTGAGCGGACCCACGATCGGGCACATGAACAGTCTCGACTGGGCCGTGCTCATCGGCTACTTCGGTGTGATGGTCGCGATCGGCGTCTGGTCGCACAAGCGCGTGGACAACGTTTCCGACTTCTTCACGGCCGGGGGCAAGATGCCCTGGTGGCTCTCCGGCATCTCGCACCACATGTCGGGCTACAGCGCCGTGATGTTCACCGGATACGCGGGCATCGCCTACACCTACGGCGTCACCTCCTTCATCACCTGGTCCTTCCCCATCGCGCTCGGCATCGCCATCGGGTCGAAGCTGTTCGCGCCCCGCATCAACCGACTGCGTTCCCGGCTCCATGTGGCCTCCCCGCTGGAGTACCTGAAGAACCGCTACAACCTGCACACGCAGCAGGCACTCGCCTGGTCCGGCATGCTGCTGAAGATCGTGGACGTGGGCGCCAAGTGGGCGGCCATCGCCACCCTGCTGTCCGTCTTCACCGGCATCTCGCTGAACCAGGGCATCCTCATCACCGGCGCGATCACCGCGGTGTACTGCACGATCGGCGGCCTGTGGGCGGACGCGCTGACCGAACTCGGCCAGTTCGTCATCCAGTTGCTCGCCGGTATCGCGATGTTCGTGGCGGTCGTGCTGAAGCTGAACGACAAGCACATCGGCTTCTTCGGCGCCTGGGACGAGCCGGCCCTGCACGGCCACGGCAAGCCCCTGGTCGGCCCCTACGGCACGGTGTTCCTCCTGGCGTTCCTCTTCATCAAGCTCTTCGAGTACAACGGCGGCATGCTCAACCAGGCCCAGCGCTACATGGCCACCGGCAGCGCCCACGAGGCCGAGCGCTCGGCCCGGCTGTCGGCGGTGCTGTGGCTGGTCTGGCCGGTGGTGCTCTTCTTCCCGATGTGGATGTCCCCGCTGCTGGTCCACGCGCAGAAGCCGGACGGCTCCGACTCCTACGCCCTGATGACCGAACAACTGCTGCCGCACGGTCTGCTGGGCCTCGTCATCGTCGGGTTCTTCTCCCACACCATGGCGATGTGCTCCTCCGACGCCAACGCCATCGCCGCCGTCTTCACCCGGGACGTGGCGCCGGTGCTGTCGGCCAGGGCACGGGGCTGGGGCGAGCGGTCGGGACTGATCGCGGCCCGCGTCACGACGGTCGTCTTCCTCGGCCTGTCCATGGCGGTCGCGACCCAGGTCAACTCCCCCACCCTCAAGGACATCATCACCGTCGTCATCAAGTGGGTGGCCGGTCTGATGGGCCCGATCGCGATCCCGATGATGCTCGGCCTGCTCCGCGCGTTCCGCCGCTCCGGCCCGACGGCGGCGCTCACCAGCTGGGCGACGGGCCTGCTGGCCTTCTGGCTGGTCAACTACCCCATCAACTGGAACGTCGACGGCGGCGTCCCGCTCCAGTACCAGGTCTCGATCCCGCTCGCGGTCTCCCTGGTCCTCTACATCCTCATCGGCTACCTCAAGCCGGAGGACACCCCGGCCCGGCTGGCCGTCATCGAGAAGATCAACACGGACGGCGACGCGGTGGCGGCGGTACCGGTGCCGGCCACGGCGGGCGACGACGTGGTCGGAGCGCCGTAGGGTCCGCCGTCCGAAACCGCGCTCACGCCCGCGGGTACCGGGCCAGCCACCCCGGAGACGAACCGGCCGGACCGTGCAGCGCCGGGCCCTGGGTCATCTCCATCGCGAAGTCGTCGGCCAGTTCCAGGATCGTGGGGCGGCCCTCCAGCTCGGCCAGCCAGGCCGGCGGGAGGGCCGTCTCGCCGTGCAGGGCGCCGAGGAGGCCGCCGGTGAGGGCGCCCGCGGCGGCGGAGGGGCCGCTCTGGTTCACCGCCAGGCACAGCCCGTGCCGTACGTCCTCCCCCACCAGCGCGCAGTACACGGAGGCGGCCAGCAGCCCGTCCGCCGTGCCGTCGCCGGCCAGTTCCTCGACCCGGGCCGGGGTCGGCATGCCCTGCCGCACCGCCCCGAGGGCGTGCTGGAGGGCGTCGGAGACCGGCTGGTGACCGGGGCGGACGGCGAGCAGGGCGAGGGCCCGCTGCACGGCACCGTCCAGGCTGTCGCCACGGGCGAGCGCGTGCACGATCACGGCGTACGCGCCCGCCGACAGGTAGGCGATGGGGTGGCCGTGGGTCTGGGCCGCGCACTCCACGGCCAGCTGGACGACCAGTTGGGGTTCCCAGCCGACGAGCAGGCCGAAGGGCGCCGAGCGGGCGACCGCCTCCGGGCCCAGCTCCCCCGGGTTCTTCGGGGACTCCAGCGTGCCCATGGTGTCGTCGCCGAACCCGATCAGCAGCGCGCGGGTGGGGTCCCGGCGGGCGTACAGCCACTCCTCGCGGGCCAGCCAGCCGTCGTCCTTGCGGCGCTCGTCGGGCCCCCAGTCCCGCTGGGTGGCCGCCCAGCGCAGATAGGCCCGGTGCAGATCGGTCGGCGGGTGCCAGGCGCCGGTGTCGCGGCGCACCTGGGCGCGTATCAGCCCGTCCACGGTGAACAGGGTGAGCTGGGTGTGGTGGGTGACCGTGCCGCGCCGCCCGTGCCCGAAGGCCAGGTCCAGCAGCCCCTCACCGCCGTAGGCCGCCCGGATCTCCGCGAGGGACAGGGGGTCGGCGGGCCCGCCCAGCGCGTCGCCCACCGCGGCCCCGAGCAGCGTGCCCCGCACCCGGCTCCGGAAGTCCTGCTGTTCGGCACGCCCCCAGACGGCACCGGCTGTCGCCCCCACCAGACCTCCCCTGGCACCGTCCGCCTGTACGACGCCCAGCACTGTAATCGACCGGGAACGGTCCGTTGAGTGCCGCCCGGCCGGATTCTGGCGCAATGCGTACGGCGGACCGGGGCGGCCACCGGGAAGAATCCAGCCATGACCACCACCCCCACCCACCACACCGGCCTCAGACTCGCCGCCGGTGTGCTCACCGGCATACTCGCCCTCTACATCGCCCTGGTCGCGCTCGGGAACATCACCGACTTCGGGACCAACCAGCAGTTCGTGCGGCACGTACTGGCGATGGACACGACGTTCAAGGACGACGATCTGATGTGGCGGGCCGTCACCAGTACGGCACTTCAGGACACCGCGTACGTCCTCGTCATCGTGTGGGAGACCGTGGCGGCCCTGCTGCTGGTCTGGGGGACGTACCTGTGGGCGCGGCGCAGGGACGCCCTCGCCCGGCGCTGGTCCACCTACGGTCTGCTGATGCTCCTGCTGCTGTTCGGCGCCGGGTTCATCGCGATCGGCGGTGAGTGGTTCGCGATGTGGCAGTCGAAGACGTGGAACGGCCTGGACGCGGCGACCCGCGTGTTCCTGCTCAGCGGCGTCGCGCTGATCGTCAACCAGCTGCCCTCGGGCGGCCGGGACGCTACTTGACCACCGCGACCCGGGTGCCCTGGTCGCCGAAGGCCCACAGGGCGGCCCCGTCCTCCTTGTGGAGGCGGATGCCGCCCAGCTTCTGGCCGTTCGCGGGCGGCGGCGAGGAGCCGTCGAGGGCGTTGGAGAAGGCGATGTTCACGCCGGAGACCTTGGTGAAGTACATGATGTGCTCGATCTGCACGCCGTCCGAGCCCTTGATGGACTGGGTGCGCAGGGTGATCGAGTAGCGGCCGGGCTGCGGGCTCACCGTGCCCGGCCACACCGTGAACGTGCGGGACGCCTTGCCGGTCGCGTCGACCAGCCAGACCCGCTTCTCACCGAGCGAGTACACGATCCGGCGGCCCTCGCCCGACTCGTCCGGCAGGGCGGGGGCCGACGGCTCCCTCGGTGTCAGCGTCGCGTGGGGGCTCGCCGTCGCCGACGCGCTGGGCCTGGTCACGGCGGCCGTGGGATGCGGCCCGTGGTCCGCCTGCACGGCGAGGGCGACGACGGCCGCGGTCGCCCCCGCCGTCAGACCGGTGACCCAGGCCCACGAGGGCAGTCGGGCAGCCACGGGACGCATCTCCTCCGCTACGGGTCCCCCTTCTCAGCACAGGGGTCCGATCATCGTACTCAGTCCGCGGAGGGGGATCGGCCGGGAGGCCGCTCAGTCCAGGACCGGGAGCAGCTCCGGCAGGTGGCCGTCGGACGCCTCGGCCGCCCGCCGGCGCTCCTCCGGCACCTCGCCGTAGAGGGTGGTGCGCGGCTTCGCCGGCCGGCCGGCCGCCTCCGCCACCGCGACCAGGTCGCGGACGGACTTGTACGAGCCGTAGGAGGAGCCCGCCATGCGGGAGATCGTCTCCTCCATCAGCGTCCCGCCGAGGTCGTTCGCGCCGGAGCGGAGCATCTCCGCCGCCCCCTCGGTGCCCAGTTTGACCCAGCTTGTCTGGATGTTGGGGATCCAGGGGTGCAACAGGAGACGGGCCATCGCCGTCACCGCCCGGTTGTCCCGCAGCGTCGGGCCGGGGCGGGCGATGCCGGCCAGGTACACCGGCGCGTTGGTGTGGATGAACGGGAGCGTGACGAACTCCGTGAAGCCGCCGGTCTCGCGCTGGATCCCGGCCAGCGTGCGCAGGTGGCCGAGCCAGTGCCGGGGCTGGTCCACGTGCCCGTACATCATCGTGGACGACGAGCGGATGCCCAGCTCGTGCGCGGTGCGGACCACCTCGATCCAGGTGGCCGTGGGCAGCTTGCCCTTGGTCAGCACCCAGCGGACCTCGTCGTCCAGGATCTCCGCCGCCGTGCCCGGGATGGAGTCCAGGCCCGCCTCCTTGGCGGCCGAGAGCCATTCGCGGATGGACAGGCCCGTCCGGGTCGCGCCGTTGACCACCTCCATCGGGGAGAAGGCGTGCACGTGCATGCCCGGGACGCGCTCCTTCACCGCCTTCGCGATGTCGAAGTACGCGGTGCCCGGAAGGTCCGGGTGGATGCCACCCTGCATGCACACCTCGACCGCGCCCACCTCCCACGCCTGCTGGGCGCGGTCGGCGACCTGCTCCAGCGACAGCGTGTACGCGTCCGCGTCCGTGCGGCGCTGCGCGAAGGCGCAGAACCGGCAGCCGGTGTAGCAGACGTTGGTGAAGTTGATGTTGCGGGTGACGATGTAGGTGACGTCGTCACCGACCGCCGACCTGCGCACGTCGTCCGCGATCCGGCACAGCGCGTCCAGTGCCGGTCCGTCCGCGTGCAGCAGGGCGAGGGCCTCGGCGTCGGTCAGCCGGGTGGGGTCGTCGGCCGCCGTGCGCAGCGCCTCGCGGACGTCGGCGTCGATGCGTTCCGGGGCCATGCCGGGGGCGGCCGCCTCCCGCAGGGCCTCCCAGTCGCCGTACACCTCGTCGAAGTCGGCGCGCCGGTCGCCGGTACGCCCCTCGGTGTCGATGGAGGAGTGCAGGTCGGTGCGGCCGGTGGCGGTGAAGACCTCCTCCGGCTCCTGCCAGGGCCGGCCCGTGACCGGCGCGTCCGGCAGGGCGAGGCCCGTCTCGGGGTCGGCGAGGGCGGACACGTGCGGGCGCAGCCGCGGGTCCAGCCAGGGTTCGCCGCGGCGGACGAACTCCGGGTAGACGCAGAGGCGTTCGCGCAGTTCGAAGCCGGCGGCGCGGGAGCGCTCGGTGAGTTCCTCGATCTGCGGCCAGGGGCGTTCGGGGTTGACGTGGTCGATGGTCAGCGGGGAGACCCCGCCCCAGTCGTCGATGCCGGCGCCGATCAGCCGCTCGTACTCGGCGTCGACCAGGTTCGGCGGGGCCTGGAGGCAGGCCGACGGGCCCATGATGTGCCGGGCGACGGCCACCGTGGCGACCAGGTCGTCCAGTTCGGCGTCCGGCATGCCGCGCATGGCCGTGTCCGGCTTGGCGCGGAAGTTCTGGATGATCAGTTCCTGGATGCCGTGGTAGGCGCGGGAGACCTTCCGGAGCGCGAACAGGGACTCCGCGCGCTCCTCGTAGGTCTCGCCGATGCCGATGAGCAGGCCGGAGGTGAAGGGGACGGAGGAGCGGCCGGCGTCCTCCAGGACACGGAGGCGGACGGCCGGTTCCTTGTCCGGTGAGCCGTGGTGCGGGCCGCCCGGCTCGGACCACAGGCGGGTCGCGGTGGTCTCCAGCATCATGCCCATGCTGGGCGCGACGGGCTTCAGCCGCTGGAAGTCGGTCCACGTCAGCACGCCCGGGTTGAGGTGGGGAAGCAGTCCCGTCTCCTCCAGGATGCGGATGGAGATGGCGCGGACGTAGGCGATGGTGTCGTCGTAGCCGTGCGCGTCGAGCCACTCGCGCGCTTCGGGCCAGCGGTCCTCCGGCTTGTCGCCGAGGGTGATCAGGGCTTCCTTGCAGCCGAGCGCGGCACCCTTGCGGGCGATGTCCAGCACCTCGTCGGGGGACATGAACATGCCGTGCCCGGCGCGGCGGAGCTTGCCGGGCACGGTGACGAACGTGCAGTAGTGGCACTTGTCCCGGCACAGCCGGGTGAGGGGGATGAAGACGCTCTTCGAGTACGTGATGACGCCGGGCCTGCCCGCCGCCTCCAGGCCCGCGTCCCGCACCCGGGCGGCGGAGGCGGCGAGGGCGGTGAGGTCCTCGCCCCGCGCCTGGAGCAGCACCGCCGCCTCGGCGACGTCGAGGGCGACGCCGTCCCGGGCGCGTTTGAGGGCGCGACGCATGGAGTTCTCGGTGGGGCCGGTTCCGGAGGTCGCGGAAGTCGTCATTCCTTGAGCATACGTTCGCGTTTGATCACTGTTGCGGGGCACTGTCCGGTAGGAGGGAGCCGTACGCGTCGAGCGCCCGCAGCACCTCCGCCTCCCGGGCCGGCGGCAACTGCACCACGACCTCCTCGATGCCCAGTTCGGCGTAGTGGGCGAGTTTGCCGGGGGTGGGCCGGACGGCGTACGGGACGACCTGGAGGGCGTCCGGGTCGCGGCCCGCGTCCGCCCACACCGAGCGCAGCACAGGCAGCGACTCGGAGAGCCCGCGCCCGCCGATCGGCAGCCAGCCGTCGGCGTACTCGGCGATGTGCGCGAACAGCCTGGGTCCGGCGGCCCCGCCGACGAGCGTGCGGGGGCCGACGACCGGGCCGCGCGGCTTCTGCACGGGCTTGGGGTGGGCGAAGCTGGCCCGGACGGCGCCGAACTCCCCCTCGTACGCGGTCGGCTCCTCGCTCCACAGCGCGCGCATCAGCGCCATCCGGTCCCGGACGAGTTCCCGGCGGGTCCGCCAGGTCACGCCGTGGTCGGCGGCCTCCTCCACGTTCCAGCCGTAGCCGAGGCCGAGGGTGAAACGGCCGCCGGACAGGTGGTCGAGCGAGGCGATCTGCTTGGCGAGGTCGATGGGGTCGTGCTGGGCGACGAGCGTGATGCCGGTACCGAGCGCCAGCCGCCGGGTCACGGCAGCGGCCTGGGCCAGGGCGACGAAGGGGTCGAGGGTGCGGCCGTACTCGCGGGGGAGGTCGCCGCCGGCGGGGTACGGGGTGGTGCGGTCGACCGGGATGTGGGTGTGTTCCGGGAGGTAGAGGCCGGAGAAGCCGCGCGCTTCCAGCTCCTGCGCCAGCCGGACGGGGGTGATGGTCTCGTCGGTGAGGAAGATCGTGACGGAGATGCGCATGGGGCATCGTACCGACTGGTCGGTCGCTCGTCATGGGGCGCGCGCGGGCCGTTCGTGGTCACCGTGGGCCGTTCGTCGTTACCGTGGGTCTCGTGACGACCTTGCGCGGCACCTTGGCACCGGGTTCGCCGGACTATGTGTACCTGCCGTTCGACGTGCCGCCCGGAACCCGCGAGTTGACGGTCTCCTACACCTACGGCACACCTCCCGTCCCGCCCGGCACCCCCGGCAACGCCCTCGACATCGGGCTGTTCGACACGCGCGGAACCGAGCTGGGCGGGCGGGGGTTCCGGGGGTGGTCGGGGGGTGCGCGGAGCGAGTTCTTCGTACGGGCCGACGAGGCCACGCCGGGGTATCTCCCGGGACCGCTGACACCCGGGACCTGGTACCTCGCGCTCGGGCCGTACACCGTGGCGCCGCAGGGGCTGTCGTACGAGGTGACCGTCACGCTGACGGAAGGGGCGGCCGGGGAGGCGCCCGAGGCGGTGTACCCGCCGGACCGGGTCCGGGGGCGGGGCCGGGACTGGTACCGGGGCGACTGCCACCTGCACTCCTGGCACTCCGACGGGCGCCGCACCCCGGCCGGGATCGCGGACCTGGCCCGCGCGGCCGGGCTGGACTTCGTCAACAGCTCCGACCACAACACGCACGCCTCGCACGCCCACTGGGCCGACGCGGCCGGCGACGACCTTCTGGTGCTGCTCGGCGAGGAGGTCACCACCCGGAACGGGCACGTGCTGGCGATCGGCACCGAGCCGGGCACCTTCGTCGACTGGCGCTACCGGGCCCGGGACGGCCACTGGGCGCACTTCGCACGGGAGATCCGGCGGGCCGGCGGTCTCGTCGTCCCGGCCCATCCGTACGCCGACTGCGTGGGCTGCGGCTGGAAGTTCGGGTTCGCCCACGCGGACGCCGTCGAGGTGTGGAACGGGCCCTGGACACCCGACGACGAACTGGCGCTGGCGGCCTGGGACGCGGGGCTGGTGGCGTCGGCACGGGGCGGGCGGGCGTGGCTGCCGGCGATGGGCAACAGCGACGCCCACCGCGCCCCGGACGTCGTCGGACTGCCCCAGACGGTCGTCCTCGCCGACGGCCTGACCCGGCAGGCGATCCAGGAGGGGCTGCGGGCGGGGCGGTCGTACGTGGCCGAGTCGCGGCACGTCTCGCTGGCGTTCTCCGTGACGGCCGAGGGAGGTGAACGGGCCGGGACCGGGGAGCGGCTGGCGGTCGGGCACGACACACCGGTGACCGTGCGACTGGAGGTGTCCGGGGCGCCGCGCTGCTCGGTGCGGTTCGTCACCGACCAGGGCGTGCTGTGCACCGGCGGGCCGCTGCCGGTGTCCGGCACGGGCACCCTGGAGTGGCGCACGACCCCGGACCGCGCGGCCTACGTGCGGGCCGAGCTGCGCCATGAGACGGCGTTCGGCCCGGTACCGGGAGCGATGGCCGCGCTCACCAACCCGGTCTTCCTGGGACACTGAGGCGTGCCGGTCCCTGCCCCGTTGCGATCAGCGGTGGCCCGGTGGAGGCTGGCACCCTCGCGCCGTAAGAGAGCAGGGGAGCCGGAACCGTGTCAGGCCGCGCAGACCGCAAGCACCGCGTCGTGACCCGCCTCCAGCGGTACGTCGCCAACCCGCTCAACCGGCGCCTGCCGTTCCAGACCCTGCTGGAGACCACCGGCCGGACGTCCGGCCTGCCCCGGCGGACCCCGGTCGGCGGGCGCCGGGTCGGCGACTCCTTCTGGCTGGTCTCCGAGTTCGGCCTGAAGTCGCAGTACGTGCGCAACATCCAGGCCGACCCCCGGGTCCGGGTCCGTATCGCCGGCCGCTGGCACCACGGCACCGCCCACCTGCTCCCCGACGACGACCCGGTGGCCCGGCTGCGCACCCTGCCCCGTCTCAACAGCACGGCCGTACGGGCGTTCGGCACGGACCTGCTGACCGTACGGGTGGACCTGGCCGACTGACCGTCCGTTGGCTCCCGGTGCCGGCCCGTCGGCATGCGGAGAGGTTGTGAGGGCTCTGTGCACCCAGGTGCGGCCCGCTGTGATCGGCGTCTCCCACGGCTGACGCAACCGCCCGGAACAAGGCAAACTGACGGGGTTGTTCGTGATGCCGAGGGGGACGAACGCATGGACGGTGGGCCGCGAGTACCCGAGCAGCGGCGTGCCGGCTCCGCGCCCGTCGCGGAGCCCGGCCCGCTGCGCTTCGGCGTGCTCGGTCCGGTGCGGGCCTGGCACGGCGAGGAGGCGCTCAGCACGGGCTCCCCCCAGCAACGCGCCCTGCTGGCCGCCCTGCTGCTGCGCGAGGGCCGTACGGCCACGGCGGCGGAGCTGATCGACGCGCTGTGGGGGGCCGAACCGCCGTCCCAGGCGCTGGCGGCGGTCCGCACGTACGCCTCCCGGCTGCGCAAGGTGCTGAGCCCCGGCGTCCTGATCAGCGAGTCCGGCGGGTACGCGATCCGGGGCCTGCGCGAGGGCGCCCTGGACCTCGCGGTCGCACAGGACCTGGCGGCGGAGGCGGAGAAGGCGCGGGGCACGGGCGACCTCGGCCGGGCCCGGTCACTGCTGAACCAGGCCCTGTCTCTCTGGGACGGCGAAGTCCTGGCCGGCGTCCCCGGCCCGTACGCCGAGGCCCAGCGGGCCCGCCTGGAGGAGTGGCGGCTCGGCCTGCTGGAGACCCGCCTGGACCTCGACCTGGAACAGGGCTGCCACGCGGAGGCGGTCTCGGAACTGACGGCGCTGACGGCGGCCCACCCGCTCCGGGAGCGTCTGCGCGAACTGCTGATGCTGGCGCTGTACCGCAGCGGCCGCCAGGCGGAGGCCCTCGCGGTCTACGCCGACACCCGCCGCCTGCTCTCCGAGGAACTCGGCGTCGACCCCCGCCCGGGCCTCAGCGAACTCCAGCAGCGCATCCTCCAGGCGGACCCGGCCCTCGCGGAGCCGTCCGCCCCCGTGACCGAGCCGACGGCGGCCCCGGTCCGCCCGGCCCAGCTGCCCGCCTCCGTCCCCGACTTCACCGGCCGCTCCTCCTTCGTGTCGGAACTGACGGACGTCCTGTCCTCCGCATCGGAGGCGGAGGGCCGGGTGATGGCGGTCTCGGCCCTGGCCGGCATCGGCGGCGTGGGCAAGACGACCCTCGCGGTCCACGTGGCCCACCGGGCCCGCCCGGCCTTCCCCGACGGCCAGCTGTACGTGGACCTCCAGGGCGCGGGCCCCCGCTCGGCGGAACCGGAGACGGTGCTGGGCTCCTTCCTGCGGGCCCTGGGCACGCCCGACACCGCGATCCCCGACTCCCTGGAGGAACGCTCGGCGCTGTACCGCTCCGTCCTGGACGGCCGCCGGGTCCTGGTGCTGCTGGACAACGCGAAGGACGCGGCGCAGGTGAGGCCGCTGCTGCCGGGGACGGAAGGCTGCGCGGCGTTGGTCACGTCCCGCGTCCGCATGCTCGACCTCGCCGGCGCCCACCTCGTCGACCTGGACGTCATGTCCCCCGACGAGGCGCTGGCCCTCTTCACGAAGATCGTGGGCGAGGAACGGGTGGCGGCGGAACGCGAGGCCGCGCTGGACGTGGTCGCGGCGTGCGGCTTCCTCCCGCTGGCGATCCGCATCGCGGCGTCCCGCCTGGCGGCCCGCCGCACCTGGACGGTCTCCGTCCTGGCGGCCAAGCTGGCGGACGAACGCCGCCGCCTGGACGAACTCCAGGCCGGCGACCTCGCGGTCAAGGCGACCTTCGAACTCGGCTACGGCCAACTGGAACCGGCCCAGGCGAGGGCCTTCCGCCTGCTGGGCCTGGCCGACGGCCCGGACATCTCCCTCGCCGCGGCGGCAGCGGTCCTGGACCTCCCCCCGGAGGACACGGAGGACCTCCTGGAGTCCCTGGTGGACACGTCGTTGCTGGAATCGGCGGCACCCGGGCGCTACCGCTTCCACGACCTGGTCCGCCTGTACGCGCGAGCCTGCGCGGAGAGGGACGAGTTGCCGCCGCGGGAGCGGGAGGCGGCCATGTCGCGGGTGCTGGACTTTTATCTGGCCACGGCGGCTCGGGTGTATGCGATGGAGCAGCCCGGGGACCAACTCATCGACAACCTGGAACCCACGCGGTACCCGGGGCTGCACTTCACCGAAGGGGAGGCGGCCCTCGACTGGCTGTACACGGAGGCAGGATCGCTGCTGGCCTGCGTACGCCAGGCCGCGGGAACGCAGAGATTGCGACGCGCGGTCGATCTGCTGTGGGCGGCCAAGGACCTGACCGAATCGGGAGCCAGCTCCTACCAGTACGAGATGACGGCGAGGGCCACCTGCGAGGCTACCCGCCTCATGGGTGACGCCCGTGCAGAAGGCAGGGCGCGTACGGTCCTCAGCGATGTGCTCCTGGTCTCCGGCCGTATCCAGCAGTCGGACGAAGAGGCTCGCATCGCCATGGAGCTCGCGGCCGGCGTAGCGGACGCCACCACCGTCAGCTGGGTGGCGAACAATCGGGGACTCATCTGCCTGCACCAGGGACGATTCGCAGATGGCAAGGTCTTCTTCGACCAGGCCCTCGAAGGCCTGAGAGCCGCGGGAAACCGGCCCTTCGAAGCCACCGTTCTCGGCAACCTCTCGCGTGCCTACCTGGGCATGGGCGACACCGCCAAAGCCGTGGAAATCGCGCAGCGCGGCCTCGCGGCACACAGCGAGATCGGCCGGTCCGTGCGCCTGGCCAACAGCCACTTCGCCCTGGGGGTCGCCCTGAACCAGGCCGACCGCCATGCCGAAGCGCTCCAGGAGTTCTCCGAGGCCCAGCGCATCTTCAATGATCACCGGCAACGGCTGTGGGAGGGGGTGACCAACTTCCGGATCGCTCAGGTGCACCTCGCCACGCACAACCCCACACAGGCAGCCCAACACGCTGAAGTAGCCCTGAGTCTGGGCTGCATCGGCGGTGACCGGATGCGAGGGAACGTGCTGACGCTCCTCGGGCGGGCGCTCGGCGCGCTGGGACAGGCGGACCGGGCCAGAGCCTGTTGGCACGAGGCGCTCAACCTCTACGAGCAGCACGGCGCGCCGGAGGCCGAGGACGTACGCCCGCTCCTCACTGCCCCGTGCGACAGGTGACCAGCACTTCCGCCGTCGAAGGACGCGCGCGTTCAGCGTTTGTTTATCGCTACCCGGCATTGTCTTAGCCATCAGACCGTCGCGTCGGGGGGCAGACGGTTTGACCAGGAGCCGAACCAGCTAATGTGCGGCTCCGAACGCCCGTCCGGTAGCCAACGGGGGAGCCTCCGGACGGGCGTTCCTCAGTCGTCATCAAGCAGAGGGACCAGGCCCATGAGCGAGCAGAACAAGGACGCAACCGCCACTCCGCAGAACAACGCGATGCCCGCGCCGCCGGCCACGGGTGAGCCGATCACCACGCTCAACAACGCCATGCCCAGCGAGCCCGCCGCTGACGAGACGATCACCACTCTCAACAACGCCATGCCCGCCCCGCCGGCCCTGAACCTGGACGGCAACAAGTAAGCCACCACCCCGACGGGGACCGGCCGCGGCGGCGCGGAGGGGGAGCCGCCGCGGCCGAGGCGTGTCCGGGCAAGATCCAGCCGTTCCGCGGCGGGAATTGTTCGAATCAATCGAACAACACCCGCCTCAGAGTTAACGTCGGACCCACCGATGCCAGTTCACCAACGGGAGGACGCTATGACGCTCACCAAGAAGATCGTGGCCACCGCCGCCCTGATCCTCGGCGCCACCGCCGCTGCTGCGAGCCCTGCGCTGGCGGACAATCACTCGCCCGTGAGCCCGGAGACCGGCCAGACCACGGTCGTCACCCCGCAGGACAACCAAATGCCGTAACACGGCAGCACATCTCTCCGAGGGGCCGGGCGGAAGCTCGGCCCCTCGGCGTGTGCGCCGGGCGGGCCGGTCAGTCCCCCTCCGCCAGCTCGCACCACACGGTCTTCTCCACCCCCTGCTCCACACCCCACCGGAGGGTCACCGCGTCGATCAGGGCGAGACCGCGGCCCGCCTCGTCGTCGTCTCCGGCAGGCAGGAGCACCGGCACGGCTTTCGGCTCCGGGTCGGTGACCTCGATGCGGATGCGTCCATCGCCCGTCCGGGCCACCCGTACGCGGACACAGGCCCCCTCCCCCACATGCCGGATGACGTTCCCAACGAGTTCGGTGACGCAGAGCTGGACGTCGGCGCAGGGCGCGTCCAGGTAACGGCGAACGGTACGGCGCAGCCCTTGCAGTGCCTTCGGTACGGCGACCACCTCGACGTCCAGCGGCGGCCGGTTCGGCGCGCGTTCCTCACCCCGCAGCGCCCGCGCCAGTTCGCGTGCCGTCGCCGCGTTGCAGTTGCCGAGCGCGACCAGGCCGGCCGGGGGCTGGTACGTGCCCGCGAAGCTCGGCAGGTCCACCCGCAGCGAGGGCAGGGTGATGCCGCGTGCGGACAGCGCCTCGCGCAGGTCGTCCACGCAGAGGGTGGTGTCGTAGACGGAGTCGACGCGCCGGGCGGAGGGGGGATTCGAGGGCGACACGTTTGCGCGGACCTTCCTGTGCGGACTGTGATGAAGCAGTCACAGACTGATGCCCACGCCGGTACCTTTTGAAGAGGTTTCGGCTGCGCAAGCACATCTGGCAAACGGCGGTGACGAGTCATGCCCCCACGCAAAGACCCGGACGCCTCGGCGAACGTCCCCTCCTTCTACGGCGCCGAGTTGCGTTATCAGCGTGAGCTGGCGGGGCTCACCTTGGAGCAGTTGGCGGAGGGAAGCTTCCGAGGCGTGCCGTTCCTGAGCCAGATCGAGCGGGGAGAGCGGCGGATGCCGGTGGATCTGGCCCGGCACGTCGACAAGGTGCTGGGGACGGACGGCTTTTTCGAGCGGCGATGTGAAGACGCCCGCCGGGCCCGGCAGTCGGGGCACGCGGAGTACTTCGCGGATGTGGCGGAGATGGAGCAGCATGCGGAGACGATCGAGGAATGGGCGCCCATGCTCGTACCGGGACTGCTGCAGACGCAGGCCTACGCGGAAGCCGTCGTCCACACGTCGCTGCCCTGGCTGCCGCCCGCGACCGTCGACAAGCAGGTCCGGGCCCGGCTGGAGCGCGCGAAGATCTGGGACCGGGAGGAGCGGCCGTCGTTCTGGGCGGTGCTGCACGAGTCCCTCGTCCGCAAGCCCCTGCTGCCCTCGACGGAGATGGCGGAGCAGTTGGAGCACATCGCTCAGGTCATCCGCTCCACGCAGGGCGTTCTGCAGATCCTCCCGGAAACCGCGTACGCCCACCCGTTCATGATGGGCATGATGAGGGTGATGACCTTCCCGGACGCCCCACCGGTGGCCTACACCGAAGGGCTCCACAACGGCCAACTCATCGACTATCCGGCGCTCGTGAAGGACTACCGCAGGTCGTACGATCTGCTCAGGGCCGCGGCACTACCGCCAGAGGCGTCCCTGGCCATGGTCGAACGAGCGGCGGAGGACTATCGAGATGGCAAGCACCGGGACTGACCTGAGCACCGCCGTGTGGCGCAAGAGCAGCTACAGCAACGGCAGCGGCGGCGAGTGCGTCGAAGTGGCCGACGCACACCCCGGCCTCGTCCCCGTCCGCGACTCCAAGAAGCCCCAGGACGGACCCGTACTCCTCTTCCGTCCCCTCGCCTGGAGCGCCTTCCTGGACTCCCTGAAGGGCTGAACCCGCTCGGTTATCCACAGGGCAAGCGGCAGGTAACGGATTCTGCGATCTTGCTTGTGTGGTACGAACGGAATTGAGGGCGCTGGCGGACAGAGGCGTCCTCCTCACCTCCCGTGCCGTGAAGGCCGGTTGGCCCAGGCGTAGCCTGTCGCGCGCGCTACGGGCGGAGGGCTGGACGCAGCTCCGACACGGTGCCTGGGCCGAGCCGGGATGCGAGCCGGACCTGTTCACCCACCTCCGGGCCGTCCAGCTCGGCGTACCGAGGTTCGTCGTGAGCCACGGTTCCGCGGCTGCCCTCTGGAGGATCGAGTTGCTCGGCGGTGGCCGCAGGGCGCCGCTGGACTTCATCGATCCGCAGCTCGGCGTGCACCGCCTGGGCAAAGGCGTGCGTGTGCACCGGATGCCACTCGGCGGAGGCGACGTGGTGGAAAGGCGGGGGCTACGACTCACCACCCCGACCCGCACCTGTGCCGATCTCCTTCGCCGCGGCCCACGTGACTCTGCGATCGTCGCCGTGGACTCGGCCCTGGCGTACCGCAGGGTCGGGCGAGTCCGACGCGCTCCCCTGGTTCGCCAGGTGGAGATCGCCCGCGCGCTGGGGAGGGGCTCGCGGGGGTCGGTCCGGGCCCTGGACTGGCTCCGGCTGACCGATCCGCTCGCCGGCTCTCCCGCCGAGACGGTCGCCCGCCTGCGCATGTACGACGCAGGGCTACACCCCGAGAGCCAGGCCGAGCTGCGCAGTCCGGACGGCAGTCGGCGCGTCGTCGACTTCCTCTTCCGGGCGGCCGGACTCGCGGTGGAGATCGAGGGCTACGCCTACCACGGCACGCGTGAAGCCCACCGTCAGGACATCGCCCGCTACAACCAGCTCCTGCGCTGCCCCGAGATCCGCAGCCTCCTCCGCTTCAGCGCCGAGGACGTTTTCCGGCGGCCCGCGTACGTGATCGCGGAGGTCAGGGCCGCGCTGGTTTCTCTCACCGGCGATTCCGAGTGACTGTCGGGCCGCTCGTTTCCCGGCCAGTGTCGTGCCTCCACGGCCGGGTCAAGGGCGCTGCGCGTCGCAGCGATCGGCCCAGTGGTAAGGGCCTCGAGGTCGACTGTGTCCGCACCGTCGGAAGGGCTGCGCGGTCGCGCCTCGCCTGCTCGCCGGGTGCGGTCGGCGGCGAACGGTGGGGGGCGGCTTCGCCGGGGCACGGGTGGGCCCTTGCCCCGTGACTGGCGGGGTTGTGCCGAGGGGGGCGGGCGCGGGGGCGGTCGTGGAGTGCTGGAAGGATCGCCGGGGTGGCCCAAGCTCGCCGGTTACCGGTTTCCTGTGACCTGAGGGGCTGATGGGGCCCCTTGTCATCCGGACGAGAGTCACCCCCGCCCCAAGCCACCAGCCGCCGAACCCGCACGGCGTGCCGGCGAGGCGCAGGCGCGTGCCCATGGCACCGGTTGGCCTCCCAGCCGGCCCAGGGACCCCGCACCGGTAGGCGCCCACTTTCCCCGGGGCCGCCCGCACGCTCCTAACCCGCGCTGGGCTGGGGCGGGTCAAGGGTGGCCCGCCGGTGACTTCAGGGCGCGGTGAGATTCACCAGTTGTAGGAGGCCACCGGCTCCAGGTCGCAGTGGTCGACCTCGGCAGCGTTCTCCTTCGCGTTCGTCACCGGGACCCGGATGGTCTTCGTGCCGCTCGCGGGCACGTCGACCTCCTTGATGGTGCCGTCGACCATCATGTCGTCGGCGTCCTCGAAGTTGATTTCGACGTCGAAGCTGCTCTTCATGGCGTTCGGATTGGTGACCTCGATGGTCGCGTAGGGCTTCTTCACGGTCGCGCAGCTCACCAGCCGTGCCGTGCCGTCCTGGTGGCCGGAGGGGTTGGAGCCGCCGGAGGTGCCGTCGCCGTAGGAGTCGTCGTCGTAGTCATCGTCGTAGTCGCGGTGCGTGCCCGAACCGTAGCCGCCGCCCGACGACGTGGACGAGGAGGTGTCGTGGTCCTGGCTGGAGCTGCTGCACCCGCCGCCGCTGCCGTGACTGCCGCCGTGTCCGTGGCCGCGACTCTTGAATCCGGTCAGCGCCAGGACGACCAGGACCGATACCGCCGTCAGTCTGAGCATGTGTCCCCGTCGATGCATGCCGAGCACTCTAGGCGATGCCTGTCACGACCATGTCACTGTGTGGCAACCGTCGCGCACCCGGCGTAGCGTCTGCCCTGAGAGCGGGAAGGACGCCGCTCCCCCGCGACGACGGCCGCCGTCCCAGCCCTTCCGTGCAACCGGTACGACGGCCGTCTCCCGTTCACGCGGTCCGCGCGGTGCCCGTGCCCTTCTCCGCGTCCAGCGCGTACACGCACCGGTCCTTGCTGCACGCGTACACCACGCCGTCCTTGACCACCGGGGAGCCGGTGATCTCGCCGCCGGTCGCGAGCTTCCAGCGCAGGCGTCCGTCGTCGGCCTTCAGGGTGTAGAGGAGGTGGTCGGTGGAGCCGAAGTGGATGCGGCCCTCCGCCACCGCGGGCGCGCCCACGACGTCGCCGCCCGCCTGGAAGCGCCACTTGGGGGTGCCGGTGACCGCGTCCAGGGTGTACAGGCCCTTGCCGCTGCCGACGTGCACGTGCCCGGCGGCCACCAGGACCGGCTCGACGGAGGAGCGGGCCTCGGTGGCGATGCGCCAGCGGTCGCGGCCGTCGGCGGCGTCGAGGGCGTAGACCGTGCCGAGGTAGTCGGCGAGGTAGATGCCGCCGCCGGTGACGGCCGGGCCCGGGGCGAAGGCCGGCGGGCTGAGGAAGACCGCCGGGGCCTCGAAGTGCCAGCGGACCATGCCGCTCACCGCCTCGACGGCGAGGACACGGGCGCCCGCGGAGACGTAGACGCAGCCGTCGGGGGCCGGGGTCAGCCGCACCGGCACGCCACCGCAGGAGGCCGCGTCACCGATGGGGTACGACCAGCGTTCCTCGCCGGTGCGGGCCTCCAGGGCGCGCAGCCGGGCGTCCTGCCAGACGTAGACCGTGCCGTCGTGCACGACCGCGCCCGCCTCCGGGGACTCGAAGTCGGTCTGGCAGCCGGTGATCTCCCACAGTTTCCGCCCGCTCGTCGCCTCCCACGCCTGGACGCCGCCGCCACGGGTGCCGGTGACGACGGTGCCGCGGTCGGCCTTGAGGGAGTACACCCAGGCGTCCGTGGACAGCCGCCACAGGTCGGTGCCCTCGCGGGCGTCCAGGGCGAACAGGGTGGGGCCGTCGGAGGCGTGGATACGGCCGTCCGCGACCGCCATGGACCAGGCGACGTCCCGGGTCTTGAAGCGGCGGCGGCCGGTGGCCACGTCCAGGGCGTGCACCTCGAAGGAGGTGACGTAGACGAGGTCCCCGTCGACGGAGGGGGTGCCCCACACGTCGTTGGACATGCGGAAACGCCAGGGGCGCCAGCCCGCCGCCGTCTCCGGGGGCTGCGGCGGCACGGGCGGTACGGCGGGGTCCGCGCCGGCCACGCCGGGGCGGGGCCGCGACCAGCTGGCCACCAGGCCGGCCTCGGGCGGGGGCGCCTTGACGGCGGCGGCGCGGGCGTCGGCGACCCGGGGGCCGGGGCCGATGGACACCTGGGCGCCGGCCAGCCGGACCGGGCCGGTGTCGGGGGCGCCGGCCGGGACGGAGACCGCGGCGCTCACGGGCGCCGGGACCGGCGGGTCGTACGGCGGGGGCGGGGGCACGGCCTGCCGGCCGCCGCTGCGCGGGCCGCCGGCCGGAGCCGGGGCGGGCTTGGCGGCGGGACGTCCGCCGCGGCGGGCCTCGATGAGGGCGACCGCCTTCTCCGGCAGCCAGGCGGAGGCGGTGCCGCTGTCGTCGGAGCCGGAGCCGAAGAGGTGCGGGGCGAGCTGCGCCTGGAGGTCGGCCGGGGTGGGGCGGGCGGTGGCCTCCATCTGCATGCAGACCTCGATGAGCGGGCGCAGCTCGTCGGGCAGGCCGGTGAGGTCCGGGCCCTCCCGGAGCAGCATGAAGACGGTCTCGACCGGGTTGGCGCCGTGGAAGGGCGGGTGGCCGGTGGCCGCGAAGACCAGCATGGAACCGAGCGAGAAGACGTCGCTGGCGCCGGTGACGCTGCGGGAGTCCTTGGCCTGCTCCGGGGACATGTAGGCGGGGGTGCCGACGGCGACGTTCGTCATCGTCAGACGGGTGTTCGAGACGCCGGAGGCGATACCGAAGTCGATCACCCGGGGGCCGTCCTCGACCACGAGCACGTTGGACGGCTTGAGGTCGCGGTGGACCAGCCCGGCGCCGTGGATGGACTGGAGGGCCTCCGCCACGCCGGCCGCGAGCCAGCGCACGGCCTGGGCCGGGAGCGGCCCGCACTCGTTCACTATCTCTTCGAGCGAGGGCGCGGGGACGTAGGCGGTGGCCAGCCAGGGCACGGCGGCGCGCGGGTCGGCGTCGACCACGGCCGCGGTGTAGAAGCCGGAGACCGCGCGGGCCGCCTCCACCTCGCGGGTGAAGCGGACGCGGAAGAGCTGGTCCTCGGCCAACTCGGTGCGCACCGTCTTGATCGCCACGCGCCGGCCGGACGCCGAGCGCGCGAGATAGACCAGCCCCATGCCGCCGGCGCCCAGCCGGCCCAGCACCTCGAACGGCCCGATCCGCCGCGGATCGTGCTGTGTCAGCTGATCCACCACTGCCTGCCACCTCCCCGTACGAGCCGCGCCACTCTCCATATGCACGCGGCCGAAGTGCAGCGTCTCACCACCGCACCGCCATGGCGGCACGCACCCTGATTCTTCCTGGCCGGGCGGCTGGTTGCGAACCCGGTGACAATCAGGGTGTCTCACGCCGAAGCATCCCAAAGCGGATGCGTCAGCGCTGGAGCAGTGCGAACGACGCCCCTTGATTGTCGGTGACGACGGCCACCACTCCGTACGACGTTCCGAAGGGTGGCGCCTGCACCCGCCCGCCGAGCCGGCGCACCGCCCCGAGGGCGTCCGCCAGCTCCGCGACCCGGAAATGGACGAGGAAGTGCGGGGGCATCTCGGCCGGGAAGACGTCGGTGACCTCCGCGCGGCCGAAGTCGGGCTCGGCGTCGGTGCCGAACAGGGCGTCGTGGAAGAGACCGCCGTAGAAGGTGTTGGCCGCCGCGGTGTCGCGGGTGTACAGCTCGGCCCAGACGAAGGTGTTCGGCTCGCGCCGCCGCCCGAAGCCGCGATGGGTGCCGGGCTGCCACAGGCCGAAGACCGCGCCCTCGGGGTCGGCGGCCAGGGCGGCGACGCCCAGGTCGCCCACCGGGAACGGGGCCATGACCACCTGCCCGCCGGCCGCCGTGATCCGCCGGCCGAGGGCCCCGGCGTCCGAGGTGGCGAAGGACACGGTCCAGACCGTGGGCATGCGGCCGTCCGTCTTGGGGGCCAGCGAGGCGACGGGGTCGCCGTCCAGCAGGGCCCACACGGAGGAACCGTGCGCCTCCTCGAAGGTCCACCCGAAAAGATCACCGTAGAACCGCTTGCCCGCCTCGACGTCGGGCAGCTGGGCGTCGACCCAGCAGGGGACGCCCTCCCCGTATGTATCTTCGTTCGCGGATGCCCTGTTTTCGGCCATGTCGTCAAAGTAACCGGGCGGCGCGCACCGCGCAGACCAGGCACACCATCCCCGTTTCCCCCCTGCACCCCATTTGCAGTCGGCCGAATCGCGCTCCCATCACCCCTCGGTAAGCTGACGACATGACAGGACAAGTGCGTACCGTCGACGGCCGCGTGGCCGGCCGGCGTGGGCAGGCGACCCGGCAGAAGCTGCTCGACTGCCTCAGCGAGATGCTCAGCTCCTCCCCGTACCGGGACGTCAAGGTCATCGATGTCGCCCGGAAGGCGGGCACCTCGCCCGCGACCTTCTACCAGTACTTCCCGGACGTCGAAGGTGCCGTCCTGGAGATCGCCGAGCAGATGGCGGCCGAGGGCGCGGGACTGACCGAACTCCTCGAAGGGCGCACCTGGACCGGCAAGTCGGGCTGGCAGACGGCGCAGGAACTCGTGGACGGGTTCCTGGAGTTCTGGCGCAAGCACGATGCGATCCTGCGGGTGGTCGACCTCGGTGCGGCCGAGGGGGACAAACGGTTCTACAAGATCCGCATGAAGATCCTGAACTCGGTCAACAACTCCCTCGCCGACTCCATCGCGGAGCTCCAGTCCAAGGGCCGGGTCGACAAGGACGTGAACCCGGCCGCGGTGGCCGGTTCGCTGGTCGCGATGCTCGCGGCGGTGGCCTCCCATCAGAAGGGCTTCTCCTCCTGGGGCGTGAAGCCGGCCGAACTCAAGCCCAACGTCGCGCTGTTGGTGCACCTGGGCGTGACGGGCAGGAAGCCTTCGAAGTAGGTCACGCACCCCTTATCAGGGTCCAAGTCCTGTCTGGCAGGCGGTGGTTCACACGGTGAGCCACCGCCTGCCGTCTACGCCGGCAGTGGCCGGTCCCGCACCACGTGCTTCATCACGAGCGTCGACGTCAGCCGCTGCACCCCCGGCAGCGTCGCCAGCCGCTCGTCGTAGAGCCGCTGGAAGGCGGCCAGGTCGGCGGTGGCCACCCGGAGCAGGTAGTCCGGCTCGCCGAACAGCCGCTGGGCGTCCAGCACATGCTCCAGCTCACCGACCGCCCGCTCGAACTCGGCGACCGTGTCCCGGTCCTCCTGGCGCATGGAGACGAAGACCAGCGCCTCGAAGTTCAGGCCGAGCGAGGCCGGGTCCACCATCGCCCGGTAGCCCTGGATGGCACCGGACCGCTCCAGCTCGCGCAGCCGCCGGTGACAGGGCGAGACGCTGAGCCGCACCCGGGCGGCCAGCTCGGTCACGGTCAGCCGCCCGTCCTGCTGCAGCTCGGCAAGTATTTTCCGGTCCACGTCGTCCATGAAGAAGATATTTGCGCAGAGCGGGCCATGGTGGGCAAACTTCGGGAACACTTTCGGGACTTTCGCGCCTAATGTCCCCGGTATGGACTCAGGGCTGCTCTTCTCCTTCCTCGTCGTGGACCTGCTGCTGGTGTGCGTCCCGGGCGCCGACTGGGCGTACGTCATCGCGACCGCCCTGCGCGGCGGCCCGGTCCCGCGCGCGGTGGCGGGCCTGGTCTGCGGCTACGCCCTGCACACCGCCCTGGCGGCGGCGGGCCTGGCGGTGCTGGTGGCGGGCTCGCCCCGGCTGCTGACGGCCCTGACGGTGGCCGGCGCGGGCTACCTGCTGTGGCTGGGCTGGGGCGTCCTGCGCCGCCCGGCGGTCCCGGACGCCGACACCACGGCGACGCCCGACGGCCGCCTCTTCCTGCGCGGCGCGACGATCAGCGGGCTGAATCCCAAGGGCCTGCTGCTCTACCTCTCCGTGCTCCCCCAGTTCCTCACGCTCCGGGGCGCCCACCTCCCCGTGCCCGCACAGACGGCGGCCCTCGGCGTCCTCCACATGGCCTGCTGCGCGGCCGTCTATCTGACCGTCGGCGCCCTCGCCCGCACTCTTCTCAGGGCCCGCCCGGCGGCGGCCCGGGCGGTGACCCGCACGTCGGGCGCGGCCATGCTGGGCATCGGCGCGCTGCTGCTGGTGGAACGGCTGGCGACGCTCTAGTCGACCGAGGGACCTCCCGGCCCGTCCGGCTCACCGAGGCGTGGTGGAGGCGGTACCGCGGTTGCGCGGGGAGGCCGGGGAGCGGCAGGTGCGGCACCGGGACGGGGGCTTGGCCCCGGCCGGGTGTGGCCTCCGGGACCGGGGTGGTTCTGCTCCTCGGGGACCGTGGTGCCGTAACGGGAGTGAGGCCACGGGCCCGCGCCGTCCGGGGCCGCGGGTCGGCCCGGGTGATACTCGCCCCATGGCACAGCACGATCTTCACGAGCTGCTCCGGTCGCTGCGGGTCTGGGACGCCCAGGTGACCGAGCTGCGGCCCTTCGACCCGGACACCGCCCCGCCCACCCCGCTGGCCCTGTTCACGAACTGGTTCGCGGAGGCCGTCGCGGCGGGGCAGCCGGAGCCGCACACCATGTCGCTGGCGACCGTGGACGAGGAGGGCAGGCCGGACGTGCGGATCGTGATGCTGCACGGCGCCGACGCGGACGGCTGGTCCTTCGCCACCCACGCCACGAGCCGCAAGGGCCGCGCGCTGGACGCCCGGCCGTACGCCGCCCTCGCCTTCTACTGGCCGGCGCTCGGCCGCCAGGTACGGGTGCGCGGGCCGGTGACGCCGGCGCCGGCCGAGGAGAGCCAGGCCGATCTGCACGCGCGGTCCACGGGCGCGCTGGCCGCAGCGCTGACCGGCCGGCAGAGCGAGGAGCTGTCCTCCGTGGAGGAGCTGCGGCGGGCCTCGGACGCGGCCTGGCAGCGGGCCAGGGAGAACCCCGCCGAGCCGTCGCCGACCTGGACCCTGTACCGGCTGCGCCCGGAGACGGTGGAGTTCTTCCAGGGGGACGCGGAACGGCGGCACGTGCGCCTGGAGTACCGCAGCACCGGGTTCGGCTGGAGCAGGGCGCTGCTCTGGCCGTAGGGTCACCGGCCGGCCCGGCCGGCGAGGTGGTGGAGAAGGCCGTCCGAAGGGAACTGCCGTCGCGGTCCGCCGAGTAGCGGGCGTCCCCGGCCTCGTCACGTGGATCCCCAGGATCACGGGCCACCGCGCCGCGCAGCGGTAGCGGACACCCGTGATCAATCCGCAACCAATTCCGGTCTTGACCGAGACCCATCAACCGGGTGTGTGATTACGCTCCCGCTCATGGCCGTCTCCCGTCCCTCCCCCGTCCCCCCGTCGCCGACCCCCGCCGACCGCCCGGTCTATGTGATCGGCGCCGGTCCCGGGGGTCTCGCCGCCGCGTACGCGCTGCGGGAACGGGGCGTACGGGCCGTGGTCCTGGAGAAGTCCGACCGCGTGGGCGCCTCCTGGCGCCGCCACTACGACCGGCTCCACCTGCACACCACCCGGCGGCTGTCCTCGCTGCCCGGCCTGGTCATCCCCCGGAAGTTCGGCCGCTGGGTCTCCCGCGACGGCGTGGTCCGCTACCTGGAGAAGTACGCCGAGCACCACCGCCTGGAGATCGTCACCGGCGTGGAGGTGCACCGCGTCGAGCGGAGCGGGGACGGCACCGGGTGGCTGCTGCACGCCTCCGGCGGCCGGGAGCTGACCGGCAGCGCGGTGGTCGTCGCCACCGGCTTCAACCACACCCCGCGCATCCCCGACTGGCCGGGCCGGGAGTCGTACGGCGGCGAGTTCCTGCACGCGGGCGAGTACCGGGACGCCGGGCCGTACCGGGACCGTGACGTGCTCGTCGTCGGCATCGGCAACACGGGCGCGGAGATCGCCGTGGACCTGGTGGAGGGCGGGGCCGCGCGGGTGCGGCTGGCGGTGCGCACGGCGCCGCACATCCTGCGCCGCTCCACGCTCGGCTGGGCCTCCCAGTACTCGGGCGTGCTGGTCCGGCGACTGCCGGTGTGGCTCGTGGACCGGCTCGCCGGACCGGTGGGGCGGCTCAGCACCCCGGACCTGACCGCGCACGGGCTGCCGCGCCCGGACACCGGCCTGTACAGCAGGGTGAAGCAGGGCGCGATCCCGGTGCAGGACGTCGGCCTGATCGACGCCGTGCGCACGGGCAAGGTGGAGATCGTGGCGGCCGTGGAGGCGTTCGAGGACGGCAAGGTGGTCCTCGCCGACGGCAGCCGGATCTCGCCCGACGCGGTGATCGCGGCGACCGGGTACGTGCGGGCGCTGGAGGGGCTGGTGGGGCACCTCGGGGTGCTGGACGGGCGCGGCAGACCGGTGGTGCACGGCGGCCGTACGCCCGCGCAGGCGCCCGGTCTGTACTTCACCGGGTTCACCAACCCCCTCAGCGGGATGCTCCGTGAGCTGGCGATCGACGCGGGGCGGATCGCGAAGGCGGTCGCGAAGAGGCTGTCCTAGGGTCTTCGGTATGGATCAGGCCGGGTCCAGACGGAAGACCCCGGCCGCGTGGGCAGCCCTGCCCGGCCGTCGGTGTCCTTCCCGCGCGGTGTGCGTCCGGTGGCGGGGTCAGGACAGGGCGAGCGTACGGGCCGCCGGTGTGGTGCGCCGGATGACCAGCGCCATCAGGGCCGCCGCCGCGCACAGCGTGCCGGAGGCGTACCAGACGACGTCGTAGGAGCCGAAGACGTCCCGGGCGACTCCGCCGAGGTAGGCGACGACGGCGGCGCCGACCTGGTGGGAGGCGAGCACCCAGCCGAAGACGATGGCGCTGTCCTCGCCGAACTGCTCGCGGCACAGGGCCAGGGTGGGCGGGACCGTGGCGACCCAGTCGAGGCCGTAGAAGACGATGAAGAAGAGCATCGGCGGGTGGACGGCGGGGCCCAGCAGCATCGGCAGGAAGAGCAGGGACAGGCCGCGCAGGGCGTAGTAGACGGCGAGCAGGCGGCGCGGTTCGAAGCGGTCGGTGAACCAGCCGGAGGCGATCGTGCCCGCGACGTCGAACACACCGATCACCGCGAGCAGTGAGGCCGCCGTCGTCACGGGCATGCCGTGGTCGTGCTCGGCGGGCACGAAGTGCGTCTGGACCAGGCCGTTGGTGGAGGCTCCGCAGATCGCGAAGGTGCCGGCGAGCAGCCAGAAGGTGCCCGTGCGGACGGAGGAGGACAGCACGCCGATCGTGCGGCGGGCGGCGCCGGTGACGGGTGCCGGCTTGGGCACGAACTCCCGCGCCCCGTAGGGCGCCACGCCCACGTCGGCCGGGTGGTCGCGCAGCAGGAGCCAGACGAAGGGGACGACGGCGAACGCGGCCAGGGCGACCGTGACCGCGGCGGGCCGCCAGTCGTGGCGCTCGACTATCCACGACAGCAACGGCAGGAAGACCAGCTGGCCGGAGGCCGAGGCGGCGGTGAGGATGCCGGTGACCAGACCGCGCCGCTCGGTGAACCAGCGGTTGGTGACCGTCGCCGCGAAGGCCAGCGCCATGGAGCCGGTGCCGAGCCCCACCAGCAGGCCCCAGCACAGCAGCAGCTGCCAGGCCGCCGTCATCCACACGGTCAGGCCGGAGCCGAGGGCGATCACGGTCAGCGCCGCGGCCACCACCCGGCGGATGCCGAAACGGTCCATCAGCGCGGCGGCGAAGGGCGCGGTGAGGCCGTAGAGCGCGAGGTTGACGGAGACGGCGGCGCCGATCGTGCCGCGCGACCAGCCGAACTCCTGGTGCAGCGGGTCGATGAGCAGGCCGGGCAGGGATCGGAAGGCCGCCGCGCCGGTGATCGTGACGAAGGTGACGGCGGCGACGAACCAGGCACGGTGCACGCGGCCACGCCGGACCGGCGGGACCTGGACGGGAGCGGCGGCTGGAGTTGTCTGAGTCACGTCCCCCACCCTCCCGTGCGCGCGCGCGTCCATCGAGTGGCCCGATGGACAGCCTTCGCTATGATCGGGCCATGACGAGCGCAGTCGCAGGGGAATTCCGGCCGCACCGGGTCGCCGTCCTCGCCCTGGACGGCCTGCTGCCCTTCGAACTGGGCATCCCGCACCGGATCTTCGGCCGCCCCCGGGACGCCCACGGGCGGCACCTGTACGAGGTCGTGACCTGCTCGGCCCGGCCGCCCGGCCCGGTCGAGACGGACGCCGACTTCGCCGTGCAGGTCGCGCACGGCCCGGAGGCGCTGGCGACGGCCGACACGGTGATCGTCCCGGCGTCCTACGAACTCGGCCCGCTCTACGACGAGGGCCGGCTCACCGGCGAACTGGCCGCCGCCCTCGCCCGCATCCGCCCCGGCACCCGGCTGGCCTCCATCTGCACCGGCGTCTACGTCCTCGCCGCCGCCGGCTACCTCGACGGACGCCCGGCGACCACGCACTGGGCCGACGCCGAACGCTTCCAGCGGATGTTCCCGAAGGTCAAGGTGGACGCGGACGTGCTGTTCGTCGACGACGGGGACGTGCTGACCTCCGCCGGGGTCGCCGCCGGGATCGACCTGTGCCTGCACATGGTCCGCCGGGACTTCGGCACGGCCGTCGCCAACGACGTGGCCCGCCGCACGGTCGTACCGCCCCACCGCGACGGCGGACAGGCCCAGTACATCCACCGCCCGGTCCCCGACCCGCAGGTCGCCACGACGACCGCGGCCCGCGCCTGGGCCCTGGGCCGGCTGCACGAGCCGATCCAGCTGCGGGACCTGGCCGAGCAGGAGGCCATGTCGGTACGCACCTTCACCCGCCGCTTCCGCGAGGAGGTCGGCATCAGCCCCGGCCAGTGGCTCACCCAGCAGCGCGTGGAGCGCGCCCGGCACCTGCTGGAGTCCACGGACCTGTCGATGGACCAGGTGGCCCGGGAGTCGGGCTTCAACACGGCCCAGTCGATGCGCCAGCACCTACAGGCCGCCCTCGGGGTCACGCCCACCGCCTACCGGCGTGCCTTCCGCACCGGCGGCGCCGAGCGGCAGGGCGTCGCCGGCACCCGGCGCTGACCGGCCGGCCCGTCTCTCCCCCCACCAGCCGACCGCCGTCAGCAGCAGGGTGAGGACCACCCCGGCCAGGATCGCCGTGGAGGGCGCGGTGTGCGGCAGCAGGGCGCCCGCGAGCGAGCCCGTCGCCGCGTAACCGGCGCCCACGGCGGCGTACATGACGGAGTAGCCGGCGGCCAGGACCTCCGGCGGGAGCACCTCGCGCAGGGACAGGTTCCGGGTGAGCATCGCACCGGACTGGAACAGCCCGGCCACGGCCAGCGCCACCGCGATGCCCGGGGTGCCGGGTATCAGGGCGACCACGGCGACCGCGGCCGACATGCCGGTCATCAGGACCGCGCTGCGGGTGCGCAGCAGGCCCGGCCAGGACCGCAGGCCGTACAGGAAGGCGCCGACGGCGGAGGCCACCGCCATCACCGTGAGCAGCGGGCCCGCCCAGCCGACGCCGATGCCGCGCTGTTCGAGCAGGGCGGGCAGGACGAGTTCGGCGAGGGCCAGCAGGGACAGGCTGGCCGCGCCCGTGACGTACACCGGCCAGGCCCGGGCCAGCAGGCGCGGCTTCGACGTGCCCGCGCCGTCCCGTGCGTCCCGCCCGGCGGGACCGCCGGGTCCGTCCGCCGCCCAGCCGGCCGGGAGCGACCACAGGCCCGCGGCGGACGACGCCATCAGGGCGGCGGCGAGCAGCGGAGGGAGGCGGGGGTCGGCGCCGAGGGCGAGCCCCGTGACGGTGGCCGGGGAGACGGCCCAGACGCCGAACGTGAGCACGGACTCGGCGGACAGCGCCTGGGCCGCCGCGTGCGCCGGCACCAGGGAGGTCAGCAGGGTGCGCAGCCCGCCGGGCGCGGCGGCGGGCCCGGCCCCGGCGAGGAAGGCGAAGGCCGTGAGTATCGCGGCGGGCGCGCCGGGGAACGCGCCGAGGCCCGCGAATCCGGCGGCACCCGCGAGGAGCCCGGCGGCCAGGTGCGGGCGGGCCCGCCGGGGGTCCAGGCGCATGCCGAGCACGGGGGCGCCGGTGATCTCGCCGATGACGTAGGCGGCGGCGAGGGCGGCGCCCAGGGAGTAGCCGCCCGGGCGCTCGCGGACCAGGAAGACCAGGGCCAGCGGGGCCATGGCGACCGGCATGCGGGCGCCGACGGCCACCAGGGCCCAGGTCAGGACCCGCCGGGAGACGACATCGCGGTAGCTCATGCCTCGACGGTAGGGGCCGCCACCGACAACCGCCGCCCCCTTTTCCCGAGCCTGTGGACAACTTCGGCCGACTCCCCTGACGGATACTCAGGGATGCCGGGGCGTCGGCACCGCTCGGCGTACAGCGCGATGTCGCACGGGGGCGCGAGGCGCCGTACCGGCAGCCGAGGGCCATGACGCTCCAGGGCCGGAACGGGAATCCCGAAAAGTTGTCCACAGGCTGTGGAGAAACTTTTCGGTACACGTTCCCGCTGTCGGCGATGCCCGAGCCGTTCGCGGGCGCGACGGGGACACCGGTGGCCCCGGCGGGCGATCCTGTGAACGACGGCGACGGCGCGACCGCGGTCGGCGGCGCGCGCCTCCCCCACCGTCACGCGCACGCGCCGCCGTCCGATGTGACCCGCTCTCGGCGAGGACCGCGCCTCGGGCCCTCGCCGCCCCCTCGCGGCGGATCGACGCACCCCAGCCTGATCAGGCACCCGGGGAACGTCAACGCCGGTACGGGGCCGTGTTGCGGCAGCCCGCTCACAGCCCCCGCGCACGGGTGCACCACCCCGGCGCACCGCCGCTCCGGGCCGCTACACCGCCTCGAAGGCGAGACCCTCGTACGCGGACAGTCCGCCCCCGCACGCCACCGCGGCACTGCGCCGGGGCTGGGAACAGCGGTCCAGTTCGCACCAGATGCTCTTGCCGGCGTCCTCGGGGCTCCAGCCCCAGCGGTCGGCGAGACAGTCCACGAGGGCCAGGCCCCGGCCGCCGGTGGCGTCGTCGTCGGCGCAGCGGGGCACGGGCGCGCGCGAGCTGCGGTCGGTCACCTCGACCCGCACCGTGGCCGACGCGCCCTTCTCGTCCGCCGGACCCGGCAGACACAGCCGCAGCACGGCCGGCCGGCCGGTGTGCACCACGGCGTTGGTCACCAGCTCGGAGACGAGCAGGATCAGGGTCTCGGCCAGCGGCTCGTCGGCCGTTATCCCCGCTCCCGCGAGCCGCGAGCGGGTCCACCTCCTCGCCCGCCCCACCTCCGCGGGGTCGGGCCGGATCTCCAGCTGCACTTGAAGCACCTGCACCGCTCACACCATCCGAACCGGCGGATCCATGACCCCACGCCGACCACGCTCCGCGGCCCCAGCCGCGGCGGCGATCACGAGGGCCACGATCCTAGCCATTTTCTGCATGGCCAGAACAACGGCCAGAGCAAGGGTCACGGACCGTGACTCCCTTGCGAGACAGCATGGTTGACGTACAGTCACCCCAACAAGCGCTTCGGGCATATTCCCGCGCGAAGGAGTACGCCTGGGGCATACTGTGCGACGCTCGTGCCGGGGAGTCGAACAGACGGGGACAACAGGCCTGACCACCCCGCGAGCTGCGGCGCGCACCGCGCGACCCGGCACTGCCCCAGGGGCACCACCGGCCCGGCTCGTCCGCGCAGCCACTCGCATCCCACACAAGGTACCCGAGCGGACACCCGACTCCGGGCCGTGACGAGTCCTGCGAAGGACACAACCGGATATCAACGCTCCGTGACTTCGACAGGCCACGATCCGCGACATCGTTGGCCACGACTCTCCGGATGCGGCGGTCCGGAACGCCATCGGCGGCTCAGGGCTCCAGCTCGACGGCGAGCAGTTCCTCGCACCAGGCGCGCCGCGCCCGCGCCCAGGCCCGTTCCGGGTGCAGGTGCAGGTCGGCCCCCAGGCGAACACCGTGCCGCCGCGCGCCCGGAGGCGGTCGCGGGTCCCCCGTGCGGCGGCCTCGTCGGCGAGCAGCCGGGCGGCGGCGAGGGCGGCGGGGCCGGCCATGACGGCGGCGGCGTGGACGGCGGCGCGTGCGGTGCCGGCCCGCACCGGCAGGTGCGCGCACAGGTGCCGGGCGGCATCGGAAGGCGCCGACGTGCCGTCCGAACCGTCCTCGCGTCCGGGCGTGTTGCACGGCCGGCCCGCACACCGACGTGATCACCCGCAAGGCCGCGGTGCCGGTGACGGCCGGGCACATCCCGACCGTCACCGGCAAAGGGCGTGCCCTTTCCCGCGCGCGGAAGGGCGGTCCGGTCGACCGCGGCCGGACCGCGCCGTGGGCCCCGCTACTCGGGGACCGTGAAGTAGCGTGCGAACGCCGGGACGACCTCCGCCTCGCCGATCCTGCCGTCGCCGTCGGCGTCGAGGGCGGCGACGGCCTGGCGCGCGGACTCCTGCGGGACGTGGAACACGTGCAGCACGCGCGCGGTGTCGGCGGTGCCGATCCGGCCGTCGTCGTCCGTGTCGGCCACCGCGAGGGCCGCGTGCAGGAAGGGGCGGGCGATCTCGGCGAAGCGGTCGGGGTTGTCGCGCAGCCGCTTGACCGCGCCGCTGACGAACTCCTCGCGGCTGATGCGCTGGTCGCCGTCGCGGTCGGCGATGCCGGCCATGCCCTGCCAGAACGCCTCCGCGCCGGCGTACAGCGCCTGCCCCTTGTCGGAGCGTGCGGGTACGGCGAACTCGGCGAGCAGCGCCTTGGCCGCCGCGTTGAAGTCCTCCCGGTCGATGTAGCCGTTGCCGTCCTGGTCGAAGGTGGCGAACCGGGCGGCGATCCTGCGCTCGTACTCGGTGCTGACCATGTCTGTTCGGGCCGCCTTAGGTAAGGGTCGTACGGGTGGTCCTGCCCGTGGGCGGGGGTGACCTGGCAGGGAGCGTACGACGCGGACGGCCGGCGGACGGCGGGAAACCGGCGGTTGTGCCAAGACCGGGGGAATTCCGCGACAACAGTGCGGCCCTGTCGCGATGCCGTGACGGCCGCTCAGGCGGACAGCGGCCCCGCCTCGTCCGTGGTCGCGGAGTCGAGGTCGGCGCGGACGTCGAAGAGGCGGCGCACGCCGAGCGCGCCGAGCACGCGGTTGACGTGCGAGCCGTCCTCGGCCCCGCGGTCCGGCAGGATCAGCCGCAGCCGGCCCTGACAGGAGCGGATCAGCCGGCGGGCGGCGACGAGGACGCCGACCCCGCTGGAGTCGCAGAAGAACACGTCGGAGAGGTCCACGACGAGGCTGTGGTGTCCGTCGGCGACGATGTCGTGCACCCGCTGGCGCAGCACCGGCGAGGTCATCAGGTCCAGTTCCCCGGACACCCGGAGGACGGCCCACTCGCCCTGTTCGACGCCGGTCACGCTGAATGCCACGGCCCTGCCCTCCGCTCGCCGGATCCCCCGGAACCGCCCGGAAACGGAAGCAGTTCCTACGTTTCTTGTCGCGCAGCTGCCCAGCGGCCGTTCCCTGAAACGTGACGCGACAAACGGCAGTCGATCGGCTAAGGGCTTGTTTCGGTCACTATCGATCCTGTTCGATCAGAGGTGCACGCATCTTGTGTGGAGGATGTGTGAAGGGGGCACTATCACCTGCGGCCCTTCCGGGGGCGCACATTGACACAACGGGGCGTGCACCGTCAGGCGTGCCGACTACATTCGAGAGGGCAGGACCGACAGGCTGGACGGACCGGACAGGGCGAGGGGAGGGACCGCATGGCCAGGAAGGACGTACCGCCCCGCTGGGACCGCAAGATGCAGCAGCGGCTCGCGCGCGGTGAGGCGGCCGCCCTCGGCGAGGTGTACGACCGCTTCGCCTCCCTCGTGCACAGCCTCGCCCACCGTGTCCTCGCCGACGAGCAGGACGCCGACGCCGTCACCCGCGAGGTCTTCGCCCACGTCTGGGAACACCCCGAGACCTACGACCCCCAGCAGGGCCCCCTGCGCTCCTGGATCGCCGCCGTCACCCACCGGGTCGCCGTGCAGCGGCTGCGCGACCGGGAGGAACCGGAGCAGCCCCGGCGCGAGGAACTGGAGAGCGAGGTCCGCCGCGCCTCGGTCGCCGCCCGCGCCGACTACATCGTGCACTCCATGCCGGCCCCGCTGCGCGCCGCCCTCGACCTGGCCTACTTCCAGCGCCGCGACTACCGCCAGACCGCGGCCGACCTCGGCGTCACCGAGGACGAGGCCCGCCGCCGGCTCCGCCTCGGCCTCCAGCTCCTGTCCACCGCCCACGACACCGGCACACCGCCGGGATACCGGGGTGCGGTGTGAAGGGGACGGGCGGCTCCGGGGCGCACGACGGGTACGGCGAGTACGGGGAGCACGCCGGCCGCGGGGGAGAAGAGGACCACGGCGGTGACGCACGCGCGCAACAACCCTGGGGGGAGACCGACTTGGGCGGGCGCGACTCCGGGGACGGCGGGCGTGGTACCGGTGCCGGAGGTTCCGGTACCGGGGGTTCCGGCGGGCGCGGTGGCGGCGCGGGGGACGTGCCGCGCGGTGCCGGCGGGTCCGGGCCCGCCCGGGCGCCGCGGATACCCACGCCCCGCGCGTCCGTGGAGGACAGCGGGCTCCCGCTGCCCGACCTCGCCGATCCGGGAGACCTCGAACCCGTGCCGCTCGACCTGTCGCACGACGTCCTGAAGTCGCTGCTCGGCGCCTGGGCGCTGGCCGCCTGCTCGGCCGCGGAGACGGCGGCCGTCGAGGAGCACCTGGGCGACTGCGGTGCCTGCGCCGACGAGGCCCGCCGGCTGCGCGAGGCCGTCGGCCTGCTGCACCAGCCGGAGAGCCTGGACCTGAACCCGGCGCTGCGCACCCGCGTCCTGGCCGCCTGCCTGAACCGCCGGCCGCCGCGCATCCCGGTGCCCGGCGCCGTACGACGCCGAGACCGCGCGGCTGGACGCGCTGCTCCAGGACTTCGGGGACGCGGAGTGGCACGCGCCGGTGCGGCTGCGCTGGTTCGAGGCCGACGCACCGACGAGCCGCCGCACGACCGTCGCCGGGGTGATCGCGCACCTGCTGTCGGTGGACGGGCTGATCGCGACGGCGCTCGGCCTGGAGGACCCGCTGGCCGAGATCGCCGACGCCGACAAGGACGCCGTGGGCCCGGCGGGCCGCACGGAGGCGTTCTGGCGGGCCTCGCACTTCCCGCCGACGCGCTCGGTGCGCGGGCCGTGGCGGGAGCAGAGCCACAGCCTGGTGCGGACCGTCTCGTTCACCGGCGGCCACGCGGGCGGGCTCACGGTGCCGTACGGCGACTTCGCGCTGCCGCTGCACGACGCGATGCTGGACCGCGCCTTCGAGTGCTGGGTGCACGCCGAGGACATCGCCGAGGCGGTGGACTATCCGTACGCGCCGCCCGCGCCGCGCCACCTCAACCGGATGATCGACCTCGCGGCCCGTCTGCTGCCGGCGGTGCTCGCCGCGCGCCGCCGGGCGGGACTGTCCGCTCCGGGCCGCCGCACCCCGCACCTGGTCCCGGCCGGCGCGCCCGGCCGCAGCCTGCGCCTGGAGATCGAGGGCGCGGCCGGCGGCGAGTGGCTGATCCCCCTCGACTCACCGGCGGCGGTGGGCTCCGCCGACCTCGAGGTGGCCCACGTGGCCCTGGACGGCGTGGAGTTCTGCAAGCTGGCCGCGGGACACGTGCCTCCGGCGGAAGCGGCGGCGGGTCAGGTCGGTGACCGCGAGGCGATCAAGGACGTGCTGTTCGCCGTCGCGTCGCTGAGCCGGATGTAGGGACGGGACCGGGCGCGGCTGCGGCTGCGGCTGCGGCTGCGGCTGCGGCTGCGGCTGCGGCTAGGCGAACACCACGGTCCGGCGCCCGTTGAGCAGGATCCTCCGCTCCGCGTGCCACTTCACGGCCCGCGCCAGCGCCTGGCACTCCACGTCCCGGCCGATGGCCACCAGCTGGTCCGGCGTCACGCCGTGCCCGACCCGCTCGACCTCCTGCTCGATGATCGGCCCCTCGTCCAGGTCCGCGGTGACGTAGTGCGCCGTCGCGCCGATCAGCTTCACACCCCGCGCGTGCGCCTGGTGATACGGCTTCGCGCCCTTGAAGCTCGGCAGGAAGGAGTGGTGGATGTTGATGATCCGGCCGCTGAGCTGCTTGCACAGGTCGTCGGAGAGGACCTGCATGTAGCGGGCGAGGACGACCAGCTCGACCTTCTCCTCGCGGACGATCTCCAGCAGCCTCGCCTCGGCCTCCGCCTTGGTGTCCTTGGTCACCGGGATGTGGTGGAACGGGATGCTGTAGGACCCCACCAGCTCCTCGAAGTCGGTGTGATTGGACACCACACCCACGATCTCCACCGGCAGCGCGCCGATCCGGGCCCGGAACAGCAGGTCGTTCAGGCAGTGCCCGAACTTGCTGACCATCAGCAGGATGCGCATCTTCTGGTCGGCCCGGTGGATCTGCCAGTCCATGTGGAAGGAGTCACCGATCGCGGCGAAGCTCGCCCGCAGCTTGTCCACCGTCACCGGCGCCTCGGCCGAGAAGTGGACCCGCATGAAGAACAGTCCCGTGTCGTGGTCGCCGAACTGCTGGCTGTCCTCGATGTTGCAGCCGGTCATGAACAGGTAACTGGACACGGCGTGCACGATGCCCTTTTTGTCCGGGCAGGAGAGCGTGAGGACGTACTGGTCGGCCGGTGCGGCGGCGGAAGGGGCGGACTGATCGGTCATGCACCACAGGGTCCCACACCGGCCGCCCGCCACGGGGCGGCCGTCCGCCACGCGGACCCCGTCAGGACCTCGTCAGGATGCGCAGCACGTCCAGGCTCTTCGGCGGTGTGTCCGGGTCCTCCCCGTCGCTCACCGACATCCGCACGTGCGCGTCCCGGGCCGCCCGCACCGCGTCCGGCCAGCCGGAGTGGTCCAGGTAGGCGGCGACCGGCGCGTCCGGGCCGACCTGATGCATGATCCGCAGCACCCGCAGCACGGCGGTGTCGACGAGCGCCGCCTCCTGCGAGTCCCGGAATATGGTGCCGACGTACTTCTCGGCCGACCAGCTGTCCAGCCAGGTGTCCTCCACCAGCCGGTACACGGCGTCCGTGACGTCACCGTAGCCGTCCACGCCGGCCAGCCAGACGTCCCGCTGGAACACCGGGTCGGAGAGCATGTGCAGCGCCGAACGGACATTGCTGCGCCAGCGCCACCACGGCATGTCGTTCAAGGGCATGCCGCCCATGGTGGAGGAGCGACGGCCGCGACGGGAAGAGTTCTCCGAACCTTGCACGGTCATCGATCGTACGTTCCCCGCCGCGAAAGCCTCACCGGCCCCCGTAATTCACCTCCCTGTCACCCTTCGTTGACCGAGGGTCACTCCTGGGTTAGTACTGTGAGGGAATCGTGCGGGTGCATGACCGGCAGGCGACGCACGCGCAGTACTCCTCTCCCCGTCCTTCCCCGCCCCGTCAGAGCCACCGCCCTCGCGGCGGGCGCGGTGGCCCTCTGTGCGTCGCTCACCGCCGCGTGCGGGGTCGTCCCCGGTGCCACGGGGGGCTCCGGGGACGACCCCGTGAAGGTGATGACCTGGGCGCCGCAGGACACCGACGCGACCAACAAGCCCGGCATGCCCGCGATGGCCCGCGCCTACGCCAAGTGGATCAACTCCCACGGCGGCATCAACGGCCGCAGGCTCGAGGTGCTGACCTGCAACGACCACAACGACGGCGTGGGCGCCGCGAAGTGCGCCCGGCGCGCGGCGACCGAGGGCGTGGTCGCGGTCGTCGGCTCCTACAGCCAGTTCGGCGACTCCTACCTCGCCCCGCTGGAGGGTGCCGGCATCCCCTACATCGGCGGCTACGGCGTCACCAACGACGAGTTCACCGGCGCCATGTCCTACCCGGTCAACGGCGGCCAGCCCGCACTCCTGGCCGGCCTCGGCAGGGCGCTCGCGGAGAGCTGCGGCAACGTCGCCCTGGTCCGCCCGGACAGCATCGCCGGCGACCAGCTGCCCGCGATGCTCGACGCCGGCCTGAAGGCGGGCGGCCACGCGGAGGCCGGCGACCAGCTCGCCGCCGACGACGCCACCGAGTACGGCGGCCAGGCCGAGCAGGCGCTGCGCCACGCGACCAGGGGCGTCACACGGAAGGGCTGTGTGGTGCCCGCGCTCGGGGACCGCACCGACACCTTCATGGACTCCTTCCGGCGGACCCGCGAGAACTTCCCGGCCGTACGCACGGCGACCGTGCTGGGCAGCGTCGACCAGACCGTGATCAACTCGACCGGCGGGGCGTCGGGTCCGTACGAGGGGGCGTACATCACCGGCTGGTACCCGGTCGCCTCCGACCCCCGCTGGGACCCGATGAAGAAGGTGATCAACGAGGAGGCCTTCGGCGACAACCGCATCGACCCCGCGGACGCCGGTGTGCAGACCACGTGGATCGCCTACACCGTCCTCAAGGCCGTCCTGGAGAGGATCGGCGAGGGCGAGGTGAGCGCCGACACCGTGCGGCGCACCCTCAACGACGGCCTGCGGGTCTCCACCGGCGGCCTCACCCCGACCCTGCACTGGCCCTACGAGAGCAAGCTGGCCGCGGTCGGCTTGCCGCGGCTGGTCAACGCCGACGTCACCCTCCAGGTCGTGCGGGGCGGCAAGCTGGTCGCCGCCCGCAAGGGCATCGGCGGCGCCCAGGGGATCACCGACATGACCGCGATCCTGGAGCAGGCCGACGTGCCGTGACGGCCCGCGGTCACAGCTGGGTCGGCTGGCGCTGGGTCAGGCCGTACTTGCCCGCGATCGTGTTCCACAGCGCCGCCGCCTTCGTCTTCTGCGCGCTGGCGGTGCCGCTCTCCCGGTTGCCGGCCTGCGTCTCGCCGGTGGTGCGGGCGTGTCCCTTGCGGCAGACCTTGTGCCCCTTGGCCTGGTCCGCCCAGGCTGCGTAGTGGTTGTCGGCCGCGGCGGACGCCTGCCACGCCTTGGTCAGCGCGGCCGTCAGATCGGCGTTGCCGGGCAGCTTGTCCACGGACAGCTTGCCGAGCCGCGTGACCAGCTGACCGCGCTGCCGGGCCGCGTCCCGCAGGCTTGAGGCGGCCTGGTCGAGGTTGTCGCACTGCTTGACGTCCGCCACCGCCTGGATCACCGAGGCCCGGCTGCTGCCGCTGTCCGCGAGCAGCTTGTCCAGCTCGACGGCCTGCTGCCGGGCGGGATCGGGGGCGGGCGAGGCGGAGTCCTGGGCGGCCGGGGAGGTGGCGGCGACCGTCTTGCCGTCCCCGCCCTGGTCCTTGTCGCCCCCGCCGCTGAGCAGCGCGCCGGCGCCGACGCCGAGCACGACGATGCCGACGCCGACCGCGGCGATCAGCGGCACCCGCGACCGGCCCCGGCGCCGCCCGCCGCCGTCGTCCGGACCCGCGTCGTACGACGGCTGCGCCGGGCGGTACGAGGACTGCGCCGGGCCGGGATAGGCGTCCGGCTGCTGCACCCGCGGCAGCTGCTGCGTGGACCCGGCCGGGCTGTCGCCGCCCCCGGGGCCGCGGAAGAGGTTGTCGAACTCGGCGGGCGGCTGCCGGTCCGCCCCCTGCGCCTGGGCCCGGGCGGCGTACGGCGGGATGTACTGCGTGGCCTCCGCGTCCGAGGGCGCGGGTGCCGCCTGCCGGGGCGTCTGGCCGAGGTAGCGGGTCTCCTCACCGGCGGACTCCGGCGGCAGCGCGCCGGGCGCGACCGGCGGCATGTACTGGGTGGCCGCCTCGTGAACGCCGCCCCCGGCGGGGACCGGCGGTATGTACTGGGTGGCGCCGTCGGCCTGTACGGGCGGTATGTACTGGGTGGCGCCCTCGTCGCCGGGCGCGGGGCCGGCGGGGACCGGCGGCAGGTACTGGGTCGCGCCGTCCGCGCTCGGGGGCAGCGGGGCACCCGCGGCCGGGTACGGGGACGGCTGCGCGGCGGGTGCCTGCCCCGAGTACGGCTGCTGCTGCGCGTGCTGCTGGTACGGGTCGGGCGCGCCGTAGGCGGGCTGCTGGGGCGCGCCGTAGGCACCGGCGCCGGTGTGACCGCCGCCGTACTGCTGCTCCTGACCGCCGTAGGAAGCCGTCGGGCCGCCGTAGCCCGGAGCCTGGCCGCCGTACGACGGGGCCGGGGCGCCTTCCGGGGGCAGCGGGCCGGGGTTCGCGGCCGCCGGGGGCCGCCGGCCGGGGCCGTCGGGGGCGTCCCACTGCGGGGCCGCCGGGGGCCAGCCCTGGTCCGACTGGGGCGGCTGCTGCCCGGGGCCCCAGGAACCGCCCCAGGCCTGCCCGCCGGCCGGGTGGGCGGGGGCGGGCGTCCCGGTCATCCCCGGCAGCAGGGGCTCTCCTCCGTCGGAGGGCAGCACGATGCCTTCGCGCGCGGTCCGCGCCGAGGGCTCCTCGCCCTGTCCACTCTGCGTCACCGGGACTCCTACTAATGGGGGACCTTGTGAATCGTCGGCTCACGCTACCGGCTCCCCCGAGCCCCGTGCCACGCAGCGCCGTTCGCGACCTGCTCCCTGTGACGGCGGTAACACCCCCGCCCCGCGAGGCGCTGTTCATGGCACCCGGCGCACACCCGGGTGCCGTTTCCCGTTCGTTCACGCGCCGGCGGGGCCGGTGTTCACGCGGCCTGCTGGAGGTCGAGCCGCGCCCCGAACTCCCGTACCACCGCTTCCTCCCGGAAGGGCTCCAGCCGCTGCTGGAGGTCCTCCAGGTACTCGGCGCCCCGGTTGGAGCGGAGCGTCTCCAGCAGCTCCACCGCCTTCATGCCCGTGGTGCAGGCCTGCTCGATCTCGCGCTGCTGCACCTGGGCCGTGGCGAGCAGCACATAGCCGATGGCGCGCCGGCGGGCCCGGGACTCCGGGTGCCCGGCCAGCGACTGCTCGGCGTACCGCGCGGCCTGGTCGGCCTGCCCGAGGTCGCGGTGGCAGTGGGCCAACTCGTCGGCCAGGTAGGCCTCGTCGAAGTGCGCGATCCACACCGGGTCGTCCCCGGCGGCGCCGTCCGCCCCTTCCATCGCCGTGATCGCCCGCCCGCCGGCCGCCTGTGCCGCGCGCGCGTCTCCGAGCAGGGCGTGCCCGCGCGCCTCGGCGGCGTGGAACATCGCCTCCACGCGCGGGGTGACCTGCCCGCGCGCCCCCTCCTGCGCCGCCCGCGCCAACTGGGCGATCTCGCGCGGGTTCCCGAGCTGCGCGGCGAGGTGGCTCATGGACGCGGCGAGCACGTAGCCGCCGTATCCGCGGTCCCCGGCGGCCTGCGCGAGCCGCAGCGACTGGATGTAGTAGCGCTGGGCGAGGCCCGGTTGCCCGGTGTCGACGGCCATGTACCCGGCCAGCTCCGTCAACCGGGCCACGGCGGCGAAGAGTTCCCGGCCGACCGCCTCCCGGTAGGAGCCCGCGAGCAGCCCGGAGACGACGCTGTTGAGGTAGTGCACGACGACCGGGCGCACGTGCCCGCTGCCGTACTGGTGGTCGAGGTCCACCAGCGCCCGGGTCATGGACCGTACGGCCGCCACGTCGGACTGGCCCACGCGCGGGCCCGCCTGCCGGGCCACCTGCGGGTCCGGCGCCGAGATCAGCCAGTCGCGGCTCGGCTCGACCAGCGCGGAGGCGGCGACGGAGGAGCCCGACAGGAAGTCCCGGCGCCCCACGTCGCTGCGCCACAGCTCGCAGACCTGCTCGATGGCCCCCAGTACCGTCGGCGAGAACTGGAGGCCGACCCCCGAGGCGAGGTTCTTGCCGTTGGCCATGCCGATCTCGTCGATCGTGACCGTACGGCCGAGCTTGCGCCCGAGCGCCTCGGCGATGATCGCCGGGGCCCGGCCGCGCGGCTGCTGGCCGCGCAGCCAGCGGGCCACGGACGTCTTGTCGTAGCGCAGGTCGAGGCCGTGCTCGGCGCCGCACATGTTGACCCGCCGGGCCAGCCCGGCGTTCGAGCACCCCGCTTCCTGGATGAGTGCCTGCAGCCGTTCGTTCGGCTGCCTGGCCACGAGAGGCCTTGCGGCCATGTGCTACCCCCTGTGTCGCGATCCCCTGGAGCGTGTTGCGATCCTCCGGAGCACAAAGTTCCGGCCGGAAGATCACTGCCCAGCTGACATACCGTCAATGCGTGACATGTGCGGTTTGCCGGGGTAAAAGCGGTTGCCCCCCTCCCTGGCTACCCATCTCACGCCCCGCCCCCTCCCGCGCGCCCCCGGCCATGCACCCATGCGCCCCGACTGCCGGACCGGTGCTCCTCCCCCGCGCGCGGCACAGCCGTAACTCCAGGTGGGCACGGGAGTTGAGTGGAACGTGGAAGAGACGATCGCGGGCGCCCAAGACACTCAGATGGCCGGTCACATCCCGCAGCAGCGCGGGGAATCGCTGCTGGAGACCGCCGTACGCTACGCCGAGGAGCGGCACTGGGACGTGTTCCCGGGCACCTGGCTGGAAGCCGTCGACGGCAGGCAGCGCTGCTCGTGCGGCGACACCTCCTGCCCTGCGCCGGGTGCGCACCCCGCGCGCCCCGACTGGGCGACCCACGCGACCGGCAGTGCGACCGCCGTGCGCCGGATGTGGCAGAAGCAGCCGGCCGCGGCGATCCTGCTGCCGACGGGACGGACCTTCGACGCGCTGGCCGTCCCGGAGAGCGCGGGGTTCCTGGCGCTCGCCCGGATGGAGCGGATGGAGCTGACGCTCGGACCGGTCACGCTGACGCCGGACCGGCGCATGCAGTTCTTCGTCCTGCCCGGTGCGACCGCGAAGGTGCCGGAGCTGGTACGGAAGCTCGGCTGGTCGCCGGCGTCACTGGACCTGACGCCCCTGGGCGAGGGCGCGTACGTGGCGGCGCCGCCCACGCGGTTCGGGTCCCGGGGGGCCGTGCAGTGGGCCCGCCGGCCGACGCCGGCGAACCGGTGGCTGCCGGACGCGGAGGAGCTGATCTCGCCGTTGGCCTATGCGTGCGGGAGGGATCGTTAGCGGTTCGCCCACTCGTCTGCCGGGTGCGGTGGCATGGCGGCCAACGGTTCGTCGTGGCCGGTGACACACGGACCCGGCAGACGCTCAGGCGCTCAGTCCGGGCAAGCCATCGAGGAACGGTGACACGGCGGCCCGCCAAGCCACCGGCAGGTCGTAGTGGGCCAGGTGCCCCGCGTCCGGGACCTCCGCGTACTGCCCGCGCGGCAGCACCCGCACCATCTCCTGGGCCTCCGCCCGCCCCAGCTCGCCGTCCACGCCGCGCACCACCAGCGTCGGGCACCGCACCTGGGCCAGTTCCTCCCAGTGGGCGTCGTGGACCCACGTCTCGCGGGAGCTGAGCATCTGTTCGGGGTCGAAGACGGGCCGCCAGCCGTCCTCGCACTCGTGCATCACCTCGGCGTAGAAGGACCCGCGCGCGGGGTTCGGGCGCTCCACCCAGGGGTCGTCCTCGCCGAACCACTTGCGGACGTCGGCCAGGCTGGCGAAGGGGACGGGCCAGGAGCGGAACCAGTCGGCCCACTCGCGCTGCGAGGCCCCGCCGAGGGCGGAGGCCCGCATGTCACAGATGATCAGGCCGCGCACCAGATCGGGGCGCTTGGCGGCGAGCTGCCAGGCGGTCAGCGCGCCCATGGCGTGGCCGATGAGGAGGACGGGGGCGAGGCCGAGCTGCTCCACGGCGGCCTCCGCGTCCTCGACGTAGGCCTCACGGGTGTACGCGGCCCGCGGGGGCTTCTCGCTCTGGCCGTGGCCGCGCTGGTCGAGCGCCACGGCGCGGTGGCGGCCGGCGAGCCAGCGGGCGGTGGGCGCCCAGTGGGAGGCGCGGCCCATCAGACCGTGGAGTAAGAGCACGCCCGGAGCGCCCGGGTCCGCGTCCCCCTCGGCGTCCGGATCCGCCACCTGTTTCGGAGGGTCGGCGAACTCCCAGGCGGCCAGGCGCACCCCGCCCGCTCCCGTCACATCGATACGCCGTGCCATCTGACCTGGCCCCCCAGCTCCGCCGTCCTCGTCGTCCAGCTGTTTCAGGCTATCGAATACCTATTCGAAAATTGCGTCTCCGCGAACAACACCCCTCATTTGAGTGACACCTCTCAGGGAATGATCGTCTCAGCCGAGGGGATGTTTCTGGCGGGAGGCGGACCGCTCGGGGAAAAGCCGGTCCGAGGGGATGACCCTGAGAGCTCGGGGCTCCGGGTCAGCACAGGGGAGGACAGGCCCCGGCGCGCAAGCGCCGGGGCCCTCTCCGTCTCAGCGCTTGGCGACGAACACGTGGGAGGCGGTGTCCGCCTCCAGCTCGGCCGCCTCGCCCCCGCTGCCCACCAGCACGCCGCCGGGCGACTCCGTCACGCTCACCACGGAACCGGGCTGCACACCCGCGCGCCGCAGCGTGTACATCAGCTGCGCGTCCGTCTGGATCGGCTCGCCGATACGGCGGACGACGACCGTCTTGCCGTCCGAGCCCGGGTCCAGGTCGGCCAGCGACACCATGCTCTCGTCCAGGAACGGGTCCGCGCCGTCCTTCTCGCCCAGCTCCTCCAGGCCCGGGATGGGGTTGCCGTACGGCGACTCGGTGGGGTGCCGCAGCAGCTCCAGCACACGGCGCTCGACGGCCTCGCTCATCACGTGCTCCCAGCGGCACGCCTCCGCGTGCACCTGCTCCCACTCCAGGCCGATCACGTCGACGAGCAGACACTCGGCCAGACGGTGCTTGCGCATCACACGGGTCGCCAGCCGGCGGCCCTCGTCCGTCAGCTCCAGGTGCCGGTCGCTGGCCACGGAGACCAGGCCGTCGCGCTCCATCCGCGCGACCGTCTGGCTCACCGTCGGCCCGCTCTGGTCCAGCCGCTCCGCGATGCGGGCGCGCATGGGGACGACGCCTTCCTCTTCGAGTTCGAGGATGGTGCGGAGATACATCTCCGTGGTGTCGATCAGTCCGGACATACGTGCCCCTCGATTACCTCTGCCGGCGGCCGGCCGCGTGCGCTGGCCCTGGCACCAATTCTGCCGGATCCCACTGACAAGCGGGCCGCACCGGGAAAACGGGGGGCCGAGTCGGGGGTGCGGGGCGCTGCCGGGGCCGGGTGCGGGCGCAGTCCGCGCTGCCTTCGGGGTGGTCCGCCCGGCCGTATTGACACCGCACTGGTCCAGACCGCACGGTGATCCGCGACACAGACGCTGCGAAGGGGCACCGCATGAGCGACGGCACGCCTGCCGACCTGTTCTTCGACGCCGCCATCGGCCTGCTGCACCGGGTCCGCGACGAGGAGGCCGGGGCGATCACCGCGGCCGGCACCCTGCTCGCCGACACCGTCGCCGCCGGTGGCCGCCTGTTCGCCTTCGGCGCCGGGCACTCCTCCCTGGCCGCCCAGGACGTCGTCTACCGCGCGGGCGGCCTGGCCCTGATGAACCTGCTCGCCGTCCCCGGCGTCGTCGGTGTCGACGTCACCCCGGCCACCCTCGGCTCCGCCCTCGAACGCGTCGACGGCCTGGCGAGCGCCGTCCTCGGGACCTCGCCGCTCCGCGCCGGTGACGCCCTCGTGATCGTCTCCCTGTCCGGCCGCAACGCGCTGCCCGTGGAGATGGCCCTCACCGCCCGCTCCCTCGGCGTGAAGGTCATCGGCGTCACCTCGGTGGCGTACGCCTCGCAGACGACGTCCCGGCACTCCTCCGGCACCTTCCTCAAGGACCACTGCGACGTCGTCCTCGACTCGAAGATCGCCGTCGGGGACGCGGAACTCACCCTGGACACCATCCCGGCGCCCTTCGCCCCCGCGTCCACGGTCGTCACCAGCGCCCTGATGCAGGCCGTCGTGGCGACCGCCGCCGCCACCCTCGCCGACCGTGGCGTCGAACCCCCGCTGCTGCGCTCCGGCAACGTCGACGGCGGACACGAGTGGAACGCCCGGGTGATGACGGAGTACGGCGACCGGATCTTCTACCGGAACTGACAGCGCCCCGCGGCCGTCAGGGGGTGCGTTCCTCCGGCCGGTCGCGCAGTGTTTCCGCCAGGTCCAGGGCCGCCGCGATCCTGACGGCCACGTCCTCGGCGTACGCCGTGTCGGAGCGCTCGAAGCGGCTGCGGCCGGACCCGCGCAGGAACGTCACGACGCCCAGCGTCCGGCCCCGGCTGCGCAGCACCGCGCACAGGGCGTGCACCGCGTCGCCGGGCCACTGGCGCTGCGACGCCCACTCCCGCGCCCGCTGCGCGGAGACCGGTCCGGCGTCCGCGCGCACGGTGCCGCCGCGCTCCACGCACTTCAGCGCCGGGTGGTCCTCCGGGTAGCGCAGCGGAAGCCCGGCCGCGCCCGTGAGCAGGCTCGGGCCCGGTGCCCCGGCGGGCGTGGCCGCGAGCCGGACCAGCCGGACCGGGCCGGGGCCGTCGGCGTCCTGCGCGCGCGGGCGGTCCGCCACCCGGTCGACGAGGGCGTGGTCGGCGAAGCCGGCGAGGGCGAAGTCCAGGTGGACGGTGGCCGCCTCCGCCGGGTCCTCGCACTCGGCCGCCGCCCGGGCCGCCCGGTGCAGCTGGTTCGTCCGGAACCGCAGCAGGGCCGCCTCCTGCTCCCCCTGCTTGGCCTCGGTGACGTCCTCGAACAGCCATCCCACGCCGAGCGGCACCGGCTCCTCGGCGAGCGGCGAGGACAGCCGCAGGAACCCGCTGCGCCAGCAGCGCCGCTTCTCGCCCTCCGGGGCGCGGACGGTCACCCACATCTCGGCGGGGGCCGGCGGCGCGCCCTCGGCGAGGACGTGGGTCAGCGCGGCCTCCAGCTCCTCCACGCCCTGTGCGAGCAGCTCGCCGAGCGGACGTCCCAGCACGGACGTGCGTCCCGTTCCCAGCGCGCGCGCCGCGTGCGCGTTGACCACGGCGGGCCGCAGGTCGGCGTCGACCAGGACGACCCCCCAGGACGCGTCCTCGAACAGCGCCTCGCTCAGCGCGATCGACCGCTCCAGGTCGATCTGGGCGTGCACCTCGCTGAACGCGCAGTACACCCCCGCGGGCTTGCCGTCGGGTCCGCGGACGGCGGCCGACTGCGTCCGCACGAGCACCCGCCCGCCGCCCTTGGTGACCAGCGCGAACTCGTGCACCTGCCGGCCCGGCGCCCGCATCGCCGACATCAGCCGGGCCTGCACCTCCTCGGCGTCGGCGCTGCGCACCGCCCAGCCGGCGAACCCGCGCCGCCCGACGGCCTCGGCGGCCGTCCAGCCGAGGATCCGCTCGGCCTCCCGGTTCCAGTGGGTCACGACCCCGTCGGCGTCGAAGGCGCACAGCGCCGCGTCCATGCCGTCGAGCAGCGCGGCGAGCAGGTCGGAGCCGCCGGACTCACCGGGCTCGTCCGGCCCCAGCTCGTCAGTGGTCCCACTCCGCCGCGAAGCACTCACCTGGACCCCCTGGAGACCGCGTCCGCGCACGCACGGCGCTCGGTTCGCTCACTGCCCTCATTCAACTGGAACGTGACACACCCCACACCCTGTTCCCGCAAGATTGCGGGGATCAATGCGGCGGGCCGCCCGGTGAGAGCCGCAGGTCCACCCACTCGTCGCGTTCGCCGTCGAGCACATACCGGTCGATCTCCGCATACCCGTGCCGCTCGGCGAACCGCAGCCCGTCCTCGTTGACCGCCAGTACGCACGTCTCGACGGCCTCCGCCCCCAGCAGGCGCGCGTGGGCCAGCGCGCCGTCGTGGATCGCCGTGCCGAAACCCCGCCGCCGGAACCCGGGCAGCACGCGCGCGATGACGGTCGCCACCCTCCGCTCCCCCGCCGGCGGACGCACGGTCGAACACCCGACGAGCACCTCGCCGAGATACGCGTTGGCCAACCGGTACCGGTCCTGCCGCTCGCGCGCCTCCGCGAGAGACATCGCGGCGGGCGGGACGACCACGTTGTGGACGTGCCGCCACTGTTCGAGCATCCCGTCGCCGTCGACGCCCGCTATTCGAAGATCCGTCACGCGAGCACCTATACCAGTCGCCGCACCGGCCGGCGGACGGCGCGTGAAAAAAACAGTTGAGCCCGTCGCGGCGGTTTCCTAGGGTGTCGGTTACACGAGAAGGGAGGTGGTTCGGCAGATGTATGAGAACCGGACGCGTGAGGTGGCTGCGGGCTAGCGGCCCGTCACCACACCATGTGCGGTGCCGGACCAGCACGCGAACAGTGCGTGCAGCCGGCCCAATCCCAAGCAGTCACCCGACCCGCGGGCTGCCGGTACGTCCGGCCGGCTCCTCCTGGAGGAACCCAGCCCGCGGGTCGTCTGCGTTCCCGCCCGTGTCCGCCGGGCGCCGGTCAGGGGCTGAGGCGTTCGACCTTCCAGGTGCCGTCCGGCCGGGCGACGTAGCGCAGGCGGTCGTGGAGGCGGTTCTCGCGGCCCTGCCAGAACTCGATCGTCTCCGGGACGACGCGGAAACCGCCCCAGTGCGGGGGGACCGGGACCTGTTCGTCCTCCGGGTAGCGGGCCTCGAGCGCGGCGTAGGCGGTGTCCAGCTCCGTGCGGGAGGCGATCACCGAGGACTGGGCGCTGGCCCAGGCGCCCAGCTGGGAGCCGTGCGGGCGGGTGCGGAAGTAGGCGGCGGTCTCGTCGCGGCCGGTGCGCCGGGCGGTGCCGGTGACGATGACCTGGCGGGCCAGCGGGTGCCAGGGGAAGAGCAGGGCGACGTGCGGGTTCTCCGTCAGGTCACGGCCCTTGCGGGAGCCGTAGTTGGTGAAGAAGACGAAGCCGTCGGTGTCGAACTGCTTCATCAGCACCGTGCGTGAGCTGGGGCGGCCCTCGGCGTCCGCCGTGGAGACCACCATCGCGTTGGGCTCGTAGAGCGTGCCGTGCAGGGCCGCGCGGGCGGCGTCCTCGAACCACCGGGTGAACTGGTCCATCGGATGCGTGGCGAGATCCTGTTCGGCGAGGCCGTCGGCCCGGTACTGCTTGCGCATGGCGGCGGGATCGAGGACGGGATCCAGGAGCGGGTCGCGGTCGGTCACGCGGTCATCTTGCCGTATCGAACGGGTATGGCACTCAGTGTCGCGTGGTCTCCCCAACTATGGCACCGGGGGTTATCGTGCTGCTCCCTTTGCGGTTGGGTTGACCACGGGTGACCACCGAAAGATCGGGGCATCACCGGTGTGACCGCCGCCCGCACATCACGAGGAGCCGCCTGATGTCCGATTTCGTACCCGGGCTCGAAGGAGTCGTCGCGTTCGAGACGGAGATCGCCGAACCGGACAAGGAGGGCGGCGCCCTGCGCTACCGGGGCGTCGACATCGAGGACCTGGTCGGCCACGTCTCCTTCGGGAACGTGTGGGGGCTGCTGGTCGACGGCGCCTTCAACCCCGGTCTGCCGCCCGCCGAGCCGTTCCCGATCCCCGTGCACTCCGGTGACATCCGCGTGGACGTCCAGTCGGCGCTCGCCATGCTCGCCCCCGTGTGGGGGCTGCGGCCCCTGCTCGACATCGACGAGGGGCAGGCCCGGGAGGACCTGGCGCGGGCCGCCGTCATGGCCCTGTCGTACGTCGCCCAGTCCGCGCGCGGCCAGGGGCTGCCGATGGTGCCGCAGCGGGAGATCGACAAGGCGAACTCGGTCGTGGAGCGGTTCATGATCCGGTGGCGGGGCGAGCCGGACCCCAAGCACGTGGCGGCCGTGGACGCCTACTGGACCTCCGCCGCCGAGCACGGCATGAACGCGTCCACCTTCACCGCCCGGGTCATCGCCTCCACCGGCGCGGACGTCGCCGCCGCGCTGTCCGGCGCGGTGGGCGCGATGTCCGGGCCGCTGCACGGCGGCGCGCCCTCGCGCGTGCTCGGGATGATCGAGGAGATCGAACGCACGGGGGACGCGGAGGCGTACGTCAAGCAGGCGCTCGACCGGGGCGAGCGCCTGATGGGGTTCGGCCACCGGGTGTACCGGGCCGAGGACCCCCGGGCCCGGGTGCTGCGGCGTACGGCGCGGGAGCTGGGGGCGCCGCGGTTCGAGATCGCCGAGGCGCTGGAGAAGGCCGCGCTGGAGGAGCTGCACAACCGGCGGCCGGACCGGGTGCTCGCCACCAACGTGGAGTTCTGGGCGGCGATCATGCTGGACTTCGCCGAGGTTCCGGCGCACATGTTCACGTCGATGTTCACGTGCGCCCGTACGGCCGGGTGGTCGGCGCACATCCTCGAACAGAAGCGGACGGGGCGGCTCGTGCGTCCTTCCGCCCGGTACGTGGGCCCGGGACCGCGCCGGCCCCAGGACATCGAGGGGTACGCCGACATCGCCCACTGAGCGGGGCGGCCGGGGCGCGTGGGCGGCTGCACACGGTACGGCCCCGCGCCCCGGGCAGTCGATCACGCCGGGGTCAGCAAGTTCCCGTGGTGCCGCTGCGCCACCAGCGGGTGGGCCCTCAGCTTGCCCTTGAGTTCGTTGTAGCCGTACTCGGCGTACAGCGGGTTCGTCGGGTCCGTCGTGACGCCGGGGGCCTTGGACGCGTGCGGGAAGGGGAGCGGCTCGATCCGCGCGTCCAGGCGGGGGTTGTAGAAGAACGGGACCGAGAAGCGCTCGGTGGCGCCGGGCGGGCTGACGACCCGGTGGTTGGTGGCCAGCAGGTAGCCGTTGGTGGCGACCTCCAGGAGTTCGCCGAGGTTGACCACGAACGCGCCCTCGATGGGCGGGACGTCGTGGAAGCGGCCGTCCTCGCGCTGCACCTGGAGACCGCCGACCGTGTCCTGGAGGAGCAGGGTCAGGAAGCCGTAGTCCTTGTGGGCGCCGACGCCCTGGCCGGTGCCGTCGTCCGCGCTGCCGGGGTAGCGGACGAGCTTGAGGTGCGGGTGGGCGTGGTCGCCGAAGACCGGGTCGTAGAAGCCGGCCGGGGCGCCGATGGCGGTCAGCAGTTCCCGCAGGAGCCGGTGGGCGACCCCGCTCAGCTTGTCGATCCAGGCGAGGGCGGCCGTGCGGAGTCCGGGCAGGGCCGCCGGCCACTGGTTGGGGCCCTGGAGCCACCAGTACGGCGGTTCGCCGGGGCCGGGGACACGGGCGGGGCGTTCGGCGCCGATGTCGAGCTGGTCGCGCCAGTCGCGGGCGCCGCCGGTGCGCTCGTCGCCGGTGCGGGTGTAGCCGCGGAAGTGCGGGGAGCCGACGTTGTCCAGGGCGAGCCGGTCGGCCTCGGGGAGGGCGAAGAAGGCGCGCATGGCGGTGAGCAGCGCTTCGGTCTCGGCGCGGGTCACTCCGTGGCCGACGAGCTGGAAGAAGCCGACGTCGTGGGCGGCGCTGTGCAGCCGGGCGTGGAGCAGGGCGCGGGCCTGCGGGTCGCCGTCGGCGGCCGACAGGTCGATGATCGGGAGCTGGTCGTACGACGTCACTGTGTGCGTGGTCATGATGCGTCCGCGGGGTGTACGGGGCACGGGTGACCGCCGAGGGGTGGTGGCGGCCCCCGGGTGCCGGAAAAGGGAGGAGGAGAAGAAAGGGGGCTGGTCAGGCGGAGAGGCGCCGACAGCCCATGCTCGTGACGCGCACGTAGTCCACGTGGCGGCGGCGAACGAGCATCGGAAGCATGGGCCAAGGGTAACGCGCCCTCCTGGTGGCCCCTCTCGGCACGATCCCGGGCCCGCGCCCACCAGACCCGGCCTCAGCCCAGCGCTTCCTCCAGCAGCGCCGCCCACTGGGCGACGACCCGTTCGCGGCGGGCGGTGTCGTCGGTGAGGAGGTTGGCGAGGCCCAGGCCCCGGGCCATGTCCAGCAGGCCCTGGACGGTTTCGCGGACGCCGGGGCGGGACTCGTCGGCACGCAGGAGGTCGACGGCGATGCGGTGGGTCTCGCGGCCGACGCGGGCCTCCAGCTCGGTCACGCGCGGGCGCAGCTGTTCCTCGTCGGAGGCGGCGACCCACAGGTGCAGGGCGGCCCGGAACAGGGGGCCGGTGTAGAGGTCGACCAGGGCGGACACGACGGCCCGGCGGTCGGCGGCGCCGTCCGGGAACAGGGCCCGCAGGGCGAGGGAGCGTTCCTCGGAGACGTACTCGACGGCGGCGGTGAACAGGTCTTCCCTGGTCGGGAAGTGGTGCTGGGCGGCGCCCCGGGAGACACCGGCCCGCTCGGCCACGACGGCGACCGTGGAGCCCGCCCAGCCGCGCTCGGCGAGGCAGGCCACGGCGGCTTCCAGGAGCCGCTGCCGGGTGGCGCGGCTGCGGTCCTGTTTGGGCACGCGCTCGCGTTCCGTCGTCCTCACACCACCCATGCCGCATCACGTCTTTCCAGGAAGGCCGTCATCCCCTCCCGGGCCTGGGGGGAGGAGAACAGCCGGGCCGAGAGCGCGGTCAGCTCGGCCGCGTCCCGGTCGAATGTCTCCAGCACCCTAGCCGTGAGCAGCCGTTTGGTCTCGGCCAGGGCCTGGGGGGAGGAGCGGCGCAGACCGTCCAGGACGGGGGCCAGGGCGTCGTCGACGTCGTCCGCCGCCACCGTCAGCAGGCCCAGCCGCACGGCGTCGGCCGGGCCGAGGCGTTCGCCGGTGAGGTAGTAGCGGGCCAGGGCGCGCGGGTCGGTGCGCGGGATCACCGGCAGGGAGATCACGGCGGGGGCGACGCCGATGCGCACCTCGGTGAAGGCGAAGGTGGCGTCGGCGGAGGCGGCGGCGATGTCGCAGGCGGCGAGCAGGCCGAGGCCGCCGGCGCGGACATGGCCGGTGACCCGGGCGACGACGGGTTTGGGCAGCTCCACGATCTGCCGGAGCAGGGCCACCAGGGCGTCGGGGTCGGGCGGGTCGCGCAGGTCGGCGCCGGCGCAGAACGTCGTACCGCTGTGGGTGAGGACCACGGCCCGTACGTCCGGGTCCTTGCCGCAGTCGGTCAGGGCCTCGGCGAGTTCCGTGACGAGGGCGGCGGACAGGGCGTTGCGGGTGCCCGTGGAGTCGAGGCTGAGGGTGTCGACGGCACGCGCGCGTGTGCGGCCGATCCGTGCGGTCGGGTGCGTCACGTGTGCTCCCTGAGCTGTCGGCGCAGGATCTTGCCGGAGGCGGCACGGGGGACGGTGTCGATGAACGTGATCCGGCGGACGCGTTTGTACGGGGCGACGCGTTCGGCGACGTACAGCAGGACGTCGTTCTCGGTCAGCCCGTCGGCGGTGGGCCGGCGGACGACGAAGGCGTGCGGGACCTCGTTGCCGTCGGTGTCGTACGCGCCGATGACGGCCGCGTCGGCGATCTCCGGGTGGGTGAGCAGGAGTGCCTCCAGTTCGGCGGGGGCCACCTGGAAGCCCTTGTACTTGATCAGTTCCTTCACCCGGTCGACCACGAACAGCCAGCCGCCGGCGTCGACGCGGCCGACGTCCCCGGTGTGCAGCCAGCCGTCGGCGTCGATCAGCGCGGCGGTGGCGTCGGGGCGGCCGAGGTAGCCCTTCATCACCTGGGGGCCCCGGATCAGGATCTCGCCGGACTCGCCGGTGCCCAGGTCCTTGCCGGGGTCGTCCAGGGAGACGATCCGCATCTCGGTGCCGGCGATGAGTCTGCCGACCGTGCCGGCGGGGGCCTCGCGCAGCCGGTCCAGGGGGACGACATGGGTGCCGGGGGACAGTTCCGTCATGCCGTACGCCTGGCCGATCGGGGGCAGGCCCAGGCGCTCGGCGCAGGCGACGGCGAGCCGCGCGTCCAGCGGGGCGGCGGCGCTGATCACGTACCGCAGCGAGGAGAGGTCGTAGCGGCTGACCGCCGGGTGCTTGGCGAGGGCGAGGACGATCGGCGGGGCCACGTACAGGCCGGTGATGCGGTGCCTCTCGATCGCGGCGAGGAACGTCTCCAGCTCGAAGCGCGGCAGGACGACGACCGTGGCGCCCTTGCGCAGGGGCGCGTTCATCAGGGCGGTGAGGCCGTAGATGTGGAAGAACGGCAGGACGGCGAGGATGCGGTCGCCGGGTCCGGCCGGGACGGCGGGCTCCAGCTGGGCGAGGTTGGTGGCGATCTGCCGGTGGGTGAGCATGACCCCCTTGGGGGTGCCGGTGGTGCCGGAGGAGTACGGCAGCGCGGCGATGTCCTCGGCCGGGTCGATCCCGGTCTCCGGTTCGGGGGCGGTGGTGGCGAGCAGGTCGACCAGCGAACGGTGGCCGGGCGCGCTGTCGCACACGAGGATCTCCCGTATGCCGCCCGCGAGTTCGGCGGCCCGGCGGGCGGTCTCCAGCAGCGGGGAGACGGTGACGATCCAGCGGGCCGCGCTGTCGCCGAGCTGCTTCGCGAACTCCTCCGCGGTGGCCAGCGGGTGCACGGTGGTGACGGCGGCGCCCGCGCGCGTGGCGGCGTAGAAGGCGGTCGGGAACGCGATCGTGTTGGGGCTGTGCAGGGCGAGGACGTCGCCCTTGCGGACGCCCGTCTCGGCGAGGGCGGCGGCCAGGCGCCGGTGGAACCGGTCCACCTGCTCGTACGTGAGGGTGGTGCCGTCCGTGCCGTCGACGAGGGCCGGCTGGTCGCCGAAGTCGGCGGCCCGGCCCAGGACGGCGTCGTGGATGGGGAGTTCTACGGGCGGAACGTCTGCGTACTCGCTGCGGAACACGGTTCCTCCTCGCACAGGGCGCCTAGTACGACTTGGGCAGGCCCAGGGTCTGGTGGGAGACGTAGTTGAGAATCATCTCCCGGCTCACCGGGGCGATACGAGACACGCGCGCGGCCGTTATCAGCGAGGCGAGCCCGAACTCGCGCGTGAGCCCGTTGCCCCCGAGGGTGTGCACGGCCTGGTCCACGGCCCGTACGCAGGCCTCCCCCGCCGCGTACTTGGCCATGTTCGCGGCCTCGCCCGCGCCGATGTCGTCGCCGGCGTCGTAGAGACGGGCCGCCTTCTGCATCATCAGCCGGGCCAGCTCCAGGTCGATGTGCGCCTGCGCCAGGGGGTGGGCGATGGCCTGGTGGGCGCCGATGGGGGCCTTCCACACCGTGCGGTCGCGGGCGTACGCGACGGCCTTGGCGAGCGCGTAGCGGCCCATGCCGATGGCGAACGCGGCGGTCATGATCCGCTCGGGGTTGAGCCCCGCGAAGAGCTGGAGGAGCCCCGCGTCCTCGTCGCCGACCAGCGCGTCCGCGGGCAGCCGTACGTCGTCGAGGACCAGCTCGAACTGCTTCTCGGCCGCGTTGAGTTCCATGTCGATCGGGCGTTTCTGGAAGCCCTCCGCGTCCGTCGGGACGATGAACAGGCAGGGCTTGAGGCGTCCGGTGCGGGCGTCCTCGGTACGGCCGACGATCAGCACGGCGTCGGCCATGTCGACCCCGGAGATGAAGACCTTGCGTCCGGTGAGCAGCCAGTCGGCGCCGTCCCTGCGGGCCGTGGTGGTGATGCGGTGGCTGTTGGAGCCGGCGTCGGGCTCGGTGATGCCGAAGGCCATGAGGCGGGTGCCGTCGGCCAGACCGGGCAGCCAGTTCCGTTTCTGGTCCTCCGTGCCGAAGCGCGCGATCACCGTGCCGCAGATGGCGGGCGACACGACGAGCATGAGGAGGGGGGAGCCCGCGGCGCCCAGTTCTTCGAGCACGATGGAGAGTTCCGCTATGCCGCCGCCCCCGCCGCCGTACTCCTCCGGGAGGTTGACGCCGAGGTAGCCGAGCCTGCCCGCCTCGCTCCAGAGTTCGGTGGGGGGCTTGCCCTCGGCGACGGCGCGGGTGAGGTAGTCGCGGCCGTAGCGGTTGCCGAGGGCGGCCACTGCGGACCGTAGGGCCTTGTGTTCTTCGGACTCGACGAGGGTGGTCATCGGACTCCTTCGGGCTGCGGGTGTTCCGTGGCTGGGCGCGGTTCCCCGCGCTCCTAGGTTGGTTCGACCACCGCCAGCAACATGCCGGGCTCCACCTGCTGCCCGGGCTTGGCGTGGAGGGCCGTGAGCGTTCCTGCCGCCGGCGCCGAGATCTGGTGCTGCATCTTCATCGCCTCCAACCAGATGAGGCCCTGGCCCGCCCGAACCGTTGCCCCTTCCGTGAGACCGTCGGCGACCTTGACCACCGTGCCCGGCATCGGGGCCACCAGGGACCCCGGCGCGAGCTGGGCCGCCGGGTCGGGGAAGCGGGGCAGGGCGGTGAGACGGGTGCCGTTGACGTGAACCTGGTCGCCGTACCGCGTGACGTCGAACCTCCGCCGTACGCCGTCCACTTCCAGGACCACCAAGGCCGCGTCGGCGTGCACGACCCGGACCCCGTCGGCGGCCAGGCCCTGTCGGGTGTGCCGGTAGCGGACCTCGTGCTCCTCGCCGTCCGTCTCGTACCGCTTCACCTGCGGCTGGGAGAGGACGTTGCGCCAGCCGCCGAAGCGCGAGCGGCCGTGGGCGTCGGCGAGGGCGGCGGCCAGGGGGGCGTGGGGGTCGCGGGCGGGTTCGGTGAGGGCGTCGAGGTGACGGTCGTAGAAGCCGGTGTCCATGCGTCCGCTCGTGAACTCCGGGTGGCGCAGGGAGCGTACGAGCAGGTCGCGGTTGGTGACCGGGCCGTGGACCACGGCGGACTCCAGCGCGCCCGCGAGCCTGCGAACGGCCTCCGCGCGCGTGGGGGCGTGGGCGACGACCTTGGCGAGCATCGGGTCGTAGTGGACGCCGATGGTGTCGCCGTCGGTGTACCCCGTGTCCAGGCGGACGCCTTCCGGTACGGCGAGGCGGTGCAGCGTGCCGGTCTGGGGGGCCCAGTCACGGGCGGGGTCCTCGGCGTAGAGGCGGGCCTCGACGGCGTGGCCCCGCGCGCGCGGGGGCTCGGTGCCGAGGGCGTGGCCCTCGGCGATCCGGATCTGTTCCGCGACCAGGTCGAGGCCGAAGACCGCCTCGGTGACGGGGTGTTCGACCTGGAGGCGGGTGTTCATCTCCAGGAAGTGGGCGCGGCCGTCGGCGACCAGGAACTCGACGGTGCCCGCGCCGGTGTAGGAGACGGCGCGGGCGGCGCGTACGGCCAGCGTGCGCAGCTCCTCCCTGAGCGCCGTGGGCAGTCCCGGCGCCGGGGCCTCCTCGACGACCTTCTGGTGACGGCGCTGGAGGGAGCAGTCGCGGGTGCCGAGCGCCCACACGGTGCCGTGGGTGTCGGCGAGGATCTGCACCTCCACGTGCCGGCCGTGTTCGAGGTACGGCTCCACGAACACCTCGCCGTCGCCGAAGGCGCTCGCGGCCTCGGCGCGCGCGCCCTCCAGCGCGTCCCGCAACTCGTCCAGGCGGCGCACGATCCGCATGCCGCGCCCTCCGCCGCCGGCCGCCGCCTTCACCAGGACGGGCAGGTCGGCCTCGGTCACCTCCCGCAGGGGTTCGATGCCCAGCAGCCGCTTGGCGCGGGTCTTGGACGCCATGGCCTCGATGGCCTCCGGGGGCGGGCCGATCCAGACCAGGCCGGCGTCGAGGACGGCGCGGGCGAAGCCGGGGTTCTCGGAGAGGAAGCCGTAGCCGGGGTGCACGGCGTCGGCGCCGGACGCCAGGGCCGCCTCCACGATCAGGTCGGCGCGCAGGTACGTCTCGGCGGGCGCCGCGCCCGGCAGCCGTACCGCCGTGTCGGCCACGCGCGCGTGGAGCGCGTTCTCGTCGGCGTCGGAGTGCACCGCGACCGTCCGGATTCCCGACGCGCGGCAGGTGCGGAAGACACGGCAGGCGATCTCGCCCCGGTTGGCGACGAGCACACTGGAAATCACGGGATCCCTCACATCCGGAAGACGCCGAAGCCACCGCGCGCGCCCTCGTAGGGCGCGGTGTGCAGGGCGGAGAGGCACAGGCCGAGGACGGTGCGGGTGTCGCGCGGGTCGATGACGCCGTCGTCGTACAGCCGCCCGGACAGGAACATGGGCAGCGACTCGGACTCGATCTGCTGCTCCACCATGGCGCGCAGGGCCGCGTCCGCGTCCTCGTCGTACGGCTGCCCCTTGGCCGCCGCCGACTGCCGGACGACGATCGAGAGCACACCGGCGAGCTGCTGCGGGCCCATGACGGCGGACTTGGCGCTGGGCCAGGCGAACAGGAAGCGGGGGTCGTAGGCCCGGCCGCACATGCCGTAGTGCCCGGCGCCGTACGACGCGCCCATGAGGATCGACAGGTGCGGGACCCTGCTGTTGCTGACCGCGTTGATCATCATCGCGCCGTGCTTGATGATGCCGCCCTGCTCGTACTCCTTGCCGACCATGTAGCCGGTGGTGTTGTGCAGGAACAGCAGCGGGATGTCGCGCTGGTTGGCGAGCTGGATGAACTGCGCGGCCTTCTGCGACTCGGCGCTGAAGAGGACGCCCCGGGCGTTGGCCAGGATGCCGACCGGGTAGCCGTGCAGGGCCGCCCAGCCGGTGACCAGGCTGGTGCCGTACAGCGGCTTGAACTCGTCGAAGTCGGAGCCGTCCACGACGCGGGCGATGACCTCGCGCGGGTCGAACGGGATCTTCAGGTCCCCGGGGACGATGCCCAGCAGCTCCTCCGGGTCGTACTTGGGCGGCTCGGCCGGGCCGGGGTCCGGGTACGCCTTGCGGTGGTTGAGGCGGGCCACGACCCGGCGGGCCTGGCGCAGCGCGTCCGGCTCGTCCAGGGCGAAGTGGTCGGCGAGGCCGGACACGCGCGCGTGCATCTCGGCGCCGCCTAGCGACTCGTCGTCGCTCTCCTCGCCGGTGGCCATCTTGACCAGCGGCGGCCCGCCGAGGAACACCTTCGCGCGCTCCTTGACCATGATCACGTGGTCGGACATGCCGGGGATGTAGGCGCCGCCGGCGGTGGAGTTGCCGAAGACGACGGCGATGGTCGGGACGCCGGCGGCGGAGAGCCGGGTGAGGTCGCGGAAGATGGCGCCGCCGGGGATGAAGATCTCCTTCTGGGACGGCAGGTCGGCACCGCCCGACTCCACCAGGCTGATGCAGGGCAGCCGGTTGGCGAGCGCGATGTCGTTCGCGCGCAGGGCCTTCTTCAGGCTCCACGGGTTGCTGGCGCCGCCGCGCACGGTCGGGTCGTTGGCGGTGATCAGGCACTCCACGCCCTCGACCACGCCGATCCCGGTGACGAGGGAGGCGCCGACGGGGTACTCGCTGCCCCAGGCGGCCAGCGGGGAGAGCTCAAGGAACGGGGTGTCGGGGTCCAGCAGCAGCTCGATGCGCTCGCGGGGCAGCAGCTTGCCGCGCGCCCGGTGCCGCTGGACGTACTTCTCACCGCCCCCCGCGAGCGCCTTGGCGTGCTCGGCCTCCAGCTCGGCGAGCTTGGCGAGCATGGCCGCGCGGTGGGCCTGGTGGTCGGGGCCGGTGGGGTCGACAGCGGTCCGCAGAACCGTCACAGCAGAGTCTCCGGGATGTCCAGGTGGCGGGAGCGCAGCCATTCGCCGAGGGCCTTGGCCTGCGGGTCGAAGCGGGCCTGCGCGGCGACTCCGGCACCGAGGATGCCCTCGACGACGAAGTTGAGCGCGCGCAGGTTCGGCAGCAGGTGCCGGGTGACGGGCAGGTCGCGGGTCTCGGGGAGCAACTGCCGGAAGGCGTCGGTGGTCAGGGTGCGGGCGAGCCACCGCCAGCTCTCGTCCGACCGCGCCCACACCCCCACGTTGGCGTTCCCGCCCTTGTCCCCGCTGCGCGCCCCGGCGACCAGTCCGAGGGGCGCCCGGCGGGCCGGGCCGGGCGGGAGGGGTTCCGGAAGGGGCGGGGGCGGTACGGCGTCGAGGGGCCGGGTGTCCTGGGGCGGCGGCACGGAGACACGGCGTCCGTCGTGGAGGACGGCCATATGGTCTACGTCCCCATGGGGTACGTACACATCCTCGAACACCCCATAGGGGGCGCCCTTTCCGGGTGGGGCGAGCACATGGAAGCCGGGGTAACTGGCGAGGGCCAGCTCCACGGCGGCCCCGCTGAGCGCCCGCCCCACGACCCGCTGGTCCGGGTCGCGGACGACGAGCCGCAGCAGCGCGCTGGCCGTCTCCTCGGTGTCCGCGTCGGCCCGGTCGGTGCGCACCAGTTCCCAGCGCACCTCCCGCGGCGGCGACTTGGCGAGCGCGTCGGCGAGCTGCTCCCGCACCAGGGCCGCCTTGGCCTCGATGTCCAGTCCGGTCAGGACGAAGACGACCTCGTTGCGGAAGCCGCCGAGCCGGTTGACCCCGGCCTTGAGCGTGGGCGGCGGCGCCTCCCCGCGCACCCCCTCGATCCGCACCCGGTCCGGTCCGTCCTGGCTCAGCCGTACGGTGTCCAGCCGGGCGGTGACGTCGGGCCCGGCGTAGCGGGCGCCGCCGGTCTCGTACAGCAGTTGCGCGGTGACCGTGCCCACGTCCACGAAGCCTCCGGTGCCCGGGTGCTTGGTGATCACGCTGGTGCCGTCGGCGTGGACCTCGGCGAGCGGGAAGCCGGGACGCCGTACGTCCCCCTCGCCGAAGAACGCGTAGTTGCCGCCTGTGGCCTGGGTCCCGCACTCCAGCACGTGACCGGCGACGACGGCGCCGGCGAGGCGGTCGTGGTCCGCCGGCCCCCAGCCGAAGTGGGCGGCGGCGGGGCCGGTGACGAGCGCGGCGTCGGTCACCCGCCCGGTGACCACCACGTCGGCGCCGGCCCGCAGGCACGCGGCGATGCCGAAGCCGCCGAGGTAGGCGTGGGCGGCGAGGGCGCCCGGGTGGGCGGCGGTCAGGTCGTCGCCCTCGACGTGCGCGACCCGCGCCGGGATGCCGAGCCGGTCCGCCAGCTCCCGTATCCGGCCGGCGAGTCCGGCGGGGTTGAGGCCGCCGGCGTTGGTGACGATCCGCACGCCGCGTTCGTGGGCGAGCCCCAGGCAGTCCTCCAGCCGGCGCAGGAAGGTGCGGGCGTAGCCGGCGGCCGGGTCCTTCAGCCGGTCGCGGCCGAGGATGAGCATGGTGAGTTCGGCGAGGTAGTCACCGGTGAGGACGTCGACCTCGCCACCGGTGAGCATCTCGCGCAGGGCGTCCGCGCGGTCGCCGTAGAAGCCGGAGAAGTTGCCGATGCGCAGCGGGTTCACCGGCCGGTCCCCTTCGGCGGTCGGCCGGTGCCGGGCGGGCCCGCGAACGCCTGGGCGATGCCGAGCCAGCGGTCGGCGTCCGGGCCCGCGGCCGTCAGCGCGAGGTCGTCCCGGTGGGCGCGCTGGGTGACCAGGAGGCAGAAGTCGAGGGCGGGGCCGGTGACGCGCTGGGCGGCGCGCTCGTCGCCGTACGCCCACAGCTGGCCGGAGGGCGCGGTCAGTTCCACCCGGAACTCCTCGGCCGGCGGGGTCAGTCCATGCACTCCGAAGGCGAAGTCACGGGTCCGCACCCCGAGCCGGGCCACATGCCGGAGCCGGTCGGTGGGTGGGCGCACCACACCCAGCGCGTCGGCGATGTCCAGCCCGTGGGCCCAGGTCTCCATCAGCCGGGCCGTGGCCATGGAGGCGGCCGACATGGGCGGTCCGTACCAGGGGAAACGGGCGCCGGCCGGTGCGTCGCGCAGGGCCCGGTCGAGGGCGGTGCGTCCGCCGCGCCAGGCCGCCAGCAGCTCGGCGGGCGGGAGTACGGCGCCCTCCTCCGCTCCCTCGCCCACGAACGCGTCGGGTGCGGCGAGCGCCTTCTCGACCAGCGCCCGGAAGGCGTCGGCGTCGGTGAGGGCCAGCAGGGCCGAGCGGTCGGTCCAGGCGAGGTGCGCGATCTGGTGGGCGACGGTCCAGCCGGGTGCCGGGGTGGGCAGGGCCCACTGACCGGGACCCAACTCGGCCACCAGCCGGTCGAGTTCACCGCTCTCGGCACGCAGGTCGTCGATGACGGGCGTCGGGTCGGCCATGAGGGGGAGCATGGCAGCGGGAGGAGAAACAATCAAGCGTGCTTGCATGAATTGATGCCCGACAGGACCCCGGGTCCGGACGGAGCGGGGCGGTCCGGACGGCGCCGCCCGCACCGCCCGGACCCGGGGTCACACCGCTTCCACCGGCGGGTACACCGGCTCCCACCGGGCCGCCCGTACCGCCGCCTCGACGTCGTCGAGGCCGGTCCGGGCGACGCCCTCCTCCACCGCCACGCGGGCCACGGCCACGGCGACCGCCTCCGAGGTGGCGCGCAGGTCCCGGATCGGCGGCAGGACCGGCGCGCCGGAACGGGCGACCTCCGTGTCACCGGTCCGGCGGGCCACCGCGTCGGCCGCCGCGCGGAGCATGCGGTCGGTGACGCGGGAGGCGCGGGCGACGATCACACCGAGACCGAGGCCCGGGAAGACCAGCGCGTTGTTGGCCTGGCCGATCTCGTACGTCGTGCCGTCCCGCTCCACCGGGGCGAAGGGGCTGCCGGTGGCCACGAGGGCCTTGCCGTCGGTCCAGTCGAGCAGGTCGGCGGGGGTGGCCTCGGCGAGGTCGGTCGGGTTGGACATGGGCAGGATGATCGGGCGCTCGGTGTGCCGGGCCATCTCGCGGACGATGTCCTGTGTGAAGGAGCCGCCCTGGCCGGACGTCCCGATCAGGATGGTCGGTCGGACCCGGCGGACCACCTCGTCCAGCGGGATGCCGGGCAGGTCCTCGTCCCGGCGCCAGTCGTCGACCTCGTCGGCGGGACGGGCGTACGGCTTCTGGAAGTCCCGCAACTGGTCGCCCTGGTCGGTGGTGAGCAGGCCGTACCGGTCCACGCACCAGAAGCGGGCGGTGGCCTGCCCGGCGGACAGACCCTCGGCGATCAGGGCGTCGCGCAACTGGTCGGCGACGCCGATGCCCGCGGTACCGGCGCCGAAGACGACGATCCGGTGCTCGGGCAGCGGCGTGCCGGTGGCGCGGACACCGGACAGGACGGCGGCGAGGTTGACGGCGCCGGTGCCCTGGATGTCGTCGTTGAAGGTGCAGACCTGGTCGCGGTAGCGGTCGAGGATGCGGCGGGCGTTGGCGGTGCCGAAGTCCTCCCAGTGCAGCAGGGCGTGCGGGAAGAGCCGGTTCGCGGTGGTGACGTAGGCGTCGATGAAGGCGTCGTAGGTGTCGCGGTCGGCGCGCGGGTGGCGGTTGCCGAGGTAGAGGGGGTTGTCGAGGAGTTCCCGGCGGTTGGTGCCGACGTCCAGCATGACGGGCAGGGTGCGGCGCGGGTCGATGCCGGCGGCGGCCGTGTAGACGGCGAGCTTGCCGACGGCGATGTCGATGCCGCCGACGCCCCAGTCGCCGATGCCGAGGATGCCCTCGCCGTCGGTGGCCACGATCAGGTCGACGTCGTCGGCGCCGAGACCGTGCGCGCGCAGGGAGCGTTCGATGTCCTCGGGGGCGTCCACGGAGAGGTAGACGCCGCGCGGGCGCCGGTACTCCGTGCTGTAGCGGCGGATCGCCGTGCCCACCGTGGGGGTGTAGACGATGGGCAGCATCTCTTCGGGGTGGTCGCCGACGAGCCGGTAGAACAGCACCTCGTTGCGGTCGTGCAGCGCGGTCAGATTGACGCTCCTGGCCAGGTCGCCCGGCTGGTCCCGGAACTGGCGGTAGGCGCGTTCGGCCTGCTCGTCCTGGGTGAGCACACGGGGTGGGACCAGCCCGACGAGGTCGAGGGCGCGGCGCTCCTCCTCGGTGAAGGCGGTACCGCGGTTGATCCGGGGATCGGCGAGAACGGCCCGGCCCCGGGCGGTGACCTGCAACGGGCCGGGGTGGGTGTCACGAGCGTCGGTCACGAGATCCGCCTTCCGTCCGGCTGCGCCCTTTCAGGCCACACTCAGGAGTGTGCGGGAGAGGAGCGGGGGGCGCAGGGTGAGCGGGGAGGGGGTTCCGTGGAGACGGGCGGGCCCGGCGAGTCTCCTTCCGGTCGGAATGGCCGGAAGGACTCCCTACGCTTCCGGTGCCCGCAGGGCGGGCTTCGCCCGGGAGGTCTGGGTGCGTACCGCGCCGATCGTCGCCGCGATGACCAGGGCGATCGCGGCGGCCTCGGTGGGGGTGAGGGACTGGCCGAGGATCAGGAAGCCGGCCGTGGCCGCGATGGCCGGTTCCAGGCTCATGAGGATGGCGAAGGTGGGGGCCGGCAACCGGCGCAGGGCCAGCAGTTCGAGGGTGTAGGGCAGGACCGAGGAGAGCAGGGCCACCGCCGAGCCGAGGGCGGCGGTGGTGGGGTTCAGGAGCCGGCTGCCGGCGTCGGCGATGCCCAGGGGGAGGAAGAGGAGGGCCGCGACCGCCATGGCCAGCGCCAGACCGTCCGCCTGCGGGAAGCGCCGGCCCGTACGGGCGCTGAAGACTATATAGGCAGCCCACATGGTGCCCGCGCCCAAGGCGAAGCCGACACCTGTGGGGTCCAGATTGCCGAAGCCTCCGCCGCCGAGCAGGAAGACGCCGGCGAGGGCGAGGCCGGCCCAGAGGGCGTTGATCGCGCGGCGGGAGGCCACGACGGACAGGGCCAGGGGGCCGAGGACTTCGAGGGTGACCGCCGGGCCCAGCGGGATACGGGCGACCGCTTCGTAGAACAGGCCGTTCATCGCGCCCATGGTGATGCCGAAGACGACGACCGTGCCCCAGTCGGCCCGGGAGTGCCCGCGCAGCCGGGGCCGGCAGACCAGCAGGAGGACGACGGCCGCCGCGAGCAGGCGCAGGGTCACGACGCCCAGGGCACCGGCCCGCGGCATCAGCGTGACGGCCAGCGCGCCGCCGAACTGGACCGAGACGCCGCCGGCCAGCACCAGCCCCACGGGTCCGAGTGAGCCGAGCGGGCCGCGCGGGGCGGAGGGACGCGCGCCGTCGCCCGAGGTGGTCGGGGTCGGCGTGGTGGTGCTGAGCGGGGCGGTCACGAGCGGTCCTGGGCTTGATCGGATTCGTGCATCTCGATGTACTACCAGGTCCAGGGTAATGGACTTCGACAGGTGCGTGAACCCTTCACGGCACTGTCTTGGATGCTGGGATCAGCCGCCCGGTCACGCCTCCTCGTCGCGGAACGGCGGGGCCGTCGGGGCGGACGCCCTCGAAGAACCCGAGAGCGGCCTCAGCGGCGGGCCAGATAGATGTCGAACGCCTTGTGCAGCAGCCGGTTCAGCGGGAAGTCCCACTCCCCCGCGTACTCGACGGCCTCACCGCCCGCGCCCACCTTGAAGCGGAGCAGGCCCACCAGGTGGTCGGACTCCTCCAGGGTGTCGGTGATGCCCCGGAAGTCGTAGACGTGGGCGCCGAGTTCATGGGCGTCGCACATCATCCGCCACTGCAGGGCGTTGTTGGGCTGCACCTCGCGCTTGCGGCTGGTGGAGGCGCCGTAGGAGTACCAGACGTGCCCGCCGACGATCAGCATGGTGGCCGCGGCGAGGACGTCCCCGTCGTGGTGGGCGAGGTAGAGCCGCATCCGGTCGGGGTGCTCCGCGGTGAGCGCGGTCCACATGCGCTGGAAGTACGGCAGGGGGCGCGGGATGAAGCGGTCCCGTTCGGCGGTCTCGGCGTAGAGGCCGTAGAAGACCGGCAGGTCCTCCGGTCCGCCCCGGACGATCTTCACGCCCGCCTTCTCGGCCTTCTTGATGTTGCGCCGCCACTGCTGGTTGAGCCCGCGGTGGATGTCCTCCAGGGACCGGTCCGCGAACGGGACCTGGCACACGTACCGGGGCTGCCCGGCGGCGAACCCCTCCTCCCCGCCGGACGCGGTCTGCCGCCAGCCCATGCGGCGCAGCCGCTCGGCGAGGCCGAGGCCAGGCCCGCAGGACGTCGCCGGCACGTCACGCAGCCGGCGCGTGCCGGGGTCGGCGATCGCGGCCTTGACCGCCTCCGGGCTCCACCGCCGGGCCACCACGGGCGGCCCCATCCTCACCGCGAAGGCACCCCGGGCCTTGAGGTGCGCCAGCAAGGGCTCCAGCCAGCGCTCCAGATCGGGCGCGTCCCAGTCGATGACGGGCCCCTCGGGGAGGTAGGCCAGATACCGCTTCAGCCTGGGCAACGGCCGCAGCAGCACCAGCCCGGCCCCCACGAGCCGCCCGTCCGCCTCGAACCACCCCAGGCTCTCGGCCCGCCAGTCCGGTTTCACGTCCCCCCACGACGGCACCTGCGTGTGGCTGACCGAGGGACGCTCCGCCACGAAGGCGAGGTGCTCGGCACGGGTGAGGGGGCGGAGGGTCAGCGGACGGGGGGTCAGCGACATGGGCGGGGCTCCTTCGGGGACGGGGCCGGTCCCGGTGGCGAGGCCGGTCCTACGACGGTGAGGACGGTGCCGGCGGCCGCTTCGGTGCGGCTGCGTCGGTGACGGTGCCGCCGGCGTCCGTGGAGATCGCTGGTGCCCTCACCCTACGAAGCGTCCCGTCCGTCCTTGGGCCCCCACGCCTCCAGCACGTCCGTGTCCGTCGCCCGGGCGTACAGGAAGTACTCGGCCCACGCGGCGATGTCCGGATAGGCGCACTCCCGGGTCAGCCGGGCCACCGCCGCCGGTATGTCGTACGGCGTCACGCGCAGGTCGGTACCGGGGCCGAGGAGGCACCAGTGGGCGCCGGGGCGGCCGTAGGGCATCCCGACGCTGCCGGGGTTGACCACCAGGCGGCCGTGGGCCAGGCGGACGTAGGGCATGTGGGTGTGGCCGCAGACGACCGTGCCGATGCCGGCCGGCAGGCCGGTGAAGACCTCCGCCCAGCGGGCCGGGCGCGAGTCGACCAGGACCAGTTCCTCGTCGTCGCGCGGGGTGGCGTGGCAGAAGAGGACCGGGCCCAGTCCGCGCACGCGCAGGGTGCGGGTGCGCGGCAGCGCGGCCAGGAAGTCGACCTGGTCCCGGCGCAGCGCCCGGGCGGCGTAGGGGCCGATGGGGTCCGGGATCTCCGCGCGCTCGCCGCGCCGGTACTCCACCAGTTCCCGGTCCGCGTTGCCGCCGATCCACAGCACCCGGTCGCCCTGCTCGCGCAGCAGGTCCAGCACCTCGGCCGGCTGCGGGCCCGCCGTGATGTCCCCGGTGAGGACGATCCGCTCGGCGGCGGCCACCTCGGGCTCCGCCAGGACCGCCTCCAGGGCGGGCAGCACGCCGTGGATGTCGGAGAGGACCGCCAGCCGCGTGTACTCCTCGTCCTCGTTCACCCAGCACCTCCCGCCGGGGAATCCAGCGCGTCCGCCAGCACCTCCGCCAGGTGCCGGCCCCGGACCCCGGCGAGCTGTTCGAGCTGGGTGCGGCAGGAGAAGCCGTCCGCCAGGATCACCGTGTCGGGCGGGGCCTGCCGGACCGAGGGCAGGAGCTGTTCCTCCGCGCAGGCCCGGGAGACCTCGAAGTGGCCTTTTTCGAACCCGAAGTTGCCCGCCAGGCCGCAGCAGCCTCCGCTCAGCTCGCCGGTGAGACCGGCGGCGGCGCGCAGCCGGCGGTCGGAGTTGTCGCCGAGCACCGCGTGCTGGTGGCAGTGGGTCTGGCCGGCGACCGGGCGGCCGACGGCGGCCGGGGTCCAGTGCGGGGCGTGCCGTTCCAGGGTCTCGGCGAAGGTGCGGACGGCGGCGGACAGCCGGGCGGCGCGCGGGTCGTCGGGCAGCAGCTCCGGGAGGTCGGTGCGGAGGGCGGCGGCGCAGCTCGGTTCCAGGACGACGACCGGGAGCCCGGCCTCCAGCACCGGTTCCATCAGCTCCAGCGTGCGGCGCAGGACTGCGCGGGCGCGGTCCAGCTGGCCGGTGGACAGGTAGGTCAGTCCGCAGCAGACCCGGGCCCGGCGGGCCGCGAGCAGCGCGGTCGCCGCCCTGGTCCGGCCGTCGGCGATCGCTCCCCGGCGCAGCAGCAGCGTCGGCGGCAGGGTCACGCGCAGCCCGGCGGCCTCCAGCACCCGCACGGCGGCCCGGCCGACGGAAGGCGCCAGGTACTCCGTGAAGGTGTCCGGCCAGAGGACGACCAGGTTTCCGCCGCCGGGCACGGGCAGATCGGCGGCACCCGGTGCGGGCGCGTCTTCGGCGTCCCGCGCGGGCAGGCCCCCCGCCCCCGGCGCGGACAAGCCACCGGCACCCGATGCGGGCGACTCTTCAGCACCCGGCGCGGGCAGATCCCCCGCCCCAGGGCCAGGCAGAGCACCGGCACCCCGCGCAGGCAGACCCTCGGCGCCCGGTACCGGCAGGCCCCCCGCACCCGGCTCAGGCAAGCCACCGGCACCCGATGCGGGCGACTCTTCAGCACCCGGCGCGGGCAGCTTCCCCGCCCCAGGGCCAGGCAGAGCACCGGCACCCCGCGCAGGCAGATCCTCGGCGCCCGGTGCCGGCAGGCCCCCCGCAACCGGCGCGGGCAGCTCCCCCAGCCCCCGCGCGGGCAGATCCCCCGCCCCCGGCACAGGAAGGTCCCCCGCCTCCGCAGGGTTCCGGTCGTGCCACCACGCCGTGAACGTCCGTGTCGTCAGCCGTGGGATCTGCCGTTCCGGGGTGATCCCGGCCAGCCGTTTGCCGAGGGCGGCCAGTGGGCCCACCCGGGCCAGGGCGTTGACCAGGGGAGCCGTCCGGGTGCGGGCGGTCCAGCGGAGCCATTCCGGGAGCCGGCCCAGGGTGTGGTGGGCGGCGGGGCGGCGGCGGCCGGCGTAGTGGTGGTGCAGGAACTCCGCCTTGTAGGTGGCCATGTCGACGCCGACCGGACAGTCCGAGCGGCAGCCCTTGCAGGACAGGCACAGGTCCAGGGCGTCCCGGACCTCCGGGGACCGCCAGCCGTCGGTGATCAGCTCGCCCGCGAGCATCTCGTGCAGCAGCCGGGCCCGGCCGCGTGTGGAGTGTTCCTCCTCGCCGGTGGCCCGGAAGGAGGGGCACATCACGGCGGGGCCGGCCGCCGTGGTCGTACGGCACTTGGCGACGCCGACGCAGCGGCGGACGGCCGCGGCGAAGTCGCCGCCGTCCGCCGGGTAGCCGAAGGCGACGTCGACCGGGCGGCCCGGCAGGACGGAGAAGCGGAGGTTGGTGTCGAGCGGGGCCGGGCGGACCAGCATGCCGGGGTTGAGCAGGTCGTCGGGGTCCCAGAGGGCCTTGGCCCGTTCGAAGAGCCGGACCGTCTCCTCGCCGTACATGCGGGGCAGCAGTTCCGCGCGGGCCTGGCCGTCGCCGTGCTCCCCGGAGAGGGAGCCGCCGTGGGCCACCACCAGGTCGGCCAGTTCCTCGGAGAAGCGGCGGAAGCGGCCGACACCGGCCTCGGTGAGCAGGTCGAAGTCGACGCGGACGTGGACGCAGCCGTCGCCGAAGTGGCCGTACGGCGTGCCGCGCAGTCCGTGGGCGGCGAGGAGCGCGCGGAAGTCGCGCAGGTAGGCCCCGAGCCGGGCCGGTGGCACCGCGCAGTCCTCCCAGCCGGGCCAGGCCTCCGTGCCGTCCGGCATCCGGGTGGCCGTGCCGGACGCGTCCTCGCGGATGCGCCACAGGGTCCGCTGGTCCGCCGGGTCGGTGACGACCAGCGCGGACACGACGTCGGCGGCGCGCGCGATCTCCTCCGCCCGCGCGCGTGCCTCCGCCGCCGTCCGCCCGCCGGTCTCCACGAACAGCCAGGCGCCGCCCGCCGGCAGGCCCGCGCCGGCCGGTACCAGGTCGGCGGCCATGCCCTCCACCGTGAGCGGCAGCAGCGGCAGCAGGCCGGCGGCGGCCTCGGCGGCGGCGCTCTCGTCGGCGTACGCCAGCACGGCCAGGGCCCGCGCGCGCGGAGCCTCGACCAAGCCGACCACGGCCTCGGTGAGGATGCCCAGCGTGCCCTCGGAGCCGCAGAAGGAGCGGGCGACGTCCGCGCCCTTCTCGGGCAGCAGCGCGTCCAGCGCGTACCCGGAGATGCGGCGGGGCAGGTCCGGGAAACCCGTGCGCAGCCGGGCCAGTTCGCCCTCGGCCAGCTCCCGCAGCCCGTCCGGGGCGCCCGCCCAGCCCGGCCCGAGCCGCAGCCGCTGCCCCCGCGCGGTGAGCACGGACAGCTCCCGCACGCTGTCCGCGGTCGTGCCCCAGGCGACCGAGTGGGAACCGCAGGAGTTGTTGCCGATCATCCCGCCGAGCGTGCACCTGCTGTGCGTGGACGGGTCGGGGCCGAAGCGCAGCCCGTGCGGTGCGGCGGCGTCCTGGAGCCGGTCGAGCACGAGCCCCGGCTGCACGACGGCCGTGCGGCTGCCTGGGTCCAGCTCCAGCAGGCCGGCCATGTGCCGGGTGAAGTCCAGGACCACGCCGGTGCCGGTCGCCTGCCCGGCGATCGACGTGCCCCCGCCCCGCGCCACCACCGGCACCCCGCGCGCCCGGCACACCTCCAGCACGGCGGCCACGTCGTCCGCGTCCCGGGGGGCCACGACGCCGAGGGGCACCCGCCGGTAGTTGGACGCGTCCATGGTGACCAGGGCCCGGGCGGTGGCGTCGAACCCGACCTCGCCGCGCACGGCCCCGCGCAGCGCACGGGCCAGCTCGGCGGCGCCGTCGCCACCGGCACCGGCACGCCGCGCACCCCGGGGCCCGCTGCCCGCTCTCCCGGCCGCCCCCGCACCACCCGCTCGATCCGTCATGCGTCCAGGATGCATCCGCTCACGCACCGTCACCGCGAGTTTTCCACAAGCCCGCACGTATCGTCGTACAACCTCACAAGTCCGCGTCCCGGTGATCTCGTCTCATCCGACGGACACCTCTCCACCTCGCTCTCCGCCACGGGCTAACCTCGTCCCGTGGCCGACATCCAGATTCCCGCAGACATCAAGCCCGCCGACGGACGTTTCGGCGCCGGCCCCTCCAAGGTGCGCACCGAGGCGCTGGACGCCCTCGCCGCCACCGGAACCTCCCTGCTGGGCACCTCCCACCGGCAGGCGCCGGTGAAGAACCTGGTCGGCAAGGTCCGCGAGGGCATCTCCGAGCTGTTCTCCCTCCCCGAGGGCTACGAGGTCGTCCTCGGCAACGGCGGCTCCACCGCCTTCTGGGACATCGCCACCCACGGCCTGATCGAGAACAAGTCGCAGCACCTGAACTTCGGCGAGTTCTCCTCCAAGTTCGCCAAGGCCGCGAAGCTCGCGCCCTGGCTGGCGGAGCCCACCGTCATCGCCTCCGACCCCGGCACCCACCCGGAGCCGCGGGCCGAGGCCGGCGTCGACGTCTACGCCTTCACCCACAACGAGACCTCCACCGGTGTCGCCATGCCGATCAGGCGCGTGGCCGGCGCCGACGAGGGCGCGCTCGTCCTCGTGGACGCCACCTCCGGCGCGGGCGGCCTCCCGGTCGACATCGCCGAGACCGACGTCTACTACTTCGCCCCGCAGAAGTCCTTCGCCTCCGACGGCGGCCTGTGGATCGGCGTCTTCTCCCCGGCCGCGATCGAGCGCGCCGAGCGGATCCACGCGTCCGGGCGGCACGTCCCGGAGTTCTTCAGCCTGCCGACCGCGATCGACAACTCGCGCAAGAACCAGACGTACAACACCCCGGCCCTCGCCACCCTCTTCCTGCTGAACGAGCAGCTCGAGTGGCTCAACGGCCAGGGCGGCCTCTCCTGGTCCACGGCCCGGACGAAGGACTCCTCGACCCGGCTGTACGGCTGGGCGGAGGAGGCCAAGTACGCCACCCCGTTCGTCTCGGACCCGGCCAAGCGCTCGCAGGTCATCGGCACGATCGACTTCTCCGACGAGATCGACGCCGCCGCCGTCGCCAAGGTGCTGCGCGCGAACGGCATCGTGGACACCGAGCCGTACCGCAAGCTCGGCCGCAACCAGCTGCGCGTCGCGATGTTCCCGGCGATCGACCCGGCGGACGTCGAGGCGCTGACGAAGTGCGTCGACTACGTGATCGAGAAGCTCTGACCGTCCCGGACACGGCTCACCGAAGGGGCGCCCGGCACCACCGGGCGCCCCTTCGTCGCTGCCAGGCGCCCTTTCACCGCTTCCGGGCGGATGTCGCCCCGGTCAGCCGCGCCGCAGCCGCCGCAGGCCGAACAGGGCCGCCGCACCGACCAGGACGATCACGGCACCGACCTTCAGGCCGCCCCCGCCGCCCTCGTCCGACGACGCGCCGGAGCCCCCCTTCGCCGACGGTGACCCGGCGTCGGGCCGGCCGGGCGCGTCGACGGCCTGTACGGCGCTCTGGGCCCCCTCGCTGCCGTACATCAGCTTGGTGCCGTCGGCGGAGTACGACACGGACTCCCCCTGCCCCTGCAACGGGACGTCCAGGCGCCCCTCGCGCTTGATGCGGCCGCCGTTCCAGCGGTAGTGGATGCCGCCGAAGTAGCCGCGCACGGCGAGGTCCCGGCCGTCCGGGGAGAAGGCGGCGTCGGTGGCCCACAGGTCGACGGCGGCGATGGGCCTGAAGACGTTCGCGCCCGAGGTGGACAGGGTGGCGGGGCCCTCGTACAGGTGCCCGCCGTCCTCCTTCTTGTCGATGATGTAGACGCGCCCGGTCTTCGGGTGGACGAGCAGCGACTCGGCGTCGCGCGGCCCGTCGGAGTACTTCACGACGTACTGCGTGGCCGTGACCGTCTGGTCCGTGAGGTTCTTCGGCTCGGGCAGCCGGTAGATCCACACGTAGGGCCACTTGCCGCCGAAGTTGTCGCCGATGTCACCGACGTAGATCTCGTTGTGCGGCCCGATGGAGATGGCCTCGACGTCACGCGGGGAACCGATCCCGCGCAGGGTGATCCGGGCGACGGTCTTCCCGGTCGCGCTGTCCACCGCGTACAGGTAGGGCCCGTCGTCGCTGTCGTTGTGCGTCCAGTAGACGCCGGGGTGCAGCCGGGAGGCGGCGAGCCCGCTGGACTCGGTGATCCGCGGGTCCTTGAGGGTGAACCCCTGGTCGCCCGCCCCGTCGGCGGTTCCGTCGGCGGCGGAGGCGGGCAGCGCGCAGGCACCGGCGAGCAGCAACCCGGCGAGGACGGCGAACGATCGACGCATGCCCCAAGCCTGCCATTCCCGGCGGGGGTTCAGGACACATGGCCCCGTGGACCGGGGACGTGGTCGGCCTCACAGGCACCACCGGTCCCGTGCGTCAGGGAGATCGTCCATCATGACCGGATGCTTAGGTTCATGCCCGTGGGCGACTCCATGACGATCGGGAGCGCGGGCGAACACACATGGCGTTACCGGCTGTGGCGGCACCTGCGCGTGGCGTACGACGGCCCGTTCACCTTCGTCGGACCGCGCGAGACGCTGTACGACAAGCAGGCCGACGCCCCGACGTCCCTCGCCTACGCCGACCCCGCCTTCCCGCGCGCCCACCTCGCCGGCTGGGGCGAGGGCTGGCTGCACATGGCCCCGCTGATCGGCGACGCGGTGCGCGCCCACCGCCCCGACGTCCTCCTGGTCTCCCTGGGCCTGATCGACCTCGGCTTCTACACGAACGCCGAGCAGACGGCGGAGAACGTACGGGCCTTCGTGGCCGGCGCCCGGGAGGCGGACCCGCGCATCCGGATGGTGCTGCTGCCGGTCATCCCGAACATCCGGGCGGCGGACGACGCGCCCTTCGCCGAGCAGGTCGACCGGTTCAACGTGCTGCTCGCCAAGTCGGTGGCCGACCTGGACGAGCCGCGCTCGCCGCTCCTGCTCGCCTCGCCGCCCGAGGGGTACGACCTCCACACCGACACCTACGACGGCACGCATCCCAACGCGCGCGGGGAGCACCTGATAGCGGAGGCGTTCGCGGGGGCGATGAGGGAGGCGTGGGGGGTCGGACAGGCGTACGTGGCGGGAACAGGCTGACCGAAACCCGGCGTCCCCTCGGCGTGCTGCCTATCGTTGTACTGCGCGGCTGCACCTTTGCGTGGGCAGCCGGGGAGGAGCGCCACGATGACCGTCCTCGAAGACAGGATCGAGATGGCCGAGGAGAGCGGCGAGCTGACTCTGGACGCCCTGTTCGAGTCGCTTGAGCGGACCACCCCCGAGGGATACAAGGTCGACATCGTCGGGGGGGCCATCTTCATGACGCCACAGCGGGACACCCACTGGGAGATCATCGCCGATATCTACGAGCAGCTGCGCACCAAGTACCCGCGCAAGCGCGTCAAGTCGGACGTCCGCATCGACTACCCGGGCCATCTCAACGGATTCTGCTCCGACGTCACTCTTGTGGCCGAGGGCGCCGAGAAGACGCCCGGAGGGCTCTGGCGTTGTGACGACGTCGAGTTCGTCGCAGAGGTCGTCTCCAAGGGCACGGCGCACAACGACTACGGCCCCAAGCTGACGGCCTACGCCACCGCCGAGGTCCCCGTCTACCTCATCGCCGACCCCTACCAGCGGCGATGCCACATCCACACCGACCCCAAGGACGGCGACTACGCCGTGAGTACGCGGGTGGACTTCGGCACCGACATCGACCTGACCGGCACCGTCGTCGACCTCGTCCTGAAAACCGCCGACTTCCCCCGCGACTGACCCCGCCCCCGCAGGGCCTTGCATAGAGCGCACTCGAAGCCGTTGGCTGGTGGACCATGGAGTACACGCAGCTCGGACGCACGGGACTCAAGGTCAGCCGGCTCGTCCTCGGGACGATGAACTTCGGTCCGCAGACCGACGAAGCCGACAGTCACGCGATCATGGACGCGGCGCTGGACGCGGGCATCAACTTCTTCGACACCGCCAATGTGTACGGCTGGGGCGAGAACAAGGGCCGGACCGAGTCCATCATCGGCAACTGGTTCGCCAAGGGCGGCGGCCGGCGCGAGAAGACGGTCATCGCCACCAAGGTGTACGGCAACATGGACGCGGACGGCGCGGCCGTCTGGCCCAACCACGACAAGCTCTCCGCGCTGAACATCCGGCGCGCGGTGGACGCCAGCCTGAAGCGGCTCCGGACCGACTACATCGACCTCTACCAGTTCCACCACATCGACCGCAGCACCCCGTTCGAGGAGATCTGGCAGGCGATCGACGTCCTCGTCCAGCAGGGCAAGATCCTCTACGTCGGTTCCAGCAACTTCCCCGGCTACAAGATCGCCCAGGCCAACGAGACCGCCGCCCGGCGCGGCGGCACCATCGGCCTGGTCAGCGAGCAGTGCCTGTACAACCTGGCCGAGCGCCGCGCCGAGATGGAGGTCATCCCGGCCGCGCAGGACTACGGCCTCGGGGTCATCCCCTGGTCGCCGCTGCACGGCGGTCTGCTGGGCGGGGTCATCAAGAAGGAGGTCCAGGGCGGCCGGCGCGCCTCCGGCCGGGCCGCCGACACCCTCAAGGACCCGACGGCCCGCGCGCAGATCCAGTCCTACGAGGACCTGCTCGACAAGCACGGCCTGGAGCCCGGCGAGGTGGCCCTGGCCTGGCTGCTGACCCGCCCCGGCGTGACCGGACCGATCGTCGGCCCGCGCACCGCCGACCAGCTCCGGTCGGCCCTCCGGGCGGTCGAGCTGGAGCTCGGCGAGGACCTGCTGGCCGGCCTGGACGAGATCTTCCCCGGCCCGGGCCCGTCCCCGGAGGCGTTCGCCTGGTAAGCGCCCCAAGGGGTGGCGGGGCCGCGTGCGACCTGCGGCCCCGCCGCGCGGGCGCGACCAGCCGAGGAAGGCCCGGGGCCGCCGAAGCAGCCGCAGCGCCCGCGCCCTGGGCGCCCGGACGAACCGCTACCTGACGGCCGACGCCAAGGCCACCACCACGAACATCAAGACAAGCGCACCGGCCATGATCCGGTTCCGGGTTTTCGGGTCCACGCATCCGAGACTAACCGGCTCCGCCCAGCGCCCACCGCTCGACCACCTCGTACCGGGGCTGCTCCCCCGGCGCCCCGGACGTCGGCAGCCGGCTGCGCACCAGCGCCAGGTCGGCCACGGTCCAGGTCTCGCCGGCGAACTCCGCGAGGGCCGACACGTACGGCCGCACGTCCACCGCGTCCCGGCTGCGGGCCAGCGTCAGATGGGCCTTGTACCGCCGGTGCTCCCCCATCGGCACCCCGGCCTTGCGGGCCGCCGCCTCCGCCCGGTCGGCCAGCAGCCGCAGCGCCTCCACGTCCCCCCGCGCGCCCGTCCACAGCGCCCGGCCCCGGCCGAACTGGCCGCCGCCCGCGAGCGAGAGCGGGAAGGGGTCCGTACGGTGGGCGGCGCGGGCCAGGCGGTCCGTCAGGACGGGGACGACGTCGTCGGCGACCTCGCCGTAGAACGCGAGGGTGAAGTGCCAGCCGGGGCGGGCGGTCCAGCGCAGCCGGCCGGCATCCGGCAGCCGCCTCAGCCGGTCCACCTCCGCGGCGAGTTCCTCCACGACGTCCCCGGGCGGCAGTACGGCGGCGAAGAGTCTCATGCCCCTGACGATCGCAGACCCCGGCGGGCATGATGGGCTGATGACGATCATCATCCGAGAGGGTGGCCGGGACGACCTGCCCGCGATACTGGGCATGCTCGACAGCAGTGTGGAGTGGCTCGTCTCACAGGGCCGGACCGGCCAGTGGGGCACCGAGCCGCTGTCGGAGCACACCAAAACCGTCGAGGCGGTCACGCGCGCCCTGGACGAGGGCACCACGTACATCGCCGAGGTGGACGGCGTTCCGGCCGCCACGCTCACCCTGACCGACGGCCCCGGCGCCTACCTGTCCCACCTCCCGTCGCCCGGCGAGCCCGAGCGGTACATCCACTGGCTCGCCTCCGACCGCCGCTTCAAGGGGCGGGGCGTGGGCAGCGCGCTGCTCGAGCACGCCGCCGAGGTGACCCGGCGGGCCGGCGTGGGCCTGCTCCGGGTGGACTGCTACGCGGGAGGCGACCGCCGGCTCGTCGCCTACTACGAGGCCAACGGCTTCACGCCGACGCACACCTACACCCACGGACCGGACGAGTGGCCGGGACAGGTGCTGGCCCGGAGGGTCGACCAGGACCCTCCGGGCGAGCGCTGACAGGGGCGGCCGGGCGGCTCACGCCGCCGGTCACTCCCGCTCACGCGGCACGAACCGCTCCCGCGGATGACCGCGATGCCGGCCCACCGACAGCCGCAGGCCGCCGACACGGGCCGGCACCAGACCGATCGCCGCCGCCGCAGCGGCCGACACCACACCGCCGGCCGCGAAGCGGCAACCGCGGGCTCGCCGCCTGCCACCAGGCCAACGAGGCCCCTCAGGAAGAACCCCTCCCGCGACCGGCCGGCAGGCTCACGCGGCGGTCGCCAACCGCTCCCGCGGATGACCGTGATGCCGGCCCACCGACACGGGCCAGGACCACACCGCCGGCCATGAAGCCACAACCGTCGGCTCGCCCGCCTACCGGCAAGCCGACGAGGCCCCTCCGGAAGAACCCCTCCCGGAACCGGCCGGCAGGCTCACGCGGCGGTCGCCAACCGCTCCCGCTCGCGCGGCACGAACCGCACCCGCGGATGACCGCGGTACCAGCCCACCGACAGCCGCAGGCCACCGACACGGGCCAGCACCAGACCGATCGCCCCGGCCGCCACCGCCGACACCACACCGCCGGCCGCGAAGCCGACGCGGGCGCCGTAGGTGTCGGTGATCCAGCCGACCACCGGCGCGCCCAGCGGCGTACCGCCCATGAAGACCATCATGAACAGGGCCATCACCCGGCCGCGCATGGCCGGATCGGTGCCCATCTGCACGGCGGTGTTCGCGGTGACGTTCACCGTCAGGCCGAAGACCCCGATCGGGACCATGAGCAGCGCGAACAGCCAGTAGGACGGGGCCACCGCGGCCACGGTCTCCAGCAGGCCGAAGGCCAGCGCGGCGGCGATCAGCACGCGCAGCCGGGCCGTGCCGCGCCGGGCGGCCAGCAGGGCGCCGACCAGGGAGCCGACGGCCATCAGCGTGTTGAAGAGGCTGTAGGCACCGGCTCCGGCGTCGAAGACGTGGTCCGCGTAGGCGGACAGCCACACCGGGAAGTTGAAGCCGAAGGTGCCGATGAAGCCGACCAGCACGATCGGCCAGATCAGTTCCGGCCGCTTGGCCACGTACCGCAGTCCCTCGCGCAGCTGGCCCTTGCCGCGCGGGGCGCGCTCCACCACGTGCAGCTCGCGGGCGCGCATCAGCAGCAGGCCGGCGATCGGCGCGGCGAAGGACAGGCCGTTGGCGAGGAACGCCCAGCCGGTGCCCACACCGGTGATCATCAGGCCGGCGACGGCGGGGCCGACGAGCCGGGCGGACTGGAAGTTCGCCGAGTTCAGGCTGACCGCGTTCTGGAGCTGCTCGGGGCCGACCATCTCGGAGACGAAGGACTGCCGGGCGGGGTTGTCGACCACCGTGGCGAGGCCGACGGCGAAGGCGGCGACGTAGACGTGCCAGACCTGGACGTGCCCGGAGAGGGTCAGCGCGGCGAGCGCGAGACCGGTGAGGGCCATCGCGGTCTGCGTGACCAGCAGAGCGGGCCGCTTGGGCAGGCGGTCCACGAGGACGCCGCCGTACAGGCCGAACAGCAGCATCGGCAGGAACTGCAAGGCCGTCGTGATGCCGACGGCCGCGGAGGAGCCGGTGAGGCTGAGCACCAGCCAGTCCTGGGCGATGCGCTGCATCCAGGTGCCGGTGTTGGAGACGACCTGGCCGATGAAGAAGAGGCGGTAGTTACGGATCCTCAGCGAGCTGAACATCGACGACTTGCGGGTGACACGGGGGGTAGGGGTGGTCGGTGCGGGGGCGGAAGGTGTTCCGGATCCCGTACTCAAAGGGTTCGCCTCCTCGGATGGCGCGCTTACAGGTGTGCGAGTTTCTCCAGCACGGGGGCGGCGGCGCGCAGGGTCGCCCACTCGTCGTCGTCGAGGCCGTCGGCCAGGCCGGCCAGGAAGGCGTTGCGCTTGCGGCGGCTCTCTTCGAGCATGGCCTCGGCCTGTTCGGTCTGGGTGACGACCTTCTGGCGCCGGTCCTCGGGGTGCGGCTCCAGCCTGACCAGGCCCTTGGCTTCGAGCAGCGCGACGATGCGGGTCATCGACGGCGGCTGGACGTGCTCCTTGCGGGCCAGTTCGCCCGGGGTGGCGGAGCCGCAGCGCGCGAGGGTGCCGAGCACCGACATCTCGGTGGGGCTCAGCGACTCGTCGACCCGCTGGTGCTTGAGCCGACGGGACAGCCGCATCACTGCGGAGCGGAGTGCGTTCACGGCGGCCGCGTCGTCGCCATGGGTAAGGTCCGGCATGTTCCTTAGCGTAACTCATTACTCTCGCTAAAGACCACTCGGGCGTGCCCAGGATGCCCGTGACGCCCGCCACTGAACCCCGCGATCACCCGAACGGGTGAGCCGGGTCCGGAAAGTGACGCACCGGGCGGCCGGCTGTGGCGACCCTCGTAGGCATGGGGACCAGTGTGCTCAGCCTGCGGATGGACGGGGAGCTGCTCGAACGGCTCCGGCAGCACGCGGCGAGAAGAGGAATGAGCGTCCAGGACTATGTCGTCCGGACGCTCATTCGGGATGACTTCGACGAGCGGTTCCAGGCCGCCGTCGAGGAGACGGAGAGGTTCTACGGCGTCACCTGACGCCCGCCGGTCAGGTCAGGCCCAGGGCCGGCATCAGGTAGTAGAAGGCGAAGACCGCCGAGACGACGTACATCGCCGCCGGGATCTCCCGGGCCCGCCCGGCGACCAGGCGCAGCACCGTGAAGGTGATGAAGCCCATGCCGATGCCGTTCGTGATCGAGTAGGTGAACGGCATCATCAGCATCGTCACGAACGCCGGGATCGCGATGGTGTAGTCAGCCCAGTCGATCTCCTTGACGGAGTTCGACAGGATCAGGAAGCCGACCGCGACCAGCGCCGGGGTGGCCGCCTGGGACGGGACCATCGTGGCGACCGGGGTGAGGAACAGCGCGACGGCGAACAGGCCGCCCGTGACGACGTTGGCGAAGCCGGTGCGGGCGCCCTCGCCGACGCCGGCCGTGGACTCCACGAAGGCGGTGGTGGCCGAGGAGGAGCTGGCACCGCCGGCCGCGACCGCGAGGCCGTCCACGAACAGGACCTTGTTGATGCCCGGCATGTAGCCCTCGGCGTCCGTCAGCTTGGCCTCGTCGCTGATGCCCATGATCGTGCCCATCGCGTCGAAGAAGCACGACAGCAGGACCGTGAAGACGAAGAGGATGCCGGTCAGCACGCCGACCTTGGAGAAGCCGCCGAACAGGCTGATCTGGCCGACCAGGCCGAAGTCGGGGGTGCCGACCGGGTTGCCCGGCCACTTCGGGACCGTCAGGCCCCAGGACGGGATCGTGGCGACCGCGTTGATGATCACCGCGAGGACGGTCATGCCGACGATGGAGATGAGGATCGCGCCCGGCACCTTGCGGACGATCAGCGCGAAGGTGAGCAGCGCGCCCAGGATGAAGATCAGCACCGGCCAGCCGGTGAGGTGGCCGCCGGTGCCGAGCTGGACCGGGACGGTGGTCTGGGCGGCGTCCGGCACCCGGGTGACGAAGCCGGAGTCGACCAGGCCGATCAGCATGATGAACAGGCCGATGCCGATGGCGATCGCCTTGCGCAGGCCGAACGGCACGGCGTTCATCACGCGCTCGCGCAGCCCGGTGGCGACCAGCAGCATGACCACGAAGCCGGCGAGGACGACCATGCCCATGGCGTCCGGCCAGGACATGCGCGGCGCGAGCTGGAGGGCGACGACCGAGTTCACGCCGAGGCCGGCGGCGAGCGCGATCGGCACGTTGCCGATGACGCCCATCAGCAGCGTGGAGAACGCGGCCGTCAGCGCGGTCGCCGTCACCAACTGGCCGTTGTCCAGGTGGTGGCCGTACATGTCCTTCGCGCTGCTGAGGATGATCGGGTTCAGCACGATGATGTACGCCATGGCGAAGAAGGTGGCGAAACCGCCACGGACCTCACGGGCGAGGGTGCTGCCGCGCTCGGAGATCTTGAAGTAGCGGTCGAGGGCGCCATGGGCGGGCGCGCCACCCGGCTTCTCGGGGGTGGGGACCTTGGCGGGTGCCGAGGTGGACATGCGGGACCTCATCACCAGCGGGGTTCCCCCGAGCCCCGTTGGAGTTTCCTACGATCAGAAGCGGTCAATGGCAAACCGTTTCAGTATGAACGTATGAGGAAGAGATCGCTATCTCCGCGCGTAGACAGCGGCGGCGCTTAAGCTGTGCGCATGGCTAAATGGACCCCCAAGCACGAGGCGCCGGAGCCCCTGGAGGGGCCCGTGGTCGCCACGATCACCGGCGGCACCCTCGTGTGGTTCGTCCTCTTCCTGGTCCAGCTCCCCTTCTACGGCTGGTTCGAGGACCACGGGCACCTGTGGTGGCTGTGGACGTGCCTGGCCGGGGGCGGGCTGGGACTGATCGGGGTCTGGTACGTGCGCAGGAGGGACGCCGCGATCAAGCGGGCGGCGGATCTCGAGGCGGCGTCCGCCGAATAGCCGGCCGGAGGCTACGCCCCCCGGGCCCCGTTTGGTGGGCGGGCGGGCGGCATCGCACGTACCGTCGACTGCATGAGCCATATAGACGCGGGCGCCGAGATCGACCCCGTGCGTCCCATGGCCCTGCCGGGGCGCGCCGCGACCGGGCTGACCGGTGCCGAGGTCGCGGACCGCGTCGGCCGGGGCCTCGTCAACGACATACCGGTGCGCAGCAGCCGGTCACTCGGGGAGATCGTCCGGGCCAACGTCTTCACCCGGTTCAACGCGATCATCGGCGTCCTGTGGCTGATCACGCTGTTCGTCGCGCCGATCCAGGACAGCCTCTTCGGCTTCGTGATCCTCGCCAACACCGGCATCGGCATCGTCCAGGAGTGGCGGGCCAAACAGACCCTGGACTCGCTCGCGGTGATCGGGGAGGCCCGGCCCACGGTACGGCGGGACGGGATCGCGACCGAGGTGGCCACCCACGAGATCGTCCTGGACGACCTCGTCGAGATCGGCCCGGGCGACAGAATCGTGGTCGACGGGGTGTGCGCGGAGGCGGACGGGCTGGAGATCGACGAGTCGCTGCTCACCGGCGAGGCCGATCCCGTCGTCAAACGCCCCGGCGACCCGGTGCTGTCCGGCAGCTTCGTGGTCGCGGGCGGCGGCGCCTTCACGGCCACCAAGGTCGGCCGCGAGGCCTACGCCGCCCAGCTCGCCGAGGAGGCGTCCCGGTTCACGCTCGTCCACTCCGAGCTGCGCACCGGCATCTCCACGATCCTCAAGTACGTCACCTGGATGATGGTGCCGGCGGCGGTCGGACTCGTCATCACCCAGGTCGTCGTCAAGAACGACGACCTGAAGGACTCCGTCGCCCGCACGATCGGCGGGATCGTGCCGATGGTGCCCGAGGGGCTGGTGCTGCTCACCTCCGTGGCCTTCGCGATCGGCGTCATCCGGCTCGGCCGCAAGCAGTGCCTCGTGCAGGAGCTGCCGGCCATCGAGGGCCTGGCCCGTGTCGACACCGTCTGCCTGGACAAGACCGGCACGCTCACCGAGGGCGGCATGGACGTCACCGAGCTGCGGACGCTGGACGGAGCGGACGAGACGTACGTCCGCAAGGTGCTCGGCGCGCTCGGCGAGTCCGACCCGCGCCCCAACGCCTCCCTCCAGGCCATCATCGACGCCTACCCGGACAGCGACGACTGGCGCTGCGTCGAGTCGCTGCCCTTCTCCTCCGCCCGCAAGTACAGCGGGGCCGCGTTCAGCGAGGGCGACGGCGAGACCAGCACCTGGCTGCTGGGCGCCCCGGACGTGCTCCTGGGCGCCGACGACCCGGCGCTGGCCGAGACCGCGCGCCTGAACGAACAGGGCCTGCGCGTGCTGCTGCTGGCCCGCGCGCACCGGGACCTGGACGACTCCGAGCCGGCCCGGGGCGCCCGCCCCACCGCCCTGGTCGTCCTGGAGCAGCGGCTGCGGCCCGACGCCTCCGACACCCTGCGCTACTTCGCCGAGCAGGACGTCCGCGCCAAGGTCGTCTCCGGTGACAACGCGGTGTCGGTCGGCGCGGTCGCGGCGAAGCTGGGCCTGGACGGTGCGGCGGTGGACGCGCGGCGGCTGCCCGCCGAGCGGCCGGCGATGGCGCGGGCCCTGGAGGCGGGCACGGTCTTCGGGCGGGTGACCCCGCAGCAGAAGCGGGACATGGTGGGCGCGCTCCAGTCGCGCGGGCACACGGTCGCGATGACCGGGGACGGCGTGAACGACGTGCTGGCCCTGAAGGACGCGGACATCGGGGTCGCCATGGGCTCCGGTTCGGAGGCCACGCGGGCGGTGGCCCAGATCGTGCTGCTGGACAACAGCTTCGCGACCCTGCCGTCGGTGGTCGCCGAGGGCCGCCGGGTGATCGGCAACATCACGCGCGTGGCGACGCTGTTCCTGGTGAAGACGGTCTACTCGGTGCTGCTGGCGGTGCTGGTGGTGTGCTGGCAGGTGGAGTACCCGTTCCTGCCCCGGCACCTGACCCTGCTGTCCACGCTCACCATCGGCGTCCCGGCCTTCTTCCTGGCCCTCGCGCCGAACACGGAGCGGGCGAGACCGCACTTCGTGCGCCGGGTGATGCGGTACGCGATCCCCGGCGGGGTGCTGGCCGGGGTCGCGACCTTCGCCACGTACCTGCTCGCGCGGCACCACTACACCGGCCCCGGCGCGCTGGCCGCGGAGACGAGCGCGGCCACCCTGACCCTGTTCCTGATCTCCATGTGGGTCCTGGCGATCATCGCCCGCCCCTACACCTGGTGGCGGGTGGCCCTGGTGGCCGCGATGGCCGTGGCCTTCCTGTTCGTCCTCGCCGTCCCGGCGCTCCAGGACTTCTTCGCGCTGAAGCTGGTCGGCATGGAGCTGCCGTGGACGGCGGTCGGCGTGGCCGCGGTGGCGGCGGCCGCCCTGGAGTACCTGTGGAGGTGGGTCGGCCGCCGCTTCCCGGACTGAGTCCGGGGGGGTACCGCTACTGCACGTCGACGTAGTCGGACGTGGCGCTGACCGCCGGGGTGGTCGAGGTGCCCGCGAAGCTGTAACGCCAGTAACCGTCGTAGTTCGCGGTGGTGGTGGTCTTCAGGTTGCCGGACGAGTCCGTGGTCACCGTCTTGAGGGTGGTCCAGGTGGTCGTGCCCGCCTTCTTGAACTGGAGCTTGACCGGCTGGCTGGTGTAGCCGTGGTACAGGTGGTCGTCCCAGTTCGCCCGGGTCAGCTTGCCCGTGACCGTGAGGGTCTTGCCCTTGCCGACGGGCTCGGGGCCCGCGTTGGTGGTGAGCTTGGAGTAGCGCTGCACCAGGGTGCTGCCGAGGCCGCTCTTGTCCTTGTAGCCGACCTTGCTCAGGTCGGGGTTGTTCGGGTCCTGGCCGTTGAAGGCGACAGCCTCGGCGGCCACGCCCCAGGAACCGGCCCAGGCGCTCTCCAGGTCCCCGTCGGCCGGGTAGATGTCGACGGTGCCCTTGCAGGTGGCCGTCGTCGTCGTGACGGGGGTGCAGGTCGCGTCGTCGTCGCCGTACAGCTCGGTGGTCGAGGTGTCGTACGAGCCCTTGTAGAGGAAGGCGTCGGTGGAGAAGTCCTTCGCCGCGATGTTCACGTCCGAACCGTGCGTCAGCGTGTACGAGTAGGTGGCACTGACCTCGTTGGTGGTGCCCACCTTGATCGCCTTGGCGATGGTGACGTTCGAGAAGCTGACGTTCAGCGTGTACGGCGTGCCGGAGTCGCCGGTGGCGTGTGCGGCCGGGACGGCGAGGGCGGACAGGGCCAGGGCGCCGGAGACGGCGGCCACGGTGGCACGTATGCGCATGTGCGTTTCCCCTGGAGGGAGGAGTGGATCGTGGAGTCGGTCGACTCGGCCGATCAGATCCGCGAAGCAGGGGAGAGGTTGTACGGCAAGACCGCTTTCCGGCCAGATTTGGGCCGGGGATTACCGGAACATGACACAACTGAGAAGGAACGTTCCGCCCCCGGGAGCGACGGCAGGCACTCCCGGGGCCGGAGCCGTGCCGCTTACTGCACGTCGACGAAGTCGGCGGCGGAGCTGACCGCCGAGGTGGTCGAGCCGCCCGCGAAGGAGAAGCGGTAGTAGCCGTCGACCGTGGCGGTGGTCGTCGTCTTCAGGTTGCCCTTGGTGTCCGCCTTGATGGTCTTCAGCGTGGTGTAGGTGCTGGAGCTCTTCTTGCGGAACTGGAGCTTCACGGACTGCGAGCCGTAGCCGCCGTACTTCAGCGACTCCCAGTTGGCGCGGGTGAGGGCGCCCGTCACGGTGACGGTCTTGCCCTTCTTCACCGGCTCCGGGGAGGCGTTGGCGGTGAGCTTGGCGGCGCGCTGGAAGGAGAAGGAGCCGGCCTTCTCCTTCCAGAGGAAGTCACCGTCGTTGGCGTCGATCCAGGCGTCCACGTACCAGGTGCCGGCGCTCTTGTTGGTGAGGTAGTCCGTCTTCGGGTCGATCTTCACCGAGGCGGTGCAGGTGGAGGTGGTGGCGTTGACCTTGGTGCAGGTCGGCTTGCCGGTGTCCGCGTACCCGTTGTCGGGGCCGTAGAGGGTGAACTCGTCGGCACCCTTGATGCCCGAGTTGTCCGTGGCGGTCACGCTGACCTTCACGGTGACCGCGCTGGAGGTGCCGATCTGCACCTTGTTGTCGCCGTCGACGACCACCTTGGTGATCTTCGTGTCGCCGTAGCCGCCATCGGCCTGGGCGGCCGGGACGGCGAGGGCGGACAGGGCCAGGGCGCCGCCGACGACGGCGACAGAGGCACGGATGCGCATGTGTTGGTGTCCCCACGTTGAGTTCTGGGGAGTCGGGTGACTCCGCAGATGTGACGCGGGAACAAAGTGAAAGGTTGTACGAGTGGTGAAAATTCTGTGCGGGCCCGTTCCAGCCGGGGCCGCCGGCCCCGGCTGAAACGGCCGGGGTCAGTCGAACCACCGGTCCCGCGCCAGCTCCTGCGTCCGCGACGGATCCTCCAGCAGCGCGGCCACCTCGAACCGCCGGGGCCACTGCCCCGCCGCCCAGGCCAGCCCCGCCGCGACCCCCTCCAGGGTGGCCGCGTGCAGCACACCGTCGTCGGTGAGCCGCCAGTCGATCTCCACGCCGTCCACGACGAGTTCCTCGTGCTCGACGTAGGTGCCCGGCGTACGCGGCCCGAGCAGCACCCGCACCGCGTCCGGTACGTCGTGCTCGCTCCCCTCGGAGTGCACCTCGCCGGTGACGGACTCGCTCAGCCGGCGCACCTGGAACAGCTCGGCCAGCTCGGCGGCCCGCGCCGGCCGGACCGGCAGCAGCGGCACGCCCGCGGTGAACGGCAGCAGGTCCGGCGAGTCGACCACGACGGCCGATCCGGCGTCCACCACCCGCACGTGCCCGTCGACCACGGCCCGCAGCTCGTCGGGGAGGGTCACCCGCTCGGGATCGAGTTCCGCCAACGCGCTGTACAAGCCGTGCAGTTGGGCGGGGGTGACGGGCCGCTCGGGGTCGGCGAGGCGGTCCAGCAGTTCGGCGGCGCCGCCGGGCTCGTCCAGCAGCGCGCCGACCGAGGTGCGCACGCCGAGCGCGCGCAGCACCTGCTCGTCCTCGAACCCGGTGGCGTCGGCCTCGTCGTACAGCCCGCGCAGCAGCGGGTCGCCGCCGGCCGCGAGCAGCCCGGCCGGGCGCCGGCCGGCGAGCACCGGGTGCCCGCGCAGCCACCACGCGGTGTACGGCCGTACGGCCTCGTGGGTGCCGTCGGGCAGCAGGATGCGCACGGGCTGGGTGAGGGCGTCCCGCAGCGGCGGGCGGGCCAGCAGGGCGAGCGCCTCGGGCCAGTGGTCGTCGTCCACCAGGTCCAGGTCGCGGACGGCGACGAGTTCGGTGGCGACCGGCGGCACCGGGCTGTCCGGGAACCGGTCGAGGATGTCCTCGCACCACACGTCCACGGCGTCCAGCAGACCGGCGTCGTCGGGTTCGGCGTAGTCGCCGTCCCGGGGCTCCAGCTCGTCGGGGTCCAGGACGACGTCCGTGGCCCGGACGAGCGCGAAGCCGGCGAGCACCCCGCAGGCGGTGAGGGGCTGCTCGCCCCACTTCCGCGCCAGGTCGGCGTCCACGGCGGCCAGTTCACCCTCCCGGATGACCCGGGCGAAGGGGCTGCCGGGGAACACCAGCTCACCGGCGGGCGCGAGTTCCCCGTCCTCGTCGGGCAGCGCGAGGGCGCCCAGCCAGGGCTCGTCCCCCGGTTCGAGCGCCGCGTCCCGCACCAGGGCGAGCACCGTGTCGGCCAGCTCCTCGGCGTCCGGCGCGTCCTCCTCCCAGCCGAGGGCGCCGTCGTCCTCCAGCGAGCCCGCGACGGCGGCCCGCACCTGAGGGGTGGTCAGCACCGCGCGGGGGGTCGCGGGCAGGGCGCCCAGCTTCTCCAGCAGCGGGTGCGCGGCGTCCGCGTGCGCCACCTTCAGCCCGAGCCGGCCCAGCACGTCCGGGTCGATCCGGGCGGCGTCCGGCGTCGGCAGCAGCACCTGCCGGGGCCCGATGGTCGTCCGCGCTCCCCCAGAGCCGAAAGCCTGGGAGGTGCCCCCAGCCAGCGGCACCGGCAGCCCGGACAGCCGCTCGGGGTCGACCCCGGCGAGGCTGTCGTACAGGCGCCACCACCACCGCGGCTCCTTCTCCAGCCCGGCGAGCCGGTCGACGGCGTCGGCGAGCGGCAGCCGGGCCACCCCGAGGGTGCGTAGCTCGGCGCGCCGCTCCAGCCCCGCCGGGAGCAGGGTGGGCAGCACCTCGGCGAGCACCCGCACGGTGTCGGCGCCGGCGCCCTCCACGATCTCGGCGTCGCGGGGCCGCAGCGCCTGAGGCAGCTCGTCGTCGCCCTTGGCCTCGACGGCCGGGGGCAGGAAGGCGGTGCGCGGCAGCCGCTCCAGCACGGCCTGTCGCAGGGCCCCGTCCAGCGCGCCCTTGCCGAGCGGTCCCGGCACGAGGTCGATGATCCCGGCCAGCACCGGCCGCCAGGAGCCGAGCAGGTCGGCGTAGGCGTCGGCGGCGCGCTCCACCAGGAAGTCGGTGAGCGGACCGGGCGCCGCGTGCCGGCGGGTGGTGTCCAGCGGGAAGGAGGCGATGAGCAGGGCGGGCACGCCGAGGGGCTCGTCGCTCGGCGTCGGCGCGTGCACGACGGGGCTCGTACGGGGCCGGGCCGGGGCGCCGTAGGCGTCGACGGGCACGGCCCAGGTCACCGACCAGTGCGGCCGCAGCCGTTCCTCGACCGGCCGGTCGGCGAGGAGGTCGGGCGTGAGCGGCCCGCCGGCCGAGACCGTGCGCCAGTTGGTGATGCCGTCCCGGGAGTCCTCCACGATGGTGAAGGGGCCGTCGGTACGCCGGCTGATCGTGCGGGGGGCCTCGTCGCCGACCTCCACGACGACCTCCGCCAGCCCCGGCAGCGCGAGGAGCAGGGCGTCGTCGACGCCGTCGAGCAGCCGCTCGGCGAGGTCGGCGGCGGCGGCGTCGCGCAGCGGCAGGATGACGGCGGTGTCGTAGGGCTCCGGAGCGGTGCCCTCGGCGGCGAAGGGCAGCCGCAGCAGGGGTACGTGCCCGTCGCGCCGCCGCACCTCGTCCCCGAGCCCGGGGCTGTGCCGGGCGGTGTCGGCGGCCAGCTCCCTGGCCTCGGCGAGGGACCAGCGCACCCCTCCGTGCCGCCCCACGATCGCCGGTTCGTCGGTGACGGCGAGCACGGCGGCGAACCCGACGCCGAACCGGCCGACGGCACCGTGCGTCGCCTCGGCGTCCCGCTTCGCGGAGGCCCGCAGCGTGGACAGCGACTCGACACCGGCCGCGTCCAGCGGGGCCCCGGTGTTGGCGGCCACGAGCACGCCGTCGCGCAGGGTGAGCCGCAACCGGCCCGGCACGTGCGCCCGCGCGGCGGCGTCGGCGGCGTTCTGGGCCAGCTCCACGACGAGCCGGTCCCGGTAGCCCCCGAGGACCAGGTCCTCCTCGGCGTTGGCGTCCTCCCGGAACCGGGCGGGGCTGGTCGCCCAGGCGTCGAGGACACCGCGACGCAGACGGGCGGTGCCGAAGGGGTCGGCGCCCTCGGCCGCCGGCCGCACGAACTTGCTCACGTTGACTCTCCTCTACGACGTGAGGACGAAGGTACAGCGCGCAGCGGGGAGGCCATCAACGCGGACGGTGAGGGTAGGCGGTAGGGACCATCCGTTGGCACGGTAGTGCCGGTCCGTACGAAAGTGGTGCCCGTTCCATGGCCGAAACCCGGGATGTCGTCGAGCTGATCCTGAAGGACCACCGCCGCATGGAGGACCTGTTCCGCCTCATGCGCAGCGTGGAGGCCGACCGTGCGGCCGCGCTGGAGGAGTTCGCGGACCTGCTGGTCGCGCACGCGCTGGCCGAGGAGGCCGAGGTCTACCCCGCCCTGAAGCGGTACAAGAACATCGACGACGAAGAGGTCGAGCACGGCGAGCACGAGCACGACGAGGGCAACGAGGCCCTGCTGGAGCTCCTGGAGGTCGAGGAGGTCGGCTCCGAGGAGTGGGACGAGAAGCTGGAGGCGCTGGTGGAGGCCGTCACCCACCACGCCGACGAGGAGGAGCGCACGATCCTCAACGGCGCGCGCGAGAACGTGGCGGCGGAGCGGCGCGAGGAGCTGGGCACGGCCTTCTGGGAGGAGCGTGAGCGTCAGCTGAAGTCCGGGTGCGGCTCGGTCGACAACGTGCGCCGGATCGTGAAGTCGTCCTGACGCGCGCCCGCGGGGCCGGGGCTCAGGGGCCCGGCCCCGGGTCCGGCTTGACGGCGCGGCCCAGACCGGCCCGGGCCGCTTCCAGCTGCGCGGCGAACGCGATGCCGAGGAACAGGGCGATCCCCGTCAGGTTGGCCCACAGCAGCAGGGCCACGAAGGCCGTGAGCGGCCCGTACACGGCGCCGAAGGAACCGCTGCGGGAGACGTAGAGCGTCAGCAGCCAGGTCGCGGTGACCCACAGCACCAGGTGGACGGCGGAACCGAACGCCAGCCAGGTGTACCCGGGCTGGTCCCGGCGCGGCGACCAGCGGAAGATGACGGCGGAGGCGATCCAGGCGAGGGCCGTTCCCACGGGCACCTCCAGGGCGCCCCACCACGCCGGGGGCCGGGAGGTGCCCAGCGCCTCGGCCGTCGCGGCGGTCACGGCCCGGCCGGCGACCAGGACCAGGAAGCCCAGGACCATGGGGACGCCGGCGGCGAAGGCGAGCAGCACGGCCCGGCCGTACTTCCGTGGGAAGGGCCGGTCCCGTTCGATGCCGTAGATCCGGTTGGCGCCGCGTTCCACCTGGCCCATGGCGGAGGCCAGGTTGAGGACGGAGAAGGCGAGGCCCAGGCACAGCGCGACGGTGCTCCACGCGTCGGAGCCGGCGGTGCGGCGGGTGCCGCGCAGCGCCTCGCGGACCACGTCGGCGCTGGCGCCCGGCACGATCCTGCCCAGGGTCAGCTCGATGATCCGCCCCACGCTCTCCGTGTGCGCGGCCGTGGCGAGGCCGACGAGCGCGATGGTGAACGGCACCAGGCCCAGCACGATCTGGAAGCCGAGGGCGCGGGCGTTGGTGAAGCCGTCGGCGTAGCGGAACCGGGAGAAGGCGTCGAGCAGCAGGCGCGTGCCCCCGTAGCGGCGCAGCGCGGTGAAGGCCTCGTCGCCGGAGAGCTCGTCGCCGATCATGTCCCGGGTCTGCGGGACGTGCACCACCGTTCCCATGGTCCGGGTCCCTCCTCAGCTGTGGCGGCGGCCGGCCGGCACCGCGGGGTCCGGGTGGTTCCCGGGTCCGCCGCCCGGTCCGGCCAGCGGGGTCGGCGACAGGGCCGTGGGTTCCTCACCCGGTTCGAGCAGGGTGTCCGCCGCGCCGACGATCAGCGGGTCGGGGGTGCCGACCGCCCCGTGGTCCTTGGCGGGGTAGTCGAAACGGTCCAGGAGGCTGCGCATCGCCTCCAGCCGGCCGCGCCGCTTGTCGTTGTTCTTCACGACCGTCCAGGGGGCGTGCGCGGTGTCGGTCGCCCGGAACATGTCGACCTTGGCCGCGGTGTACTCGTCCCAGCGGTCGAGCGAGGCCAGGTCGGTGGGGGAGAGCTTCCAGCGGCGCACCGGGTCGACCTGCCGTATGGCGAACCGGGTCCGCTGCTCGGCGCGGGACACCGAGAACCAGAACTTGACCAGCAGGACGCCGTCGTCGGTGAGCAGCCGCTCGAACAGCGGGGCCTGCCGCAGGAACTGCCGGTGCTCGGCCTCCGAACAGAACCCCATGACCCGCTCGACGCCGGCCCGGTTGTACCAGGACCGGTCGAAGAAGACCATCTCCCCGCGGGCCGGCAGGTGCGTGACGTACCGCTGGAAGTACCACTGCCCCGCCTCCCGCTCGGTCGGCTTGTCCAGCGCCACCACGCGCGCTCCCCGCGGGTTCAGCCGCTCGGTGAACCGTTTGATGGTGCCGCCCTTGCCGGCCGCGTCCCGCCCCTCGCACACCACGACGATCCGCTGCCCCGTGTCCTTCACCCAGCGCTGGAGCTTGAGGAGTTCGATCTGGAGGATCCGCTTGGTCCGCTCGTACTCGCGCCGGCCGATCAGGTGGTCGTAGGGGTGGTTCTCCCGCCAGGTCCCGACCGGCCGGCCGCCGGCGTCCAGCAGCACCGGCCGTTCCGGCTGCCGGTCGTCCACCTCGAACCCGCGCAGCAGGTCGTCCTCGCCCGCCGTGTCCCGGGTCTCCCGTGCCTCCGTCGCCCGCCCGTGCTCGGCCACGACACCACCTTTCCGCCTCGCCCCGCGCCGGGGCCGCCCCGCCCCGGTCTCCTCACACGTGCCCGCCCGGACGGGTCCCAGACGCCTGTACCGTCGCTGGGGTCGTTCCTTCCCGTGCCGGACGAGACAGAGAGGCGATCACATGGCCGAACTGCGCCTGGGACCGCTGCTGAGGTACACCGACGGCTCCCGCGCCTCCGTGTGGGTCGAGACGAGCGCGCCCTGCACGGCCGAGGTGCGCTGTTCCGACGGCGCGGGCGGCACGGCCCCCACCTTCCAGGTGGCCGGGCACCACTACGCGCTCGTCACGGTGACCGGACTGCAACCGGGCACCTCGCCCTCCTACCAGGTGCTCCTGGACGACACCCCGGTGTGGCCCCTGCCCGACTCCCGCTTCCCGCCCTCCGTCATCCGCACGCCCGGCGCCGGCGACACCGTCCGCGTCACCTTCGGGTCGTGCCGCTGGGCCGCGCCCCCGGCGGACGGCAAGGACCCGGTCGGCCCCGACGCCCTCGACACCCTGGCCCGCCGGCTGTCGGACGACCCCGGCGCCGAACGCCCCGACGTCCTGCTGCTCCTGGGCGACCAGATCTACGCGGACGAGACCTCCGAGGAGACCCGGCGCTGGCTGGCCGGCCGCCGGAACCTGGACGAGCCGCCCGGCGGCCAGGTCGCCGACTACGAGGAGTACTGCCACCTCTACTACGAGTCCTGGCTCGACCCGGAGGTCCGCTGGCTGCTGTCCACCGTGCCCAGCTTCATGATCTTCGACGACCACGACATCGTGGACGACTGGAACACCTCCGCCTCCTGGCTCGCCGACATGCGCGCCACCGACTGGTGGCAGGAACGGCTGCTGAGCGGCCTGATGTCCTACTGGGTCCACCAGCACATCGGCAACCTCTCCCCCGCCGAACTGGCCGACGACCCGACCTGGGCCGCGGTACGCGCCACCCCGGACGGCACGAAGGCGCTGCGCGCGCTGGCCGAACAGGCCGACGCCGACTCCTCCACGGTCCGCTTCAGCTACCGGCGCGACTTCGGCCGGGTCCGGGTGGTGATGGTCGACTCCCGGGCCGCGCGGGTCCTGGAGGAGGGCCGCCGCTCCATGCTGGACCCGGGCGAGGCCGACTGGCTGCGCGCACAGGTCCTGGGCGACGAGGGTGCCTACGACCACCTCCTGATCGGCACCTCCCTGCCCTGGCTGCTGCCGCACCTGGTGCACGACGCCGAGGGCTGGGACGCGGCCCTGTGCGCCGGGGAACGCGGCGACCGCTGGGCCCGCTTCGGCGAGTGGCTGCGCCGCGGGGCCGACCTGGAGCACTGGGCGGCCTTCCCCCGCTCCTTCGCCGACCTCGCCGGCCTCATAGCCGAGGCCGCGACGGCACCGGGCGCCCCGGCGAGCGTGTGCGTGCTGTCCGGGGACGTGCACCACGGTTACGTCGCCGAGGCCACCTGGCGCTCCGGCGACCTCGGCGTCCCCGTCGTCCAGCTCACCTGCTCACCCGTGCACAACTCCGTGCCGGCGGCCATGCGGGTCGGCTTCCGCGTCGGCTGGAGCGCGCCGGCCCGCGTCCTGGGCCGCCTCCTCGCCCGGCACGGCCGCACGCCCAAGCCGCCGGTGCGGTGGCGCAAGCGGGGTGGGCCGTGGTTCGGCAACCAGCTCATGACGCTGACGCTGCGCGGCCGTTCGGCCCGCCTGCGCCTGGAACGCACCGGCAAGGAGGCGAGCCTCGAAACGGTCCACGAGGCGAGCGTCACCGGTTGATTCAGCGCCGGGCGGCGTACGTGACGAACTCCGTCCAGGTGGCGGGGGCGACGGTGAGGAGGGGGCCGTCGTCCTGCTTGGAGTCGCGGATGTGGATGGTGGCGGGGGTGGGGGCGGCGACCCAGTCCAGGGCGACTTCGACGCAGGAGTCGCCTTCGTTGCCATCGCTGTAGCTGCTCTTGAACCAACGGATCATGTCTCTCCCAGCAGTTGCTCGATGAAGGCCAACGACTCCCTCGGGGGGAGAGCCTGAGCCCGGATCGTGCCATACCGCAGTTCCAGGACGCGGACCTGCCTCAGGTCAGAGACCAGGCGACCGTTGAAGGCCCCGTCCGAGCGGCCCGTTGCCGTGCCGTCCGCGAACTTCAGCACCTCGATCCTGCCATCCAGTCCGGGATGAACTTCGCTGTGCAGTGGCATGACCTGGAGTGAGACGTTGCGCAAGTGCCCGACTTCCAGGAGCCGTTCAAGCTGTCGTCGCCACACCATTCTCCCGCCGAGGGGGCGTCGTACCAAAGCCTCTTCCAGCACGAAACTGAGGGCAGGCGCCGGGTCCCGCTCGAAGATGGACTGTCGGGCCATGCGCGCGGCCACCAGGCGCTCGACCTCGCCCTGCGAGTAGGGAGGCTGCCGTGACTCGAAGGCGACGCGTGCATGCTCGGGCGTCTGCAGCAAGCCGTTGATGCTGTTGCAGACGTACACCCCGATTTCCACCGCCTTCGCCTCCACCTCCGCCAAAGCCCGAACCTTCTTCGGATAGCGGACCTTCTCCACGTCCTCCTTCATCGCCGCGAGCAACCCACCCGCGTCGAGAACCTTGTCCGCCTTGTCCAGGTACTCCGGCCGAGGAATCCGCTTGCCCGACTCGACCTTGTAGACCATGTCCTCGCTGTAGCCCACGGCCTTGGCGAAGTCGGCGGCGCGCAGCGCCACCGCTTCCCGGCGCAGCCTGAGTTGGCGGCCGACGGTGGCGATGACGGCGACACCCCACTCGTCGTCCGGCTCGACCTCCCAGCCCGGCTCCTCTTCCTCACCCACGCCGCACCACCCCCTTCCCGACATGCCCGGACACCACCGGACACGCGCTGGACAGTGACCCTACGCAACCGCGTCGTCACTGTTCAGGAGTAACAGGCACAGCCACCCTGAGTGATGTGAACCAGGAAATCTCCACCCACATCTCCACCCCCGTCCCGCACTTCACGGTGCGGCTCTCCCCCACGCCCCGCGGGGCCCGTCTGGCCCGGCTGCTCGCCAGGGAGCAACTGCGGTCCTGGGGGCTGCCGTTGGACCCGGCGGAGCTGATCGTGGCCGAGCTCGCCGCCAACGCGGCCGGTCATGGCCGGGTGGCCGGACGGGACTTCCGGCTGACGCTGTACGCCGTCGGGGACACGCTCCGCATCGAGGTGACCGACACGCGCGGTGACCGGCTGCCCGAGTTGGTCCGTTCCGAACCGGACGCCGAGGGCGGGCGGGGGCTGCTCCTCGTGGAGGCGCTGGCGGAGCGCTGGGGTACGGCGCCGGGGCCCGCGCCGCGCAAGACGGTGTGGGCCGAGGTGCGCGTGAGGGGTCAGGAGTGTCCGAGTTCCGCCGTCTCGTCGTCACCGGTCTCCGGTACCGAACCGGAGTCGCGGGCCGGGCGGAGCGGGAAGGCGTCGACCCGGGTCTCGTCGACGACCGGCGGGGCCGGCTGCGGGGGCTTGGGCATGACCGCCGCCTCCGAGTGGCCGCCGCAGCCGTAGGCGAGGGAGACCACGCGGCCGTCGGCCGGGGAGAACTCGTTGGCGCAGACGCCGAAGGCCTGGCCGAGGGAGCCGCCGATGGGGGTGAGGAAGCCGCAGCTCATGCAGGTGGCGGGGGCGGCCTGGGCCATCGGCGTCTTCGGGCCGAAGGCTTCTTCCCAGCGGTCGGCGGCACTGTGCAGGCCGTAGCGGGACAGGACGCGGGCGCGGCGCATGCCCAGTTCCTCGGCGACGGACGCGATGGAGCCGCGGGAGGGGGCCGTCGGCTGCGCCGCCGGGGCGCCCGGCGTGACGTCGGCGTCCTCCGCCTCCGCCAGTTCCCGCATCTCCTCGGACACCGCCGAGTTCGGCGGCGGCTCGTCCTCGCCCGTGTAACCGGGCTCCAGGCGCAGGTCCTCCTGGTCGGTGGGGAGCAGGTCGCCGGGGCCGAGGTCGCCGGGGCGCAGGCGCTCGCTCCACGGGACCCACTCGGGGGCGAGGAGGGCGTCGGGGCCGGGCAGCAGGACGACCTCGTCGAGCGTGACGACCTTGGCGCGGGATGCGCGGGCCACCGTCACCGCCCAGCGCCAGCCGCGGTAGCCCAGCTCCTCGCACGCGAAGAAGTGCGTGACGACGCGGTCGCCCTCCGACACCAGGCCGGCGTGCTCGCCGACCACGCCGGGCGCGGCGGCCTCCTCGGCGGCGGAGCGGGCGAGGTCGACGGCCTCGGCGCACAGGCGGTCGGGGGTGCGGCTTCGCGTGGTCGCTGCGCTCACAGGTATCGCTTCTCTCCTACGCCGTCTCGTCGAGTGCGGCTGCCTCCGGCGGTTTCGCCGACGGAGCGGACCTGGGGACCGCATCGACGTCTGCATCCGCGCGCCTGGGCGCACCTCTGCCATCCATTCTGCGTTATGGCTGAGATAGGCACGCTACACCGGACGGGATTCATGCATATTCCCACCCGCCCCTCTGCCTGCGCCGACCGGGGTCGTGAGCCGCCACACCCGTCCGATCCGCACTATCCGGCCGGATCTCGGGGCACTATGAACGTCGTGGCAGCCGCGGACAGGGCGAATGGTCGGGGCGGCGGTTCGGGCCGGGTGGGTGGTGCCGTCCGCTCGGTCGGCCGTGCCCTGCAGTTTCCCGTGACCGGCACGGCCCGCGGCATCCGCAGGGCCACGCACGCGCACGGCGCGGGCGAGTCGGGTCTGGGCAAGCTGATCGAGCTGCACGCGGTGAACGGCGCGGGGGACGTCATGGTCACCGTGGCGCTCGCGTCCACGGTGTTCTTCTCGGTGCCGACCGACGAGGCGCGCGGCCGGGTCGCCCTCTACCTGGCGATCACCATGGCGCCCTTCACGGTCCTCGCGCCCGTGATCGGCCCCCTCCTGGACCGGCTGCCGCACGGGCGGCGGGCCGCGATGGCCGGGGCGATGCTGGCACGGGCGCTGCTCTCGCTGATCATCTCCGGGGCGGTGGCGAGCGGCAGCCTGGAGCTGTATCCGGCCGCGCTGGGCGTGCTGGTGGCGTCCAAGGCGTACGGGGTGGTCCGCAGTGCCGTCGTGCCGCGGCTGCTGCCGCCGCGGTTCTCGCTCGTGAAGGCCAACTCCCGGGTGACCCTCGCCGGGCTGCTGGCCACCGGTGCCGCCGCGCCGGTCGCGGCGGGGCTGCACGCCCTCGGCGATCCGTGGCCGCTCTACGGCGCCTTCGTGATCTTCGTCGGCGGTACGTTCCTGTCGTTCTCCCTGCCGCCCAAGGTCGACTCGGCCAAGGGCGAGGACGTGGCGCTGCTCGCGGCCGACGAGCAGCATCTGCACGGGCCGCACCGGGGGCAGCTCAAGCGGCCGGGGCTGCGGACGGTCGGGCCGGCCGTCACGCACGCGCTCGGCGCCAACGCCGCCCTGCGCTGCCTGTCCGGCTTCCTGATCTTCTTCCTCGCCTTCCTGCTGCGCGAGCACCCGCTGACCGGGGAGAGCGCGGCGGTGTCGCTGGGGATAGTGGGCGTCGCGGCCGGGGCGGGCAACGCCCTCGGCACGGCCGTGGGCGCCTGGCTGAAATCCCGGGCGCCGGAGATCATCATCGTGACCGTCGTGGCGGTGGTGCTCGGCACGGCGGTCGTCGCGGCGATCCTCTTCGGGGCGTTCCTGGTGGCCTGCCTGGCCGCGGTCGCCGGGTTCGCGCAGGCGCTGGCCAAGCTGGCGCTGGACGCGCTGATCCAGCGGGACGTGCCCGAGCTGGTGCGCACCTCGGCGTTCGCCCGCTCCGAGACGCTGCTTCAGATGGCGTGGGTGTTCGGCGGCGCGGTCGGCATCGTGATGCCGCTCAACGGCACGGTCGGGCTGCTGGTCGGCGCCGTGTTCGTGGCCGTCGGCTGGCTGAGCACGCTCAAGGGGCTGCTCGCCTCGGCCCGGCAGGGCGGCCGGACCCGGACCCGGGTGGCGTGACGCCGTGGGGGGTGCGGGCACGCGTGGCGTAACGAACCGGGCACGCCGTACCCCACGTGGGGGGACGACTCGGGGCGCCCGATAGCCTTCGGCCATGACCACGCTGCCCCGCGGCGAAGCCGCTGATGTACCCCGCGTTGCGCGACGCCGCCGCGTCGTCGCCGTCGCCGGCGCCGTTTCCGCCGGACTGCTCGTCCTGTCGGCCTGTGACAAGCCGAGCCCCGTCGCGACGATCACCGTCGGCGGGGACTCGGTCAACTCCGAGGCCGTCTGCTACAACGACGGCAAGGCGCTGGACGAGAAGGCGCTGAAGGAGTGCGTCAAGAACGCCGACGACGTCAAGTCGCTCAAGGTCGGCCAGGACGAGACCGTCCGCATCGGCGTCGACCCGAAGATCGCGGACGCGGGCTGGATCGTGCTGGTCAACGGCCGCCAGTTCAGCGACTCCAGCAAGGAGACGTACCGCACGATCCCGAGCAGCGCGTTCTTCAACGTCCAGTACGGCACCCAGGGCAACACCAACACCCTGTCGATCCGGATGGGCGAGAACACGAACAAGGGCATGTGGTCCTTCAAGCTGAAGAAGGCCTGATCACGACGTCCCTTCCGGTCCCGGTCCTCGTCGCCACCGCGGTCCCCGTCGAGCGGGACGCGGTGGCCGGGGCGCTGCCCGGACCGGCCGAGGAGGTACGGCTGCCGGGCGCGTCCCTGGTCCGTACGGCCGCGGGCTGGGACCTGGTCGCCGCCGGCGTCGGCCCGGCGCTCGCCGCCGCCACGACCGCCGGCGCCCTCACCGCCGCCGCGCTGGCCGGCCGCCCCTACGGTCTGGTCGTCTCGGCCGGGATCGGCGGCGGTTTCGCGCCCGGGGCGCCGCTTGGCTCACTCGTCGTCGCGGACGCGATCACCGTCGCCGACCTCGGCGCCGAGACCGCCGACGGGTTCCTGCCGGTCACCGAACTCGGATTCGGGACCGTCACCCACCGGCCGCCGGAATCACTCGTACGAGTCGTGTCCGAGGCCACCGGTGCCCGGACCGGCACGATCCTGACCGTCTCCACGGTGACCGGCACCGCCGCCCGCGCCGCCGCCCTGCGCGACCGGCACCCCGGCGCGCTCGCCGAGGGCATGGAGGGGTTCGGGGTGGCGGAGGCCGCCGCCGCGCACGGGGTGCCCGTGCTGGAGATCCGCGCGATCTCGAACCCGGTCGGGCCCCGCGACCGCGCCGCCTGGCGCATCGGTGACGCCCTCGCCGCCCTCACCGGGGGCTTCGGGAAGCTCGCGCCCGCATTGGAGAGTTGGAACGCACATGACCGCTGAACCGCTGCAGATCGCGTACTCCCCCTGCCCGAACGACACCTTCGTCTTCGACGCCCTCGCGCACGGCCGCGTCCCCGGCGCCCCCGCGCTGGACGTGACCTTCGCCGACATCGACATCACCAACGGCATGGCCGAGCGCGGCGAGTTCGACGTGCTGAAGGTGTCGTACGCCGTCCTGCCGTACGTCCTCGGCGAGTACGCGCTGCTGCCGTGCGGCGGTGCGCTGGGCCGGGGCTGCGGACCGCTGGTGCTCACCCGGGAGGCGGATGTCGACCTCACGGGGCGTACGGTCGCGGTGCCGAGCGAGAAGTCGACCGCGTACCTGCTGTTCCGGCTGTGGGCCGCCGACACCCTGTCGGGAGTGGGCGAGATCGTGGTCATGCCGTTCCACGAGATCATGCCGGCCGTGCGGGACGGCAAGGTGGACGCGGGCCTGGTCATCCACGAGGCCCGCTTCACCTACCAGAACTACGGACTGCACAAGCTCGCCGACATGGGCGAGCACTGGGAGCACACCACCGGGCTGCCGATCCCGCTGGGCGCGATCATCGCCAAGCGGTCCCTGGGCGCCGAGCGGCTCGGCCGGCTCGCCGACGCCGTCCGGGCCTCCGTGCGCGCCGCGTGGGACGACCCGGAGGCCTCCCGGCCGTACGTCATGGAGCACGCGCAGGAGATGGACCCGGCCGTCGCCGACCAGCACATCGGGCTGTACGTCAACGAGTTCACGGCCGGTCTCGGCGAGGACGGCTACGCGGCGGTCCGGGGCCTTCTCACCCGCGCGGCGGCCGAGGGACTGGTGCCGCCCCTCGGCCCCGACGCGCTCGCTTTCCCGTAATGCCGGCCGGATCTCCGGATACCGCTCAGACGTCCAGCTGATCGGCGACCGCGCGGAGCAGACCGGCGATCTTCTTGCCGGAAGCCTTGTCGGGGTAACGGCCCTTCTCCAGCATCGGCGTGATGTTCTCGAGAAGGGTCGTCAAATCCTGCACGATCGACGCCAGCTCGTCCGGCTTCTTGCGCTGGGCGGCGGCGACGGAGGGGGTCGGGTCGAGCACGATCACCGACAGCGCCTGGTCGCCGCGCTGACCGGCGACGACACCGAACTCCACGCGCTGTCCCGGCTTGAGCGCATCGACTCCGGCGGGGAGAACCGAGGAATGGACGAAGACGTCACCGCCGTCGTCGCGGGAGAGGAAGCCGAAGCCCTTCTCGCTGTTGAACCACTTGACCTTGCCGGTAGGCACGTCTGTCCTCGTCCTCGTATCTCGTCGGGAAAACTGCTTGGGAAACGGCTCTTGATAGCACTAGAGCGGGTCGACCACGACCCGCCGGTACCAAGGCTAATGGTCTTGGGGCGGGTGACAAGACGTCCCCCGGTTGTTCTCTCGCGCAGGGAACTACCCTGGTCCGGTGCGTGACAAAACCCAAACGAATTCCGCCGCGCCCGGTGACCGACTGATCCGCGCCGGTGCCGTCGTCTTCTTCCTCGGGGCCGTGGCCACCCTCGTCACGGTGGCCCCGCTCTTCCTCGGAGCGAAGCCTTTTCCGACCTACATGTTCGGTCTGAGCATGCTCATGGCCGTGGGATTCCTCGTGGCCGGCGCGGGTGTCCTGCGCTCCGTCGCCGCCGGGCGGCGTCAGGCCAGGGGTGCGGCGCCGGGCGCCTCACGGTAGCCGCCGAGCCACGCGGGGAACGCGGACAGGTCCGGCAGGACGACGTCCGCGCCGGCCGCGCGCAGCTCGTCGGCCGGGCACGGGCCGGTCGCCACGGCGACCGAGAACGCATCCGCCGCACGGGCGCCGCGGACGTCTCCGACGTGATCGCCGACGTACACGCCCGCGCCGTACTCGCGCAGCGCCGCCGCCTTCTGCTCGGCCCACAGGTCGCCGACGACCACGTCCGGCTCGATGCCGAGGTGGGCCAGGTGCAGCTTGGCGTTCGGCTCGTACTTCGCCGTCACCACCATCGTCCGCCCGCCGGCCGCCCGCACCGCCTCGATCGCCTCCCGGGCGCCGTCCATCGCGGGCGTCGCGGCGATGGCTATGGAGGGGTACATCTCCCGGTACAGGTCGGCCACCGCCGGCACCTCGTCGGCCGGGAACCAGTGGATCAGCTCCTCCGCGAGCGGCGGGCCCAGCCGGGTCACCGCCAGGTCGGCGTCGATGAACGTCCCCGTCCGCTCCGCCAGGGCCAGGTAGCAGGCACGGATGCCCGGGCGGGAGTCGATGAGGGTCATGTCGAGGTCGAAACCGACGGTCAGCGAGGAGGCCATGCGGGCCATTGTGCCGGGTGCCTCCGGCGGTTCGGCCGGGTGGGGTTGCGCCGCGGGGGTGCCCGTCGTGCGCCGGGTGCGGGTGCGTGGGGGCTGGTCGCGTAGTTCCCCGCGTCCCTTGGGCGGGTCAGCCGCCGCTTGCCGAAGAGTGCCGTGACTACCCCTTCCGCTGGGAGCGCCAGACCAGGTAGGCCGCCGACGCGAGCGCCGCGCCCCTGACCACCCACGGCCAGGTGGCGCTCACCGCGTCGTTCATGTGGCCCTCGGCGATCGGGGCGCCCCAGCGGCCCTCGTTGCGGCCCCACAGCCACACCAGTCCCGCCGCGACCGCCGTGCCCGGCAGGACCATCACCGCCCACTTGGTCTCGGCGGGGGTCAGCCGCCGGGAGCCGTAGGCGATGGCCCAGCCGAGGAGCAGCGCGAACCAGTTGCCGAGCACGGCACCGGCGACGAGCGCCGCGGCGGCCAGCAGCAGGAGGGGGTTGGACCAGCCGGCGGACGGGAGGGGAAGGAGACGGCGGCGGCGCTTGGCGGGCGCCGCTTCCGGTGCGGCCACGGCGGGCTCCGGCGCCGGCTCGGCCTTCTCGGCGGGAGCCGCCCGCGGGGGCCGTCTGAGCATTTCCGGGATCTCCACGCCGCCGACGAACCCCGGCACCGGGTCGGTGTCCCCGACGGGCCCCGCGGTGCCGACGCGCCACCAGTCGGGCGGTGCCGTGGCGTCCCCCAGCTCGTGCGCGGGGGCGAGGTGCGGCGGTGCCGCTGCGTCCCGCGCGGCCGGCGGCTCCGGCTCGGCGGGGCGCGGGCGCGGCACCACCCGGCGCAACCCCTTCGGCCGCTCCCGCCCGGCCGGCTCCGGCGCCCGCTCCCGCGAGGAGGGCTGCTCCGGTACGGCGGTGGGCGGGGTCTGCGGAAGGCCGCCGGTGCCGCCCGCCGCCGCGACCACCTCGTCCGGGCTGCCCAGGCGGTCCAGGATGCGGCGGACGGCGGCGGGCGAGTCCACCGTCGCCTGCGCCCGGTGCCGGTCGATCTCGTTCCGCAGCTCCGACACGAGCCGCATCCGCGTCGCCGACGGCAGCTGGCGCTGCTGGGCGATGTCTCCGACGCGGCTCAGATACTCGTAGACGACCTGGTCGCTCTCGATCCCCACGCGACCCCTCCGGGGTGACGCCGACTGATACTCCGTGAGGACCGTACCGCTTCTCGCGGATGCCCCAGGCATATGGAAGTCCGCTACCGTTGGCCGGATGAGCCCCGAGGCCCACTCAGCCCCTCGGTCCCTCGCGGAGGCGCTCCGCGCGCGGGACGACGCCTCCCTGGCCGCGCTGCTGCGCAGCCGCCCCGACCTCATCACCCCCGTCCCCACCGACCTCACCCAGCTCGCCACCCGCGCCGGCACCCGTGCCTCGGTGCTGCGCGCCCTGGAGCGGCTGGACCGGTTCGCGCTGCAGACGGCGGAGGCGCTGGCCGTGGCCCCGGACCCGGCGTCGTACGACACGCTGCTCGGTCTGATGGCCGGGGACACCGGCGACGAGACGGTCGCCCGCGCGCTGCCCCGGGCCGTCGCCACCCTGCGCGAGCAGGCGCTGGTGTGGGGCGGCGACGACCGGCTGCGGCTGGTGCGGACCGCCCGTGAGCTGCTCGCGCCGTCCGCGCAGCACCCGTCCCCGACCGGGCTGGGCCCGACCGTGCAGGAGGCCACCTCGGGCATGTCGCCGGGGCGGATCCAGGAGATCGTGACGACGGCCGGACTGCCCTCGACCCACGACTCGGTGTCCGCCGTGGCCGCGCTGACCGGGCTGTTCACCCACCGCAGGAAGATGGCGAAGCTGCTCGCCGAGGCCCCGGAGGCGGCCCGCGAGGTGCTGTCCCGGCTGGTGTGGGGGCCGCCGTACGGGCAGGTCACCGCAGATCCGGCGGCGCACCTGCGCTGGCTGCTGGACCGCGGTCTGCTGCTGCCGACTGCACCCGGCACGGTCGTGCTGCCCCGCGAGGTCGCCCTGCACCTGCGCGAGGGCCGCGCCCACCGCACGCCCGAGCCGCTGCCGCCCGCCGTGTCGCCGGCCGCGACCCACAGCCCGCAGGTGGTCGACGCGACGGCGGCCGGGCAGGCGTACACCGCGCTGGCCACCGTCGAGGAGCTGCTGAAGGACTGGGACGAGGGCGGGCCCGCGGTGCTGCGGGCGGGCGGGCTGAGCGTCCGTGACCTGAAGCGGACCGCCGTGGCACTGGACGTGTCCGAGCCGGTCGCCGCGTTCTGGGCCGAGCTGGCCTACGCGGCCGGCCTGATCGCCTCCGACGGCGAGGCCGACGAGCGGTACGCGGCCACCCCGGCCTACGACGAGTGGCTGGAGCTGCCCCCGGCCGAGCGCTGGGCCCGGCTCGCCCAGACCTGGCTGACGGCCACCCGGACGCCGGGGCTGGTCGGCGGGCGGGACGCCAAGGACCGGACGCTGTCGGCGCTCGGTCCGGGCCTCGACCGCTCCGCCGCGCCCGAGGTACGGCACCGGGTGCTGTCGCTGCTGGCCGCGCTGCCGCAGGGCGCGGCGCCGGACGCGGAGTCGGTGCTGGCCCGGCTGCGCTGGGAGCGGCCCCTGCGGGGTGCCCAGCGCGACGGCGCCCGCGACGACGACCTGCGCTCCCGGCTGGCCCGCTGGACCCTGTCGGAGGCGGAACTGCTGGGGGTGACGGGCCGGGGCGCGCTGTCGTCCCAGGGGCGCGCGCTGCTGGGGGCACCGGCTGCCCCCGCCACCCCGGGCACCGATCCCGCCGAGCCCACCGGCCCCGGTGACAAGCTTCCGGTGCACCACCACCGAATCCCCGAGCGGCCCGCGCCCCTCTCCCCCGCCGAGCGGGGCGTCGCGGCCGCCGCCGCTGCCCGGCTGCTCGCCCCCCTGCTGCCCGAGCCGCTGGACCACGTGCTGCTCCAGGCCGACCTGACGGCGGTGGCGCCCGGTCCGCTGCGGCGCCCGCTCGCGGACATGCTGGGGGTGCTCGCGGACGTGGAGTCCAAGGGCGGCGCGACCGTGTACCGGTTCACACCGGCGTCCGTCCGCCGTGCCCTGGACGCCGGCCGGACCGCCGCCGACCTGCACGCCTTCCTCGCCGAGCACTCCCGTACCCCGGTCCCGCAGCCGCTCGCCTACCTGATCGACGACGTGGCCCGCCGGCACGGCCACCTCCGGGTCGGCGCGGCCTCGGCGTACGTCCGCTGCGACGACGACGCCCTGCTGAGCGAGATCCTCGCCGACAAGCGTGCGGCGGCCCTGCGCCTGCGCCGCCTGGCACCGACCGTGCTGGCCGCCCCGGCCGACCCGGCGACGCTGCTGGAGGGGCTGCGCGCGATGGGGTACGCGCCCGCCGCCGAGTCCGCCGAGGGCGATGTCCTGATCACCCGGGCGCACGCCCACCGCACCCCGCCGCGCACCGCGCCCGAACCCGTGCCGGACGGCCCGCCGCCGCCCGACGCCACGCTGCTCACGGCGGCGATCCGCGCGATCCGGGCCGGTGACCTGGCCGCCACCACCCCACGCAAGCCCGTCGGCGAGCCCCTGGCGGGCGGCGAGCTGCCCCGCACCTCCGCCGCCGAGACCCTGGCCACCATGCAGGCGGCCGTCCTGACCGGCGACTCGGTGTGGATCGGCTACGTCAACGCCGAGGGCGCAGCCAGCCAGCGGGTCATCGCCCCGATCCGCGTGGAGGGCGGCTTCGTGACGGCGTACGACCACACGGCGGACGAGGTCCGGACGTTCCCGCTGCACCGGATCACCGGGGTCGCGGAGCTGGCGGACGACTGAGACGGACCGGGTGAGCGGGTCCGACAGTCCCCGACCGGTGTGTCCGCGGGAAGACCGAAGTGGGCGCGGGCGGCGCTCTCCAGGGTGTCGGAGGGGATCGTGTCGTCCAGGGCGGCCCGGGCCAGGAAGCCGAAGTGGGCCTCGGTCCAGTCCGCGTTCCCGGCGCCGTCCGGCGGTGCCTCGCGCGAGAGAACCCGGTAACCGCCGTCCGGGTCCCGTTCCAGCCGCAGCACCTGCGGGCCCTTCCCGCCGCCGCACTCCACCAGGCCGCCGCCGCGCACCCCGTACTCCAGGCACAGCGTGTCGACGCCCGCGCGCACCTCGCCGCCGCGCTCCGCCACGTCGAGCGCCTCGGCCCGGCAGAACCAGCGCGCGTGCAGTGCGGGCACGTCCTCGCCGTAGCCGGTGCCGTGGCTGTCCGCCGCGAGCCGGGCCTCGACGACCGGCCGTATCTCCTCCCACAGCCGGGTGTCGACGGTTCCCTGCCGCATCGCCCAGGTACCGGTGGCCACCAGGACCACCACCGCTCCGGTGCCGACGGCCCATCTGCGTGCCGACATCCCTGAACTCCTCACCCGGCCGCGCGCCCGCGCCGCCTTGTCGTGTGTCAGGACTCGCGGCGGGGCGCGCAGGTTGCACCGCGCGTCCGCTGCCGCCGCCGATCTTGCGGCCGTGGAGCCCCGGGGCCGCATGAGGCACACTGGACGTTTGGCCGTCATGGAAAGGGTGCCGCGCGTGAATGGTCCGCTGATCGTCCAGTCCGACAAGACCCTGCTCCTGGAAGTCGACCACGAGCGGGCCGACGACTGCCGGCGGGCCATCGCGCCCTTCGCCGAGCTGGAGCGGGCACCCGAACACATCCACACCTACCGGGTGACCCCGCTCGGGCTGTGGAACGCGCGCGCCGCCGGGCACGACGCGGAGCAGGTCGTGGACGCCCTGGTGCAGTACAGCCGCTACCCCGTGCCGCACGCGCTGCTCGTGGACATCGCCGAGACGATGGACCGCTACGGCCGCCTCACCCTGTCCAAGGACCCCGCGCACGGGCTGGTCCTGACCACCACCGACCGGCCGGTGCTGGAGGAGGTGCTGAAGTCCAAGCGGATCGCCCCGCTGGTCGGCGCCCGGATCGACCCGGACACCGTGGCCGTGCACCCCTCCGAGCGCGGGCAGATCAAGCAGACGCTGCTGAAGCTGGGCTGGCCGGCCGAGGACCTCGCCGGGTACGTCGACGGTGAGGCGCACCCGATCGAGCTGCTGGAGGACGGCTGGACGCTGCGCCCGTACCAGAAGCAGGCCGTGGAGAACTTCTGGCACGGCGGCAGCGGGGTCGTCGTGCTGCCCTGCGGCGCCGGGAAGACGCTGGTCGGGGCCGGGTCCATGGCCCAGGCGAAGTCGACCACGCTGATCCTCGTCACCAACACCGTCTCCGCCCGGCAGTGGAAGCACGAGCTGGTGAAGCGGACCTCGCTGACCGAGGACGAGATCGGCGAGTACAGCGGGACGCGGAAGGAGATCCGGCCGGTCACCATCGCGACCTACCAGGTGCTGACGACCAAGCGGAAGGGCGTCTACCCGCACCTGGAGCTGTTCGACTCCCGGGACTGGGGCCTGATCGTCTACGACGAGGTGCACCTGCTGCCCGCGCCCGTCTTCAAGTTCACCGCCGATCTCCAGGCACGGCGGCGGCTCGGGCTCACGGCCACCCTCGTGCGCGAGGACGGCCGCGAGTCGGACGTGTTCTCCCTCATCGGGCCCAAGCGGTTCGACGCGCCCTGGAAGGAGATCGAGGCGCAGGGCTACATCGCGCCCGCCGACTGCGTCGAGGTGCGGGTCAACCTGACCGACTCCGAGCGGCTGGCGTACGCGACGGCCGAGACGGAGGAGAAGTACCGCTTCTGTGCCACGACGGCGACCAAGCGGAAGGTCACCGAGGCGATCGTCCGCCGGTTCGCCGGGCAGCAGATCCTCGTCATCGGGCAGTACATCGACCAGCTGGACGAGCTGGGCGAGCACCTGAACGCCCCGGTGATCAAGGGCGAGACCTCCAACGCGCAGCGCGAGAAGCTCTTCGACGCGTTCCGCGAGGGCGAGATCAGCGTGCTGGTGGTGTCGAAGGTCGCCAACTTCTCCATCGACCTGCCCGAGGCCACGGTCGCCATCCAGGTGTCCGGCACCTTCGGCTCCCGGCAGGAGGAGGCCCAGCGGCTCGGCCGGGTGCTGCGTCCCAAGGCCGACGGCCACCAGGCCCACTTCTACTCGGTCGTCGCCCGCGACACCATCGACCAGGACTTCGCCGCCCACCGGCAGCGTTTCCTGGCCGAGCAGGGGTACGCCTACCGGATCGTCGACGCGGACGAGATCCTGGCCGAGAGCTGATCCGTCAGGCCGTGTGGACCTCCAGGGCGGCGCGCACGGCGGACTCCAGGGCTCCCTCGATCCACGCCGGTTTGACGGAGGTGTGGTCGCCCGCGAAGTGCAGGGGGCCCTCGGGCTCCGGGATGGACGGCAGCAGTTCCGTGTGCTGGCCGGGCAGGAGCACGGACGCCTCACCGTAGGCGTAGGGGTCGCGCAGCCAGCTCTGGGTGCGGCCCGCGCCGGTGTAGAAGACCTCGATGCGCTGGCCGTAGACCTCCTGGAGGCCGCACAGGGCGTGCGGGTAGCGGGCGTCGTCGTCGAGGGAGTCCCAGCGCAGGGCGTCGTCCGCCCAGCTGTAGGAGGCCAGGACGACCCCGCCCTCGCTGCCGGGGACCGGGTGGGACGGGTGGTACATGAAGCGGTTGGCGTTGTCCGACACCGAGCCGCCGCCGATGACGCCGGCCGCCTCCGGCTGGTCCCGGCCGACGGCGCGGTTGGCGGCGTAGTGCACGCGCTGGCCGGGGGTGATGTGCCCGCGCGGGACGGAGGGGTGCGCGCCGAGCAGGCGGCCGTCGCCGGGCGTCCGTCCGGTGCGGTAGGCGTCGTAGAGGCCGGGGTCGACGCGGTTCAGCTCCCGCTTCCAGTCGGCCTCGTCGAACTCCCACCAGCGGCGGCTGAACTCCAGCAGCACCTTGGTCGCGCAGTCGTAGTGCAGTTCGGTGATCGCGCGGCGCTTGGTGTACGACATCAGCGGGCTGATCCGCACGTGCCGCAGCCCGGAGAAGGGCACGGTCACCACGGCCGCGTCCGCGGTGAACTGCTCCCGCACGACCCGGCCCCCGCGCCCCTCGGAGACGGTGTCCACCCACACGTGGGGTCCCTTGGCGTGGACGTGCCGCGTGTCGCCGCCGGTCCGGCCGGGGTCGTAGTACTCGATCCGGGTGACCCGCCGGTCGAACCGCACGGTGTCGCGGACCTTGGCCAGCAGGGCGTCCGGCAGGACGGCCGTGCCGCCCTCCAGCTCCCAGAACGCGGTGTCCGGGCTGATCAGGGAGGAGCCGATGAAGCTGTGGACGAAGGACAGGGGCAGCCGTGAGGTGAGGTTCTCTACGGTGCCGATGAGGTCGACCGTCCGCTCGTCCAGGCCCGCGTGCTCGGTCAGGAAGCGGAACATCGACCAGTCGCCGAAACGCTGGATCACCCTGGCCCAGCCCCGCACCCGTTCGGGCAGCGGCTTGTCGACGCGCTTGCCGTCCGGGCCGACGGTGCTGAACTCGTCGCGCACCGGGTCGAGGACCGAGCGCAGGATGGCGGCGGCCGGTGTGTCCCAGTGGGCGCGCGGGACGCCGAAGGAGCGGTTGACGCGCCGGGGTGCGCGGGCGTAGTCGGCGCGCCGCATCCGGATGCCGTTGACGTGGATCCAGGTGTGGGAGGCCGGGCGTCCCTCCGCGTCGACGTCGACGTAGTAGAACGGCCGCTTCTTCAGGCCCAGTTGGCCGATGAGGTCCATCACCAGCGGGTGGCTGCCGGGCAGCCGCATCGCGCCGGCCTCGGCGTACTGCCGGGGGTCGGCGAAGGGCTGTACCGCCTTCTCGTGGCCGCCGCGGCGGAAGGTCTTGATGCGTCCGCCCGCCCGGTTGCCGTTGGCCTCCAGGACGGTCACGCGGTGTCCGGCCCGCTTCAGCAGCCAGGCCGTGACGAGGCCGGCCGGGCCCGCGCCGATGACGAGGACGTTCTTCGAACCGCCCGCCCGCCGTCGCGGGAGGCCGTCCTTGAGCACCCGCCGGTAGCCGGGGACGAGGGGCCGGTCGCCGGAGTCCACGACGAGCAGGGCCCGTGCGGCGGCGAGGCAGCGGTCGAAGTCCGGGCCATGCGCGCTGGAGGGGGCCTCCGGGGCGGGGGCCCGAGGGGGCGCCGCGGCGGGCAGGGCCGCCGCGCTGCCCGCGCCGAGGAGGGTGGCCGCGGTGGTCGTGCCGACGGCGGTCGTGAGCGTACGCCTGGTCAGGCCGCCGTCGCCGGCGCCCGCCTGGTGGTCTTCGGTCATGGCGAACTTCTACTGGCCCGCGGGGCCGCCGCGCCCCGGGTCGCGGCGAATGGGCACGGACGGGCGAAACCCGCCGTTCAAACCGGTGCGGCAGGGGTGCGCGGGGGCACGCCGCGGTGGTCCGGCCGCACCCGATTACGGCGAAGGGATGAATCGCGCTCCGTGCCGCGCGCCGCGGGGCGCCGGGTCAGGACACTGCCGCCTACAGGCCCGTGCGCGGAGGGGGAACAAGGTGGAACAGCGGGGTCCCGGGGTGGGTGCGCGAGCGCGGTACTGGTTCGACACGACCCTGGCGCGCGGCACCTCGGCCCTGGTCGGCTGGCTGGTGGCGGTCTGCCTGGCGCTGGTCGTCCCCGCGAGCGCGGTACTGGTGTGGACCGCTCCGCACCCTCCGGCCGGCCTCTCCGGGAAACTGGCGCAGGTCTGGCGCCTGACCGGGGAGACGCTGCGGCTGGGCGGCACCACCGGCAGCCCGGTGCGGGTGCTGCTGTCGGTGCTGCTGGCCCTCGTCGCCCTGGTGTACGTCTCGACCCTCGTCGGCCTCATCACCACCGGGCTGACCGAGCGGCTCATCGCCCTGCGGCGTGGCCGCTCCACGCTGGTGGAGCACGGGCACGTGGTGGTCCTGGGCTGGTCGGAGCAGGTGTTCACGGTGGTGGGCGAACTGGTCGCGGCGGGCGCCAACCAGCGGCGTCCGGCCGTGGCCGTCCTGGCCGACCGGGACAAGACGGCCATGGAGGAGGCCCTGTACAGCAAGGTGGGACCCACCGGCCGGACCCGGCTGATCTGCCGCAGCGGTCCGTCGACCGATCCGGCCGTGCTGGCGCTGACCAGTCCGGCCACGGCCGAGTCGGTGCTCGTGCTGCCGCCCGACGACCCGCGCGGCGACGCGGACGTGGTCAAGACCCTGCTGGCCCTGCGGGCGGCGGTGTCCGGGGACGACGCCACCGCGCCCGTGGTGGCCGCGGTGCGGGACAGCGCCTACCTGCTCGCGGCCCGTCTGGCCGCGGGAGAGCGCGGCATCGTCGTGGAGAGCGACACCGTCACCGCCCGGCTCATCGCCCAGGCCGCGCGCCGCCCGGGGCTGTCCCTCGTCCACCGCGAACTCCTCGACTTCGCCGGGGACGAGTTCTACCCGGCCTCACACCCGTCGCTGGTCGGCCGGGACTTCGGTGACGTGCTGCTCTCCTACGGCAACGCGTGCGCGGTGGGGCTGATCCGTGCCGACGGGCCCTGGCTGAACCCTCCGGCGGGGACGGTGATCGGGCCGGACGACCGGATCATCGTCATCGCCGCCGACGACGACACCGCCGAACTCGCCGACTGCACACGGTGGGTCGAGGAGCGGCTCATCGCGGCCCCCCGGCCGCGGGAGACCCGGCCGGAGCGGGTGCTGGTGCTGGGCTGGAACCGCCGGGCGCCGCTCATCCTCCGGGAGTGGGGCCGCAACGCACCGCCCGGCTCCGTCGCCGACGTGGTGACGGAGGAGGACGGGGTGACCGTGCGGACGGCCTGCGGCACCGGCGGGGCCCACTGGAGGTGTGTGCACCGCGGGGGCGACACCACCCGGCCGGAGACGCTGTACGGCCTGGACATCGCCTCCTACGACAGCGTCATCGTGCTCGGCCGGGACCCGCGGCCCGGGGAGCCCCCGGAGGAGCCGGACAACCGCACGCTCGTCACCCTGCTCGTGCTGCGCCACCTCGAACAGCGGATCGGCCGGGAGCTGCCGGTGGTCACCGAACTCACCGACGACGGCAACCGGCCCCTCGCACCGCTCGGCCCCGGAGCCGACGTGATCATCAGCGGCAAGCTGGTCGGGCTGCTGATGGCGCAGATCTCCCAGAACCGCCACCTGGCGGCGGTGTTCGACGAGCTGTTCTCGGCCGGCGGCACCCAGGTCCATCTGCGGCCGGCCGCCGACTACGTGCTGCCCGGCCAGGAGGCGTCGTTCGCCACGGTCGTGGCCGCGGCGCGCGGCCGGGGCGAGTGCGCCATCGGGTACCGCAGCCACGCCGACACCGGCCGCGCCCCCGGCTACGGGCTGCGCGTCAACCCGCCCAAAGCCGAACGCCGGTGCTGGACCACCGGTGACGAGGTCGTCGTCATCGCCGGCGCCGACGACGGCCACGGCCGCGCGAGCGGCGGGCGCGTCCCGAGGAGCCGGGACGCGCGGGACGAACGGCACGACGGCCACGGCCACGGCGACGGCCGCTCGGGAGGGGGCGCCCGCGCCGGGGACGGCACGGACCCTCCGACGGGGTGACGCCGGACCGGATGGCCGGCCCCTTCACCGGGGACCGGAGGCCGGGGCCGGTGCACAGCGGCCGGCCACGCTGTCGTACGACACCAGCAGCCCCAGCGCCAGCAGGGGGTACGCGGCCGCCAACGGCTGCTGCCACCAGGGCAGTTGCAGATCGCGGGCGCCTTCGTGGGGCACCAGCCACATCGTGCGGGCGGTGAAGACCAGGGCCACCAGTACGGCCGTACGGGCGCGGCCCTCCGCCAGCAGCACGGCGAGCAGCGGCACGCACCACACCCAGTGGTGGGTCCAGCTGATCGGGCAGACCAGCAGGGCCGTGCCCGCGGTCAGCAGGATGCCGTAGCTCTCCCGGCGGGCCCGCGCGGCCAGCCCCAGGCCCACCACGGCGACCACCACCGCCACCGGCGCCCAGGCCAGGCCCGGCGCGGGGTCGCCCAGCGCCCGGGCGACCAGCCCGCGCAGGGACTGGTTGTCCACGATCCACGCCTTGCCCACCCGGCCGGTCTCGTACAGCCGCCGGGTCCAGAAGTCCGCGCTCGCCGAGGGCAGCAGGACGGCGCCGAGCGCGACCGTCCCCGCGAAGGCCGCCCCCGCCGTCGCCGCCTCCCGCACCCGGCCGCGCACGAGCAGGTACGCCATGAACACGGCCGGGGTGAGCTTCAGCCCGGCCGCCATGCCGAGGGCCACGCCCTTGGCGCGGGCACCCGCCGGGCGGGTCAGGTCCCACAGGACGAGACAGGCGAGGGCCAGGTTGATCTGCCCGAACAGGAGCGTCTGGAAGACCGGTTCCAGCCACAGGGCGAGGGCCGTCGCCGCGCAGAGCGGGGCCGGGCGGAGGGGCCGGGAGGCCAGGCGGGCGGAGAGGGCGACCAGAGTGGCGAGCAGCAGGACGTTGCCCGCGAGGAAGAGCGCCTTCAGGACCGGGACCGGGAGCCAGACCGCGGGGACGAACAGGATCGCCGCGAAGGGCGGATAGGTCGCCGGGAGGTGCCACTCGGTGACCGTGAAGCCGTACAGGTCGGTGCCGTGGACCACCGCCGCGCCCTCGGCCCGGTAGACGAGGAGATCGGCCATGGGCGCGCCGCGCAGGACGCACAGGGTGCCGAAGGCGGCGAGGGAGAGGGCGAGGAGGAGCAGGGCAGGGCAGGAGGGCGTCAACGTCCGTTTCCGCACGGACGCGACCCTATGCCGTCACTTGTGGTGTATGCCCGCTTCCTCGCCGTACTCGCCGAGGATGACGACGCTGAAGGCAGCCTCCAGGAACACCTTCACGGCGCGCAGGGCGTTGCCCAGCGGGTGGTGGTGGGGGCCGTCGACGGCCGTGGCGCCGGACGGGGGGCGGACGGATGCCGGTGTGATGCTTGCTGCGCTCATGTCTCCATGGTGGAACTGTGGACCCCTCGATCGCATCGGTCTGCGGGTCCAGACCTGGACGGCCTCGCGTAGACCTCCGGGTGGACACCGTCCCTGGACCTGAGACCCCCCGTCCCCTAGGGGACGGGCCGCGGGAGCGACGCCACCGGTGAGCCCCGGCGGTCGGCGTCGAGTCCCGGCACGCGCGGGGCGGGAAATCCATTGGCCCCGACCCCGCTCGTTCACCTAAAATCTCCGCTCTTGCCCGCCTCCCCCACGGAGTGCCGTCGCCCGGCCGGAAACCGGGCGGCATCGTCGTAGCCCGCAGCAGGCCAACCGGAGGCACCCCCTTGTCCACGCCCGCCCACGACCCGCTCGACGACCCCCTCGCCCGAGAGCGCTCCCACCTCGCCGCGTCCCGTGCCGCCCTGCGCGCCATGCGCGAGGACGTGGAGGCACTCGACATCAGCGACGTCACCGCCAACTGGGTCAACGCCGCGGTGCTCTCCCGCCAGATCGACGAGCGCATCAAGGCGCTGGCCGACCTCAGCGACACCCCGCTGTTCTTCGGCCGGCTCGACTACCTGCACGCCCCGGGCGCCGAGCGGGCCGAGGGCGCCGCGGGCGAGCGGTTCTACATCGGACGGCGGCACGTCCACGACGCCGACGGCGATCCCATGGTCATCGACTGGCGCGCACCGGTCTCGCAGCCGTTCTACCGGGCGTCAAAGAAGGACCCCATGGACGTCGGGCTGCGCCGCCGCTTCGGGTACACCGGCGGCGACCTGACCGCCTACGAGGACGAGCACCTCTCCGACCCCGCCGAGGCCGCCACCACCAGCAAGCTGCTCCAGCAGGAGATCGAGCGGCCCCGCGTCGGCCCGATGCGGGACATCGTCGCCACCATCCAGCCCGAGCAGGACGAGATCGTCCGCAGCGGGCTCGGCGGCACGGTGTGCGTGCAGGGGGGTCCGGGCACCGGGAAGACCGCCGTCGGCCTGCACCGGGTCGCGTACCTGCTCTACGCCCACCGGGAGCGGCTGGCCCGTACCGGCACGCTGGTCATCGGGCCGAACCGGTCCTTCCTGCACTACATCGAGCAGGTCCTGCCGGCGCTCGGCGAGCTGAGCGTGCGGCAGGCGACCGTGGACGACCTGGTCGCGCAGGTGGAGGTGCGCGGCACGGACGAGGCCGCCGCGGCGATCGTCAAGGGCGACGCCCGGATGGCCGAGGTCCTGCGGCGCGCGCTGTACTCCCACGTGACCGTGCCCAGCGAGCCGGTGGTGGTCGTGCGCGGGTCGCGGCGCTGGCGGGTGCCGGCGTACGAACTGGACGACATCGTCCGGGAGTTGCTGGACCGGGACATCCGCTACGGCGCGGCCCGCGAGGCGCTGCCGCAGCGGATCGCGCACGCGGTGCTGGTGCAGATGGAGCGGGCCGGGGAGGCCCCGGACGACCGGGTGCAGGACGCGGTCGCCCGCAACAGCGCGGTGAAGGGGGCCGTGAAGGCGGTCTGGCCGGCCGTCGACCCGGCCAAGCTGGTGCTGCGGCTGCTGACCGACGCGGAGTTCCTCGCCGAGCACGCGGACGGGCTCCTGGACGAGGACGAGCAGAAGACGATCCTGTGGGCGAAGCCGGTCCGCAGCGTGAAGGCGGCCAAGTGGTCGCCGGCGGACGCCGTGCTGATCGACGAGGCGGCCGATCTGATCCAGCGCACGCACTCGCTCGGCCATGTCGTCCTGGACGAGGCGCAGGACCTCTCCCCCATGCAGTACCGGGCCGTCGGCCGCCGCTGCACCACCGGCAGCGCGACCGTGCTGGGCGACCTCGCGCAGGGGACGACCCCGTGGGCGACCCGGAGCTGGGCGGAGGCACTGGCCCACCTCGGCAAGCCGGAGGGTGCCGTCGAGGAGCTGACGGCCGGTTTCCGCGTGCCGACGGACGTCATCGCGTACGCCTCCCGGCTGCTGCCGCACATCGCGCCCGGTCTCGCCCCGGTCGCCTCCGTCCGGGAGAACCCCGGGTTCTTCGAGGTGCGTACGGCCACGGGGGCGGCCGACGTCGTCGCCGCGTGCGCCGAACTGCTGCGCAACGAGGGCTCGACCGGCCTGATCGCCGCCGACGCCCGTGTCCCGGCGCTCGCCGAGGCCCTGACGGCGGCCGGCGTCTCGTACCTGGCCCCCGGTGAGGAGACCACCCGCGAGACCCGGCTGACCCTGGTCCCCGCGTCGCTCGCCAAGGGCCTGGAGTACGACTACGTGGTCCTCGACGAGCCGCAGGCCGTGGTGGACGGCGAGCCGGACGAACGCACGGGCCTGCGGCGCCTGTACGTTGCGCTGACCCGTGCGGTGTCGGGCCTGATCGTGACGCACACGGCACCTTTGCCGCCCCAGCTCGCCGAGTAGGCGGGACGGACCGCACCCGCCGGAACCGGGCCGCGCCTCGCCGTCCAGGGCCGTACGCCAATGGGCGAACGACCGCCCCGCCCGGAGCGCACCCCCGCGCGGCCGGGCGGCTTCGCCGTCCAGCGCCGTGCGGCAATGGGCGGGCCGTCGCCGAGGCCGCGCCTCGGACGCGAACAGGTGCGCAGCCGTCCAGCGCTGTGCGGCAACAGGAGACGCCGCCGTCGATACCGGGCCGACCAGGCGCGTCGCCGTCCGACGCCGCGCGCGACTGGGAGAACGACCGCCCCCGAGCACACCCCGCGCGCGACCAGGTGGCGACACCGCCCAACGCCTCACACCACTCGGCGACCGCAGCCACCAGGACCGCGCATCGCGCGCACGGGTACGTCGCCGCCGAGCGCCGGCGCACCACTGGGCGCTCACCGTCGAAACCCGGCCGCGCACGACCGGGCGGGCCGCAGCCGCCGAGACCGGGCCGCGCCTCGCCCTCCAGGGCCGTACGCCACCGGGTGGACGACCGCCCCGAGCGCACCGCCGCGCGGGCTAGGCGGCCTCGCTGTCCAAGGCCGTGCGCCACTGGGCGACCGCGGTCGCCGAGACCGGGCCCCGCCAGCCGTCGGGGCGGGCCGCGCCGCCGATGTGGAACGCCTTGATCCCGCCCGCGCGCAGCCGCGCGACATGGTCGAGGCGCAGTCCGCCGCCGACCATGATCTGCTGCTCGTACCCGGGCTCGCCGTCGTGTGCCGCTTCGGCGAGCAGCGTGGGCAGGCCGTCGTCCACGCCCGCGGCGGAACCGGCGGTGAGGTAGGTGTCCAGCCCCGGCAGGTCGGCGAGCTGCTTGCGCAGGGCGTCGCGGTCGGCGGCCCGGTCGATCGCCCGGTGGAAGGTCCAGCGGCAGCCGCCGAGCGCGTCGACGACCCGCTCGACCGCGTCCAGGTCCACCCCGCCGTCCGTGCCGAGGAACCCGAGCACGAACTGGTCGGCGCCGGCCTGCCGCAGCGCGTCGGCCACGCCGAGCAGCCGGTCCAGGTCACCGGCCGCGAAGCCGTCCGCGAGGCGGAGCATCACGCGCAGGTCGATGTCGACGGCGGCGCGGATCGCGGCGACGGTGGCGGGCGCGGGGGTGAGCCCGTCGGCCGCCATCTCCGTGACCAGCTCCAGTCGGTCCGCGCCTCCGGCCTGGGCGGCGACCGCGTCCTCGACGTCGAGGGCGATCACCTCCAGGACTGCACGCTTGCTCATGGCACCCCATTCATCGGCGCTACAGGTCTAGTCCAATCCGGTCCAAGACTACGCCTGCCGGGGACGCCCTTCACCCGAAGATGTTCAGCTCCTCCTCCCGGGCCCCCGCCAGCTCGTAGGACGCCCCGTTCAGCGGCCGTCCCGCGTACAGCCGTACGAGCGTGGCCGCGTCGCCGATGTACCGGGCGGGCGGGCCGCCGGCGGCCACCGCGCCGAGCCTCAGCGGCTCGTCCAGGTCGTCCAGGTCGGCGTGGAGCGGCACGTGCTCCTTCTGCCGGGTGAGCCGCGCCAGCAGCGTCAGCGCGTGGGGCAGCCCCACCCCGGCGTACGCCCCTGGCGCCCCCAGCACCTCCCGCACGTCCCCGGCGTGCACCCACTCGCCGAGCGCGATCACGTCCAGCGAGCCGTCCGACCCGGCGATCACCGGTCCGGCCTCCGTCATCCCGCGCTCCAGCTCGTCCACGACCCGCGCGTTCGTCCAGCCGGCCCGCTCGGCGATGTCCCGCTCGTTCGACTCCGGCGAGAACACGCCCGCCTCGAACCGGTTCTCCACCACCCGCGTCAGCACGGCGGAACAGTGCGCCAGCACGTCCCGCACCGACCAGCCGGGGCACCCGGCCGACGGCAGCGCGAAGTCGGCGTCGGGGCGCGACCGCAGCAGCGGTACGAGGACGTCGCGCTCGGCGGCCAGCAGCCGCCCGGGGAGCTCGGGATCGCGTACTTCCTGCGTCTCAGTCATGGGGAGCACGCTAGGGGCGGCGGGGGACGCCCGTCACGCGCGAAACGACGGGCGGCCGGGACGCGGCACCGACGCCGGCAGCGGCACCGGCACCGGCACCGGCACCGGCACCGGCACCCGACAGAATGGGGACATGGCCGACCTCGACGCCCTGCGCCTCCGTTTCGCCCGCGCCCTGGAAGCAGCCCGCTCCCCCGGCGGCGGCCCCGACCCCGCCCCCTACGCCGACAACCTGCTCGCCCGCTGGCAGGAGCCGCAGCGCCGCTACCACACGGTGGCCCATCTCACCGCCGTGCTCGACCACGTCGACGTGCTGGAGGAGTACGCGGCCGACCCGGACGCGGTCCGCCTCGCCGCCTGGTTCCACGACGCCGTCTACCTCCCCGAACGCTCCGAGAACGAGGAGCGGTCCGCGCGGCTGGCCGAGCGCGCCCTCCCGGAGGCCGGCGTGCCGCAGGCGAGGACGGCCGAGGTGGCCCGGCTGGTCCGGCTCACCGTCACCCACGACCCGGCCGACGACGACCGCGACGGGCAGGTGCTGTGCGACGCCGACCTCGCGATCCTGGCCGCGCCCCCGTCGGCGTACGCCGTCTACACCGCCGAGGTGCGCGAGGAGTACCACTTCGTACCGGGCGACGCCTTCCGCGCCGGCCGCTCGGCGGTCCTGCGCCAACTCCTCGCCCTGCCCCGGCTGTACCGCACCCCGTACGGGCAGGAGCACTGGGAGGCCACCGCCCGCTACAACCTCACGTCCGAGCTGGAAATGCTGTCGACCTGAGCACACCACCGCCGTACTGTGCGCGCATGCGGACGATGAGCGGGGATCAGGTGGAGGCGGCCGTCGCGAGCTGCGCGGCGGTCCTGCGCACGGCGCTGGACCGGGACTGGGACGCGGTCGGCGCGGCCGGTCTGGAGTGGAGCTGCCGCACCACGGCCTTCCACATCGCCGAGGACTTCGCCGCGTACGCCAGCCGACTCGCCGCCCGCGCCCAGGACCGCCTCCCGCTGCGCATCACCCTCCCCGAGGGCACCGACAACGCCGGCCTGCTCCAGGTGATCGAGGCCACCGGCGCCCTGCTGGCCGCCGCCGTCCGCACCACCCCGCCCGGCGTCCGCGCCTTCCACCCCGCCCGCTTCGGCAGCGCCGACCGCGAGGGCTTCGCCGCGATGGGCGTCGCCGAGGCCCTGCTGCACACCCACGACATCGCCCGGGGCCTCGGCCTGCCCTACGAACCGCCCGCCGAACTCGCCGAATCCGTTCTGAGCCTGCTCTTCCCGCACGTCCGGCCCGGCCCCGCGCCCTGGCCGACGCTGCTGTGGGCGACCGGCCGCGGCGAGCTGCCCGGCCGCGCCCCGGTCACCGACTGGACCTGGTACAACAACCTCGTCCTGCCGGCCGGACGCGTCACCCTCACCGGCATCCGTCCGGCCGCCGCCCGCGATCTGGCCCTCGGCGGCGACGGCGGTTTCGACTGGCTGGACGACGGCCCGTACGAGGGCACCCGGGAGGCCTGCTCCCACCTGCTGAAGGCGTACGAAGCCGGCGTGCACCGCCCGGAGTTCGGCGTCTTCGCCCTGGTGCGGGCCGAGGACGGCCGGGCGGTGGGCGGCATGGGCTTCCACGGCGCCCCGGACGACGAGCGCCGGGTGGAGATCGGCTACGACCTGGTCGGGAGCGCCCGCGGCCACGGCTACGCGACCGAGGCGCTGCGCACGCTGACCGAGTGGGCGCTGGCCCGGGACGACGTCGACTCGGTCATCGCCACGATCGAACCGGCCAACCTGCCGTCCCAACGGGTGGTGACCCGGGCGGGCTTCACCCGCGCGACCGTGGAGGAGGAGCGCACGGTCCACGACGAGGACGACAGCGAGGCCGTGCTGCGGCTCTACGTCCGCCGGGCCTGACGCCCCTTGCGCCGGCGCAGACCCGCCGAGTGCAGCAGTCGGACCACCTCGCGACTGCTGACCTGCACGGCGCCCGCCGCCACCGCGTCCGCGTAGCGGTGGGACGGGACGTCGTAGTGGTCGCTGTCGAAGGCCCGGCGGGGCATGCCCAGGCCCTCGGCGAACAGGTGGAGTTCGTCGTACGACACATCGCTGACCAGGTGCGACCACATGCGCCCGTGGCCGGGCCAGGTCGGCGGGTCGATGTAGAGGGTCACCGGCGCCTCAAGAGGACGTCGTCCCGCGCAGGGCCGGCCCCAGCGAGCCCACCGGCGCGACCTTCACGCCGGCCTTGTGGCACACCCAGTGCGGATCGGGGCCCAGTTCCGGCTCCACGTCCAGCGCGTGCGGGTCGCCCGAGCCGCAGACCGGGCACAGCGGCCAGCGGCCGTACCGCTCCAGCAGCGCGTCCTGCACGTCCTGGGCGACCAGCCCGGCCACGAAGGCCGCGCCGTCCGGCCACTGCTCGACCCACCAGCGCCGCTGGGCGATGGAGTCCTCCACCAGGGAGACGACGTCGGCCTCCGCGACGTCTCCCGCGACGAGATCCGCGAGCACGAGGGCGCGGGCCGCGTGCAGTGACTGCTCCAGGGGGCTGATGGGGTCCATGCCCCCCATTGTGCGCACTCTTGACCAGGACACCGAACCGAAAATATCTTTCAGGAGTGACCCAGGACGTGAAGGAAATTTTCGGTGGTCCGGGCGGATCGCTCGCCGCCAAGGTGCGCACGCTCGCCCCGTCCATGACCCGGTCCATGCAGCGCGTCGCCGAGGCCGTCGCCGGGGACCCGGCCGGCTGCGCCGCCCTGACGGTGACGGGCCTCGCCGAACTCACCGGCACCAGCGAGGCGACGGTCGTCCGCACCGCCCGGCTGCTCGGCTATCCGGGCTACCGCGACCTGCGGCTCGCCCTCGCCGGGCTCGCCGCCCAGCAGCAGTCCGGGCGCGCGCCCGCGATCACGACGGACATCGCGGTGGACGACCCCATCGCCGACGTCGTCACCAAGCTCGCCTACGAGGAGCAGCAGACCCTCGCCGACACCGCCGCCGGACTCGACACCGTCCAGCTCGGCGCGGCCGTCACCGCGCTGGCCGCCGCCCGGCGCACCGACGTGTACGGCATAGGGGCGTCCGGGCTGGTCGCCCAGGACCTCACCCAGAAGCTGCTGCGGATAGGGCTCATAGCCCACGCGCACAGCGACCCGCACCTCGCGGTGACCAACGCGGTGCAGCTCCGTTCGGGTGACGTGGCCCTCGCGATCACGCACTCCGGGTCCACGGGGGACGTCATCGAACCGCTCCGGGTGGCCTTCGAGCGCGGGGCGACGACGGTGGCCATCACCGGGCGGCCGGACTCGCCCGTCACGCAGTACGCCGACCTCGTGCTGACGACGTCGACGTCACGGGAGACGGAGCTGCGGCCCGCCGCGATGTCCTCCCGGACGAGTCAGCTGCTGGTCGTGGACTGTCTGTTCGTGGGAGTGGCGCAGCGGACGTACGAGACGGCGGCGCCCGCGCTGGCCGCTTCCTACGAGGCGTTGGCGCACCGCCACCGGAGCGGTTCGCGCTAGGGGGTAGGAAGGAACCGGCATAGGTTCACCACCCCCCTCACACGTCACCGGAGAGAGCCGCCCCCTATGACCTCTCACGACATGACCTCTCACGACCTGCGCGACCAGCTGGCCTCGCTGACCACCGAGGCCTTCCGTCCGGAACTCGCCGAGATCGACCGGTTGCCCACCCTCGACATCGCCCGGCTGATGAACGGCGAGGACGCGGGCGTGCCCGCCGCCGTGGCGACGCAGCTGCCCCGGATCGCGGCCGCCGTCGACGCCGTCGCCGCGCGCATGGGCCGCGGCGGGCGGCTCGTCTACGCCGGTGCCGGGACCGCCGGCCGGCTGGGCGTGCTGGACGCCTCCGAGTGCCCGCCCACCTTCAACACCGACCCCGAGCGGGTCGTCGGCCTCATCGCGGGCGGTCCCGCGGCCATGGTCACCTCGGTCGAAGGCGCGGAGGACTCCGAGGAGCTGGCCCGCCGGGACCTGGACGCGCTGAAACTCACCGCGGACGACACCGTGGTCGGCGTCTCCGCCTCCGGCCGCACCCCCTACGCCGTCGGCGCCGTCGAGCACGCCCGGGCGCTCGGTGCGCTGACCATCGGCCTGGCCTGCAACGCGGGCAGCGCGCTGGCCGCCGCGGCCGAGCACGCCATCGAGGTCGTGGTGGGGCCGGAGCTGATCACCGGTTCCACCCGGCTGAAGGCGGGCACGGCCCAGAAGCTGGTGCTGAACATGCTCTCGACGATCACGATGATCCGGCTCGGCAAGACGTACGGGAATCTGATGGTCGACGTGCGCGCCTCCAACGACAAGCTCCGGGCCCGCTCCCACCGGATCGTCTCCCTGGCCACCGGCGCGAGCGACGCCGACATCGAGAAGGCCCTCACGGAAACCGGCGGCGAGGTGAAGCACGCGATCCTGGTCCTCCTCGCCGGCGTCGACGGCCCGACGGCGGCCCGCCTGCTGGCGGAGTCCGGCGGCCACCTGCGCACGGCGCTGGGCGACGCGGCACGCTGACGGACCGCGCGGTCAGGGCACCATGGAGGGGAGGAGGCACCCACCGACATGAATCACGCCCAGCTCACCGCCCTCGGAAGGGCTCTCCGGCTGCTCGGGGAGCACGGGGACGCCCTGACCGCCGACACGCCGGACGCCCGGCTGCACGAGATCAAGGACGACCTGCGGCGGGCCCTCGACCTGCTGGACGACACCGTGACCACCGCCGCGCCCGCCACCCGCTGCCCGGAGCACCCGCAGGGACCGGTGGACGAGAGCGCGCCCGACCTGTGCCTGCTGTGCGAGACCCGGCGCCGGGCCGCCCGGCGGTCGGAGTTCCAGGGCGGCCGGCCCCGGCCGGGCGAGCCGGTGCCCACCGCCCCATCCCGGTACGGCGTGCGCGGTGACCGGCCGCAGGCGCAGCAGCGGTGGCTGCCGGAGCTGTGGAACGGCCAGGAGTGGCAGCTGTGCGGGACGCCGAGGCGGGACCGGCGCGAGGCGGAGGCGTACCTCGCCGCCCAGCGGCGCGGCTCCCGGCCCGCCCTGGCGTACCGGCTCGTGCACGAGTTCACCGACTACGAGGTGCTGCGGGTGTGGGGGACGCCGGTGCGGGTCGACATCGAGCCGATGGGCAACCTCTAGGGCCTCTCGTCCGGATCATGCCGGGCTGATCCAGACGAAAGACCCTGGCCGCCGGCGCCCCCGGGGGCACTCCGGTCAGCTCAGGGTCTTCAGGGCCTCCGCGTCGTACGGCTTCAGCTCGTCGAAGCGGTCGGAGAGCACCTTGGCCGCCCACTCGGGGTCCTGGAGCAGCGCGCGGCCGACGGCCACCAGATCGAACTCGTCGGCCTCCAGGCGGTCCAGGAGGTTGTCGATGCCCTTGACCGGGGCACCCTCGCCCTGGAACGCGTTGATGAAGTCGCCGTCGAGGCCGACCGAGCCGACGGTGATGACGGGCTTGCCGGTGAGCTTCTTCGTCCAGCCGGCCAGGTTCAGGTCGGAGCCGTCGAACTCGGGCAGCCAGTAGCGGCGGGTGGAGGCGTGGAAGGCGTCGACGCCGGCCGCCGCGAGCGGGGTGAGGATGGCCTCCAGTTCCTCGGGGGTCTCGGCGAGCCGGGCGGTGTAGTCCTGCTGCTTCCACTGCGAGTAGCGGAAGAGGACCGGGAAGTCCGGCGACACCGCCGCCCGCACGGCGGCGACGATCTCGGCGGAGAACCGGGTGCGGGCCACCGGGTCGCCGCCGTACGCGTCGGTGCGGCGGTTGGTGCCCGCCCACAGGAACTGGTCGAGGAGGTAGCCGTGGGCGCCGTGGAGCTCCACGCCGTCGAAGCCGATGCGCTCGGCGGCGGCAGCGGCCTCGGCGAACGCGGCGACGACGTCGTCCACGTCCGACTGCGTCATGGCCTTGCCGGTGGGCTCGGCGCCCGCGGCGACCAGTCCGGAGGGGCCCATCGCGGGGGCGTCCGGGAAGGGCTTCTGACCCTGCTCGCGGACCATGCCGATGTGCCACAGCTGGGGCACGATGGTGCCGCCCGCCGCGTGCACGTCCTCGGCGACCTTCGCCCAGCCCGCCAGCTGCTCCTCGCCGTGGAAGCGCGGGACGCGCGCGCTGTTGCCCGCCGACTCGTGGCCGACGTACGTGCCCTCGGTGACGATGAGGCCGACGCCGGCGGCGGCCCGGCGGGCGTAGTACGAGCGGACGTCCTCGCCCGGGACGCCGCCCGGCGAGAACATGCGGGTCATGGGCGCCATCACGATGCGGTTCGGGACGGTGAGGCCGTTCAGCCTGATCGGGCGGGACAGGACGCGGGCCGCGCGGGAGGCGGGGGGCGTGGTCACGGTCACGTGGGGGGCTCCTCGTGAGTCGACGGGGTGAACCGATTGGTATGTGCGCACGCATTGTTGCAGCGTCTTAAGTAAACACTGCCCGCCGGCCCTTGTTCCGGACCGGTCCCCGCTTGGCTCACGTGATACCGGCCACTCTCCGCCGACCCCGGGAAACGCCGAGGGCGGCACCCCCAGCCGGTAGCTGGGGGTGCCGCCCTCGGTCCGCAGGACGAGCGATCAACCGTCAGGTCGATCAGAAGTCCATGTCACCGCCCGGCATGCCGCCGCCGGCCGGGGCCGCGGCCTTCTCCGGCTTGTCGGCGATGACGGCCTCGGTGGTGAGGAACAGCGCGGCGATGGAGGCGGCGTTCTGCAGCGCGGAACGGGTCACCTTCGCCGGGTCGATGATGCCCTCGGCGACCAGGTCGACGTACTCGCCGGTCGCGGCGTTCAGGCCGTGACCCGGGGTCAGGTTGCGCACCTTCTCCACCACGACGCCGCCCTCGAGGCCGGCGTTGACGGCGATCTGCTTCAGCGGGGCCTCCAGGGCGATGCGCACGGCGTTGGCGCCGGTCGCCTCGTCACCCTCCAGCTCCAGCTTCTCGAAGACCTGGGAGGCCTGGAGCAGGGCCACGCCACCACCGGCGACGATGCCCTCCTCGACGGCCGCCTTCGCGTTGCGGACGGCGTCCTCGATGCGGTGCTTGCGCTCCTTGAGCTCCACCTCGGTGGCGGCACCGGCCTTGATGACCGCGACACCGCCGGCGAGCTTCGCCAGGCGCTCCTGCAGCTTCTCGCGGTCGTAGTCCGAGTCGCTGTTCTCGATCTCGGCGCGGATCTGGTTCACACGGCCGTTGACCTGCTCGGAGGAGCCGGCACCGTCGACGATGGTGGTCTCGTCCTTGGTGATGACGACCTTGCGGGCGCGGCCCAGGAGGTCCAGGGTCGCGTTCTCCAGCTTGAGGCCGACCTCCTCGGAGATGACCTCGCCGCCCGTGAGGATGGCGATGTCGCCGAGCATGGCCTTGCGGCGGTCACCGAAGCCCGGGGCCTTGACGGCGACGGACTTGAAGGTGCCGCGGATCTTGTTGACGACCAGGGTCGACAGGGCCTCGCCCTCGACGTCCTCGGCGATGATCAGCAGCGGCTTGCCCGACTGCATGACCTTCTCCAGCAGCGGGAGCAGGTCCTTGACCGAGGAGATCTTGGAGTTGGCGATGAGGATGTACGGGTCCTCCAGCACCGCCTCCATGCGCTCCATGTCGGTCGCGAAGTAGGCGGAGATGTAACCCTTGTCGAAGCGCATGCCCTCGGTGAGCTCGAGCTCCAGGCCGAAGGTGTTGGACTCCTCGACGGTGATGACGCCTTCCTTGCCGACCTTGTCCATGGCCTCGGCGATCAGCTCGCCGATCTGGGTGTCGGCGGCGGAGATGGACGCGGTGGAGGCGATCTGCTCCTTGGTCTCGACGTCCTTCGCCTGCTCCAGCAGGGCGGCGGAGACGGCCTCGACGGCCTTCTCGATACCGCGCTTCAGAGCCATCGGGTTGGCACCGGCGGCGACGTTGCGCAGGCCTTCCTTGACCAGGGCCTGGGCGAGCACGGTCGCGGTGGTCGTACCGTCACCGGCGACGTCGTCCGTCTTCTTGGCGACTTCCTTGACCAGCTCGGCGCCGATCTTCTCGTACGGGTCCTCGAGCTCGATCTCCTTGGCGATGGAGACACCATCGTTGGTGATCGTGGGGGCGCCCCACTTCTTCTCGAGGACGACGTTGCGGCCCTTGGGGCCGAGCGTCACCTTCACGGCGTCCGCGAGCTGGTTCATGCCGCGCTCGAGGCCGCGCCGCGCCTCCTCGTCGAACGCGATGATCTTGGCCATGTGAAGTGGTCCCTCCAGGACTGGGGGTGATTCCTTCGGACCGCGCCCGCGCCCGCGACGGACGGCTCGCGCGCCTCGTGGTTCCTTGCCCCACCCGGCCCGCGGGCCTCACCGACCCGGTCCTTCACTGTCACTCTCACCTTCAGAGTGCTAACGCCAATGATTAGCACTCGGCATGGTCGAGTGCAAGCGCCTGGGCGGGTGGGAGGCCCCCGTCAGCCGCACGCGAACAGCGGAACCGGGGCACGGCGAAGGGCCCGCACCCTCTGCGAGGTGCGGGCCCTTCGGACAAGAAACGTTCAGGCGGTGACGCGAACCATGTCGGCCTGCGGACCCTTCTGGCCCTGCGAGATCTCGAACTCGACCCGCTGGCCCTCTTCCAGGGTGCGGTAGCCGTCCATCTGAATCGCGCTGTAGTGGACGAAGACGTCCGCACCACCGTCGACCGCGATGAAGCCGTACCCCTTCTCCGCGTTGAACCACTTGACGGTGCCCTGAGCCATGCCTAACTCCCCTATTACTGGCCCTTGCACAGATCCACACTTCGCGGACCCGGGTCAGACCTCACCCCCCAACTGGTCGGGGGCGTGCGCCGGAACGCGTCGACCGCGGCTGAATGTATCTGTCCAACTGCCGTCTGCAACAGGTCAATCGGACGAGAATTCTGGACGCGAGCGGTCCGGAATGTAGTGAGAATTCATCTGAATTCAGGGCAAGTCGGGCCCCATAAAGGCCACAAAAGCCGCAGACAACCCGCACACTTTGGCTACTTCTTGTCGGGCGGGCGGCATGGAATCCAGGGCCCGCGACCCGGGGCCGCGACCGCGTTCCCCAACTCTACCGCGCTCAATCACACAGAATTGCCCCCTCCGCTTCTCTCACGGAGGGGGCAATCGGACGAACAGCCGGTAACCGCGGTTACCGAAGGTAATGAGCGGGCGGATCCGCGGCTCAGCCGCCGGCGACCGCCGGGATGATCGAGACGCCGGCCCCCTCGGGGGTCGCCGTGTCCAGGCCCTGCTCGAAGCGGACGTCGTCGTCGTTGACGTACACATTGACGAACCGGCGCAGCTTGCCCTGGTCGTCCAGGACGCGCGCGGCGATGCCCGTGTGGTTCTTCTCCAGGTCGGCGATGACCTCGCCGAGCGTCGCGCCCTCGGCGGCGACCTCGGCCTGCCCGCCGGTGTAGGTGCGCAGGATGGTGGGGATGCGAACGGTCACGCTCATGCGGTCGGACCTCCGGTCGGGTTCACGGGTACGGCGGGGCGGCGCCCCGGGGACGCGGGGGGTCGCGTCCGGCCTGCCGGCCGGGCGCCTGTCATGCGAGGCCGGCCTCTCGGAAGGAGTCCAGGGTCGGGCGGATGGTCGCGGTGAGGCCGGTCCCGGCGACCGCGTCCAGGGTCTTCAGGCCGTCACCGGTGTTCAGGACGACCGTGGTCTTCGCCGGGTCCAGCACGCCCGCCTCCAGCAGCTTGCGGGTGACGCCGACCGTCACGCCGCCGGCGGTCTCCGCGAAGATGCCCTCGGTCCGCGCCAGCAGCTTGATCGCGTCCACGACCTGCTCGTCCGTCACGTCCTCCACGGCACCGCCGGTGCGGCGCGCGATGTCCAGGACGTACGGCCCGTCGGCCGGGTTGCCGATGGCCAGCGACTTGGCGATGGTGTTCGGCTTCTGGGGCCGTACGACGTCGTGACCGGCCTTGAAGGCGGTGGAGACCGGGGAGCAGCCCTCGGCCTGGGCTCCGAAGATCTTGTACGGCCTGTCCTCGACCAGTCCCAGCTTGATCAGCTCCTGGAGCCCCTTGTCGATCTTCGTGAGCTGGGAGCCGGAGGCGATCGGGACCACGATCTGGTCGGGCAGCCGCCAGCCGAGCTGCTCGCAGATCTCGTACGCCAGGGTCTTGGAGCCCTCCGCGTAGTACGGCCGGAGGTTGACGTTGACGAAGCCCCAGCCCTCGCCGGCCGGGTCGCCGATCAGCTCGGAGCAGAAGCGGTTCACGTCGTCGTAGTTGCCCTCGATGCCGACGAGTTCACCGCCGTAGATCGCGGCCATGACGATCTTGCCCTGCTCCAGGTCGTGCGGGATGAACACGCAGGAGCGGAAGCCGGCACGGGCGGCGGCGGCGCCGACGGCGCCGGCCAGGTTGCCGGTCGAGGAGCAGGACAGGGTGGTGAAGCCGAAGGCGCGGGCGGCCTCCAGGGCCTGGGCCACGACCCGGTCCTTGAAGGAGTGGGTCGGGTTGCCGGAGTCGTCCTTCACGTACAGACCACCGGTCACGCCCAGCTCGCGGGCCAGGTTGTCGGCCTTGACGAGCTTGGTCCAGCCCGGGTTGATGTTCGGCTTGCCGGCGACGTCCGCCGGGACCGGCAGCAGGGGCGCGTAGCGCCAGATGTTCGCGGGGCCCGCCTCGATACGGCGGCGCAGTTCCTCGGTGTCGTAGGCGGAGAAGTCGTAGGCGATCTCCAGCGGGCCGAAGCACTCCTCGCAGGCGAAGACCGGGCCGAGCGGCACCCGGTGGCCGCACTCGCGACAGCTCAGGGCCGTGGCGGGGCCGAGGTCGACGGTGGATTCGCTGGTGGTGGCAACTGTCTGCACAGCCATGGAGGCGAGGCCCTTTCTCCTCATCTTCCTCACGACGCACCTCGCCGTGAGACGGAATTGGCACCTTCCCTGGCCGTGAGCCTCGCGCGAACGAGTCCGGTCAGGGGGGTTGCCGGGGCTTCACCGGGCCGTGTCCCTCTGCCCCTCTGGATGAGCGGTATGCGGTTGTGGAACGCACCCGACCCCCGACATGCGATGGTCATCGGCGTTGTTCAAGACTGTAACCGACGGCCGGGACAGTTGAGCTAGTCGTCCGAACCGCGAGACACCAGTGAGGAGCCACAGACTGTGCTGGAAGAAGTCGAGCGCTGGCTGACCACCCGGTCCTGGTCCGTGGCCGACCGACCGCTGCACCAGATCCTCGCGGCCAAGCAGCGCACGGGCCAGACCGTCAGCGTCGTGCTGCCCGCGCTCAACGAGGAGGAGACCGTCGGCGACATCGTCGCGGTCATCCGGCACGACCTCATGGAGCAGGTGCCGCTCGTCGACGAGCTCGTGGTCGTCGACTCGGGCTCCACCGACCGCACCTCCCAGGTCGCCGCGCGCGCCGGCGCCCGGGTCGTCCACCGCGACACCATCCTGCCGCGCCTCCCGGCCGTCCCCGGCAAGGGCGAGGTGCTGTGGCGGTCGCTGCTGGCGACCGGCGGGGACCTCGTGTGCTTCATCGACGCGGACCTCAGGGAGTTCTCCTCCGACTTCGTCTCCGGGATCGTCGGCCCGCTGCTCACCGACCCGGACGTCGACCTGGTCAAGGCGATGTACGACCGCCCGCTCGGCGGCAGTGCCGGGCAGGGCGGCCGGGTCACCGAACTCATGGCCCGCCCGCTGCTGAACATGCACTGGCCGCAGCTGGCCGGGTTCGTGCAGCCGCTGGGCGGCGAGTACGCGGCCCGCCGCACCCTGCTGGAACAGCTGCCCTTCCCCGTCGGCTACGGCGTGGAGCTGGGCATGCTGGTGGACGCGCTGCACCTGGTGGGCCTGGACGCGCTGGCCCAGGTCGACGTGGGCGTGCGCAAGCACCGGCACCAGGACGGGCAGGCGCTCGGCCGGATGGCCGCCGCGATCTACCGCACCGCCCAGCTCCGGCTGGCCCGCGGCCACCTGATCCGGCCCGCGCTGACCCAGTTCGAGCGGGGGGAGGAGGGGTTCGAGCCGCGCACCTACTCGGTGGACACCGAGGAGCGGCCGCCCATGGTGGAGATCGCGGAGTACGCCGAGCGCAAGGTGGCGTGAACGGGCCGTATACGGTCGGCCCGCCGGGCGGGCCGTACGTTTGAGCGGTTGGGGGCCGGGCTAGGTTGAGGCGTATGGCTTCCACGCTCGATGCTGCTCAGAAGGCTCAGGTGCTGGTCGCGTCGAACCGCGGCCCGGTCTCCTATCAGGTGGGCGAGGACGGCTCGCTGCACGCCCGGCGGGGCGGCGGCGGGCTGGTCTCGGGACTGTCCGCCATCGGCTCCGACGCGGGTTCGGTGTGGGTGTGCGCCGCGCTGGGCGACGGCGACCGGGCGGCCGTCCGGCGCGCGGCCGGCGGGCTGCTGCCGGCCGAGGAGACCGGCGGGCAGCGCGTGCGGATGCTCGACATCGACGCGACCGTGCACGCCGAGGCGTACAACGGCATCGCCAACTCGGTGCTCTGGTTCGTCCACCACATGCTGTACCAGACTCCGCTGGAGCCGGTCTTCGACGCCGGTTTCCGGCGGCAGTGGGCGTCGTACGAGGCCTACAACCGGGCGTTCGCCGAGGCGCTGGCCGAGGAGGCCGCCGAGGGCGCGGCCGTGCTGATCCAGGACTACCACCTGGCCCTGGCCCCGCGGATGCTCCGCCAGCTCCGGCCCGACCTGCGCATCGGCCACTTCTCGCACACCCCGTGGGCGCCGCCGGACTACTTCCGGCTCCTTCCCGACGACATCGCGGCCGAGCTGCTCAGCGGCATCCTGGGCGCGGACCGGGCGGCGTTCCTCACCCGGCGGTGGGCGGACGCGTTCACGGACTGCTGCCACGCGGTGCTCGGGCCGGGCATCCCCGCCGGCACCCGGATCGGGGTGCACGGGCTGGGCGCGGACGCGGACTTCCTGCGCAAGCGGGCGCACGAACCGGACGTGGACGAGCGGATGGCGGCGCTGCGGGCGGAGATCGGAGCGGGCCGCAAGACGATCGTCCGGGTGGACCGGACCGAGCTGTCCAAGAACATCGTGCGCGGGCTGCTGGCCTACGAGCAGCTGCTCGAGGACCACCCCGAGTGGCGGGAGAAGGTCGTCCACGTGGCCTTCGCCTACCCGTCCCGGCAGGACCTCGCCGTGTACCGCGAGTACACCGCCGAGGTGCGGCGGGTCGCGGACGAGATCAACGAGCGGTACGGCACGGCGGGCTGGACCCCGGTCGTGCTGCACGTGAAGGACGACTTCGCCCGCTCCCTGGCCGCCTACCGGCTGGCCGACGTGGCGCTGGTGAACCCCATCCGGGACGGCATGAACCTGGTCGCCAAGGAGGTCCCCGTCGTCTCCGACGAGGGCTGCGCGCTGGTGCTGTCGCGGGAGGCGGGGGCGTACGAGGAGCTGGGCGAGGACGCCTTCGTGGTGAACCCGTACGACATCGCGGGCACGGCACGGGCCCTGCACGAGGCACTCAGCCTGCCGGCGGACGCGCGGGCGGAGCGCTCGAAGCGACTGGCCGCCGCCGCGACCGCGCTGCCGCCGGCCCGGTGGTTCCTCGATCAGCTGGCGGCGCTGGAGCCCCGGCCGAGCTGAGCGGCCAGCGCCCGCAGCAGGCCCACGACCCCCTCCGGGCCGTCGACCACCAGGTCGGCCCGGTCCGCCAGTTCCGTGACCTCCGTGCTGCCGCTGCACACCAGCAGGCCGGGGACGCCGTTGGTGCGGAGCTTCTCGATCGCGGCGAAGGCGGGGAGGTCGCCCAGGTCGTCGCCGGCGTAGACGACACAGCCGGCCTGGACGGCGCGGGCGTGGTCGAGGAGGGCCACGCCCTTGTCCATGCCCGGTGGGCGCAGTTCCAGGACCATGCGGCCGGGCTCGACGATCAGGCCGTGCCGGGTGGCGAGATCGGCGAGGGGGGCGCGCAGGGCCTCGAACGCGGCCCGCGGGTCGGGGGCGCGGCGGGTGTGCACCGCCAGCGCCCGGCCCTTCTCCTCGATCCACGTGCCCTCTTGCGCTCCGGCGCGCTCCAGCAGGCCCGGCAGTTCGGCGCGGGCGGCGGCCACGCCGGGGTGCGGGGGCGGGGCGGTGAGCTCGCCGGTGGCCGCGTCCCAGCGCTCGGCGCCGTAGTGGCCGAGGACGGTGAGGTGCTCCAGGCCGGGGACGCCGGCGAAGCCGCCGTAGCGGACCGCGACCTCGGGCGGGCGGCCGGTGATCACGGCGACGGAGGCGATCTCGGGGGCGAGGGCGGCGAGGGCCGGTACGGCTCCGGGGTGGGCGCGGGCCTGCTCGGGGTCGGCGACGATCGGGGCCAGCGTGCCGTCGAAGTCCAGGCCGACCAGGGCGGTGCGGGGCTGCGCGAGCAGGGCGGCGAGGCCGTCCTGACCGGCTCGGGTGCGCGGGGTCGGCAGAGCGTCCATAGCGTCCATACCGCGACACTATCCAGCTCGGGGCGGCTCACGCCTGGGCGGGCGCCGCCCGCCCCGGGGGCCCGCCCCGGATGCCGCAGGGGCGTCCGGGGCGTCAGCGTTCCGCGCGTCTCGTCTCGCGGATCCGGCGCAGGCGGTTGACCGTCACCGGGTCGTGGGCGAGGGCCCGCTCGTCGTCCAGGAGGGCGTTGAGGAGCTGGTAGTAGCGGACGGGGGAGAGATCCAGCTCCTCCCGAATCGCGCGCTCCTTCGCGCCGGGGCCGGGGAAGGTCCGGCGCTCCAGCGCGAGGACCGCCTTCTCGCGGGTGCCCAGTTCCATGCCTGCCACGGTAGCGGCGGGCACCGACAGCGGGCCTCAGTTCACACTGCTGCTGTCGGCCGCCAGGGCCGTCGACTGCAGGCGGGTCAGGACACCGGAGGGGCTGCCGCCGGGGGCGACCGCCTGGCCGATGTTCTGCTTCACGGCCGCGCTGACCGCCGCCCAGGACGTCTTGCCGACGGGGTACAGCTCCGAGGTCGGCAGCTGCTCCAGGAAGGGGCGCAGGGCCTTGTCGGCGGGGGCGTCCGACGCCGCCATGGTGTCGGACGCGGAGCTGGTGACCGGCAGCAGCCCGTACTCGCGGGAGAACTCGAGGACGTTCTTCTCGTTGTAGGCGAAGTCGAGGAAGTCGCCGATCTGCTCGGCGTGCCCGTTCTGCTTGAAGCCCATCATCCAGTCGGCGACGCCCATGGAGGCCCTGGCCCTGCCGGTACGGCCCGGCATCGGCACCGTGCCGAACTTCACGCCCTTCTTGGCCGCCTGCTGGATGAGCGTGGGGTGGCCGTTGACCATGCCGACCCGGCCGTCGGCGAACGCGGCGAACGCGGCGGCACGGTTCAGCTTGCCGGGGGCGACCGGGCCGGTCAGGCCCTTGCCGACCAGCTCGTCCTTGAGCCAGGTGAAGGTCTCGACGTTCGTGGCGGAGTCGATGGTGTAGGTGCCGACGTCGTCGGTGTAGCCGCTGCCGCCGTTGCCGCCGCTGAGCAGCCACTGCATGGTCTCGGCCTGGGCCTCCTCGGGGCCGAGGGGCAGCGCGTACGGGTACTGCACGCCCTCCGCCTTGAGCGCCGTGGCGTCGGCCGCCAGCTCGTCCCAGGTGGTGGGCGCCGTGAGGTGGGCCTTGTCGAACAGGGTCTTGTTGTAGAAGAGCACGCGTGTGGAGGCGGCGAACGGGATGCCGTACTGCGTGTGCTTCCACTGGCCGGCGTCGGAGAGCGGGGAGAGGAAGTCCGCCTGGGTGCGTATGGAGAGCAGGTCGGAGACCGGGTAGAGCTTGCCGGCGGCGGCGTAGTCGGCGTAGGCGCCGATCTGGGCCATGTCCGGGGCGTGGCCGGCGTCGACCATCTCCTTGACCTTGCGGTCGACGTCGTTCCAGGAGTAGACGCTGACCTCGACCTTCACGTCCGGGTGCTGCTTCTCGTACTCCTTGACCAGGGCGTCCCAGTACTTCCTGGAGCTGTTGGCGGCCGAGTCGCCGTAGTCGGCCGCGACGAGTCTGAGGGTCACGTCGGAGGAACCCGTACTCCCGCAGCCGCCGAGAACCGCCGTCATGCCCAGTGCGGACACCACCGCGATCGTTCCTGCCGTACGCCGACGCACGCTCAAATCCCCAACCCTGCTGTCTGACGGTTCAATATGTGGACACATAAGGTCTACACCACGTGAGTGGACTAGACCTCTCCCGGGTGGGAGGGCCACACTAGGCCCGTGGTGAGACATGTCATCGCCCTCGACGTGGGCGGTACCGGGATGAAGGCCGCCCTGGTCGGCGACGACGGCGGGCTGCTCCACCGCGCCCGCCGCGCCACCGGCCGCCAGCGCGGCCCCAAGGCGGTGCTCGCGGGCATCCTCGACTTCGCCGCCGAGCTGCGCGCGTACGGCGTCGAGCACTACGGCGAGCCCGCCGGCGCGGCCGGCATCGCCGTCCCCGGCATCGTCGACGAGACGACCGGCACCGCCGTCTACGCCGCCAACCTCGGCTGGCGGGACGTCCCCCTGCGGGCCCTGCTCACCGAACGGCTCGGGGTGCCCGTCGCCCTCGGCCACGACGTCCGCACCGGCGGCCTCGCGGAGGGCCGGATCGGTGCGGGCCGGGGCGCGGACCGGTTCCTGTTCGTGCCGCTGGGCACCGGGATCGCCGGTGCCATCGGCATCGACGGCCGGGTCGAGGCCGGCGCGCACGGCTTCGCGGGCGAGATCGGCCACATCGTCGTACGCCCCGGAGGCACGGCCTGCCCCTGCGGGCAGCGCGGCTGCCTGGAGCGGTACGCCTCCGCGTCCGCCGTCAGCGAGGCCTGGGCGGCGGCCTGCGGCGACCCCGGGGCGGACGCGGCGGACTGCGCCCGCGCCGTCGCGTCCGGTGACCCGAACGCCGTCCGGGTCTGGCGGGAGGCGGTGGACGCGCTCGCCGACGGGCTGGTCACCGCCCTCACCCTGCTGGACCCCCGCACGCTGATCATCGGTGGCGGCCTGGCCGAGGCGGGGGAAGTGTTGTTCCAGCCCCTGCGGGACGCCGTCCGGCGCCGGGTCACCTTCCAGAAACTGCCGACGATCGTCCCGGCGGCGCTGGGCGACGCGGCCGGCTGCCTGGGCGCGGGGCTGCTCGCGCAGGACCTGCTGACAGCCACTTCTACGACTCCGGAGGTAAGCACCTGATGGCAACCGAGCGGGAAACTCCGGGCAGGTACGGCGCCCCGTCAGGGGCGCGGCCGACCCCCACCGGCCCGCAGCTGCTCACCGGCGCGAACGTGGTGCTCCCCACCGGAACGGTGAAGAACGGCCAGGTGGCCGTCGACGGCAAGCGCATCGCCGGTACCGCACCGGCCGGCGCCGAGGTCGTCGACGTCACCGGCCACTGGCTGGTCCCCGGCTTCGTGGACATCCACAACCACGGCGGAGGCGGAGCCTCCTTCTCCGGCACCGCCGAGCAGATCCTCACCGCCGTGCACACGCATCGCCTCCACGGCACCACCACCCTCGTCGCCTCCACCGTCACCGACGAGATGGACCTGCTGGCGCGTCAGGCCGGCCTGCTGAGCGAGCTGGCCGAGCAGGGCGACATCGCGGGCATCCACTTCGAGGGGCCGTTCATCTCGCCGTGCCGCAAGGGCGCGCACTCCGAGAAGCTGCTGCGCGACCCGGACCCGGCCGAGGTCCGCAAGCTGATCGACGCGGCGCGCGGCAAGGCGCGGATGGTCACCCTCGCGGCCGAGCTGCCGGGCGGCATCGACTCCGTACGGCTGCTCGCCGAGCACGGTGTGATCGCGGCGATCGGGCACACGGACGCCTCCTACGAGCAGACGACCGCGGCGATCGACGCGGGCGCCACCGTCGCCACCCACCTCTTCAACGCCATGCCCGCCCTCAACCACCGCTCGCCCGGCCCGATCGCCGCCCTGCTGGAGGACGAGCGGGTCACGGTCGAGCTGATCAACGACGGCGTCCACCTGCACCCCGCCGCGCTGGAGCTGGCGTTCCGTCACGCGGGCGCCGACCGGGTGGCGTTCATCACCGACGCGATGGACGCGGCCGGCACCGGCGACGGGCGCTACATGCTCGGCCCGCTGGAGGTCGAGGTGAGCGAGGGCGTGGCCCGGCTGGTGGAGGGCGGTTCGATCGCGGGCTCCACGCTGACGCTGGACCGCGCGTTCCAGCGGGCGGTGACCGTCGACAAGCTGTCGGTGGAGGACGCCGTGACCGCCCTGTCGGCCAACCCGGCCCGGCTGCTCGGCCTCTCCGACCGCGTCGGGTCCCTGGAGCCCGGCAAGGACGCCGACCTGGTCCTGCTGGACGCGGACTTCGCGCTGAAGGGCGTGATGCGGCAGGGTGAATGGGTGGTAGCGCCCCAACTGCCCTGATCCGTACCGGCGTCGAGGAGACGGAGGCCGACCCGCGCACTGGGCCGGCCGCCGTCTCTTTGGCATGATCGAGACCCCGGAAACCGAGACAGCCGCACGGACTTCGAGGGAGGTCGGCCCGGGTGATCCTCACGGTCACGCTGAACACCGCTCTCGACATCACCTATCGCGTGCGGTCGCTGCGGCCGCACGCCTCGCACCGCGTCTCCGAGGTGGCCGAACGGCCCGGCGGCAAGGGCGTGAACGTGGCCCGGGTCCTGGCCGCGCTCGGCCACGAGGTGACGGTCACCGGCTTCGCGGGCGGCGGGACCGGCCGGGCGGTACGCGACCGGCTGGCCGGCACGCCCGGACTGACCGACGCGCTGGTGCCGGTCGCCGGGGCGACCCGGCGCACGATAGCCGTGGCCGACGAACTGGCAGGGGACACGACCCAGCTGAACGAGCCCGGCCCGCAGATCGCGCCGGCCGAGTGGGGCGCCTTCCTCGACCGTTACGAGGACCTGCTGGGCGGCGCCTCGGCGGTGGCCCTGTGCGGGAGCCTGCCCCCGGGGGTCCCGGTCGGCGCGTACGCGAACCTGGTCCGGCTGGCCCGTGCGCAGGGTGTCCCCGTCCTGCTGGACACGAGCGGCGAACCGCTGCGCCGGGGCGTCGCGGCCCGCCCGGACATCATCAAGCCGAACACCGACGAGCTGGCCGAACTCACCGGCTCCCACGACCCGCTGCGCGCCACCCAGGACGCCCGGCGCCGCGGCGCCCGCACGGTGGTCGCCTCCCTCGGCCCGGACGGCCTGCTCGCCGTCAGCCCCGAGGGCCGCTGGCGCGCCACTCCGCCGGCCCCCGAATTCGGCAACCCCACCGGCGCGGGCGACTCGGCGGTGGCGGGCCTGCTGTCCGGCCTGGTGGAACACCTCCCCTGGCCGGACCGCCTCACCCGCGCGGTCGCCTTGTCGGCGGCGACGGTACGGTCCCCTGCGGCGGGTGAGTTCGACCGGGCGGCCTACGAGAAACTCCTTGCGCGGGTGTCGGTGACGGCGGCGTGAGAGCAGTGCGGCCTCGCCGGACGGCGGTGGCTGTAACCGGCGCGTTACTGGGCGACGCCTTTGCCACACCGGCTGCAGCGGCTGATCCCCACACCTGCCCGCAAGGAAAGGTCTGCGGATGGTCGGGGACGAACAGGGCGGGAACCAGGACCGTCCTTTCCATGACGCCCAGCTGCCTTCCCTTCACCGCAGCCCGGTCCGTCTCGAACCAGACGTCCTACCGCGTCGAGTGGGCGGCGGCAGAGGGCGTGGTGACCTCGGCGGCTGTCGAGGTCACTTCACTCGCTTCGGGGCTCAGCCGCTGGAATTGACCCAGCCCTTCACCAGCCACATCTGGTCGATCAGAGCATCGCACTGATTTCCCTGCGCGCACGAGAGCGCGATGGTGTTCCTTCCCTTGTCGAGCTGGATCCAGTTGTACGTCTTCGTCCAGCCCTTCTCGTAATCGCCCGCGGCGGCGTGCGCCCAGTTCTTCAGTCCGACAGGCGTGTTGGAAGCCGTGCCGTTGACCGTGAGGGTGGCGGTGGCGTCCTTTCCGGGAACGCTGTAACCGACGTAGACACTGTATTTGCCGGACTCGGGGATGTTGTCGACGGTCCAGGTGATCGAGGCGCCGGTCTGGTTGAAGCCCGTCACATAGGTACCGCCGGCCGCCCGTGCGCCCTGCACGTCCGTCGCCTTGGTCGCGCCGCCGGCCAGCTGGAGCGCGCTCGCGTCCGACTTCGGCAGCTCGCCCGGCGCCGCCGAACCGCTCCCCGAAGGGCTCGGGCTGCCGGTCTGGGACTGGGTCGGGGTGGAGCCGGCCTCGTTGCCGGACTTGTCGTCGTCCGTGTTGCCGTTGATCATCGCGGCGCCGATGCCGATGACGACCGCGGCGACCACCGCGATGGCGCCGATCAGCAGGCCCTTGGTGTTGGGGCCGCGGCGGCCGGGCGCGGGGGCCGCGGGGCGGTGGGAGGCCGGGGTGCCGCCGGGAAGCGTCTCCGGGGCCTGGTAGTGGGCGTTCGGCTGACCGTGGGCGCCCTGCTGGGGAACGCCCTGGCCGTACGTGGCCTGCTGCGCGCCGTAGCTGCGCTCGCCGACCGTACGCACCCTGCTGACCGAGTTCGGGTAGCCGTAGCCGCCGGACGGCGGCTGGGCTCCCCGGGCCTGGCCGTCTGCGTACAGGTAGCCGAACGGGTCGTCGTCCTCGGGCGTGCTCGCGCCGTTGTCGCCGGGCGTCATCCCTTGGTACTCCTCAACAGGTGCGGTCGGATGCGGTACGGGTGTGGAATGGCGAGCCTACCCGCTCTCGCTGGCCCAAACGGGTGGCTCGGACCGCATCAACTCGCTGACCTGCGCATCATCCAGCGCGCCGGTGCTGTTTGGGACGAGATCGTTTCTCTACGTACATCCGCTCGTCAGCGGACTTCAACACCTCGTCCGCCGTCATCCCGCAGTGGGCCCAGCCGATGCCGAAACTGGCGCCCACCCGGACCGCCCGGCCCTCGGCGCGGATCGGCTGGATGATCTCGTTGCGCAGCCGTACGGCGAGGTCCTGGGCGTCGGCCCGGCCGAGGCCGTCGGCGAGGATCACGAACTCGTCGCCGCCGAGCCGGGCGACCGTGTCGCCGTCCCGGACGCCGTTGCTCAGCCGCCGGGCGACCTCGATGAGCACCGCGTCGCCCGCGTTGTGCCCGAACCGGTCGTTGATCGACTTGAAGCCGTCGAGGTCGCAGAAGAGGACCGCGAGGCCCTTGGTGCCGTCGTCGCGGCCGTCCTCGGGGGCGACGGTGTGCACATGGTGGTCGTAGGCGTCGAAGCCCTCCGCGCCCGGCGTGAAGTCGAAGCCGTGGCCCGCGGGGGCGTCGAAGGCGGGGTGGCCGTAGGCCGCGTCCAGGGACTCCAGCGCGCCGGCGTGGGCGGGGCGCCGGCAGAGCCGTGCGGACAGCCGCGAGCGCAGTTCGGCGGAGTTGGGCAGCCCGGTCAGCGAGTCGTGGGAGGCGCGGTGGGCGAGCTGGAGCTCGCGCCGCTTGCGCTCCTCTATGTCCTCGACGTGGGTGAGCAGGAAGCGGGGGCCGTCGGCGGCGTCGGCGACGACGCTGTTGCGCAGGGAAACCCAGACGTAGGTGCCGTCGCGGCGGCCCAGGCGCAGTTCCGCACGGCCGCCCTCCGCGGAGGTCCGCAGCAGGGTGCCGACGTCCTCGGGATGGACGAGGTCGGCGAAGGAGTAGCGGCGCATCGCGGAGGCGGGCCGGCCGAGCAGCCGGCACAGGGCGTCGTTGGTACGCAGGATGCGGCCGTGCTGGTCACCGCCCATCTCGGCGATGGCCATGCCGGAGGGGGCGTACTCGAAGGCCTGCCGGAAGGATTCCTCGCTGGCGCGCAGGGCCTGCTGCTCGCGCTCCAGGCGGACCAGGGCGCGCTGCATGTTGGCGCGCAGGCGGGCGTTGCTGATCGCGATGGCGGCCTGGAAGGCGTACATCTGGAGGGCCTCGCGGCCCCAGGCGCCGGGGCGGCGGCCGTTGCGCGGCCGGTCGACGGATATGACGCCGAGCAGTTCGCCGCAGGAGCCGCCCTGCACGCCGGGGGTGTACATGGGCGCGAAGAGCCGGTCGGAGGGGTGCCACTCGTCCTCGAAGCGCGGCGCGGGCCCGTCGGTGTACCACTGGGGGACGTCGTCGTCGTCGAGGACCCAGCCCTCGGTGTGCGGTATGAAGACGAGGTCGCCCCAGCGTTCGCCCATGCTCAGCCGCCGGTCCCAGGACTCGCGTGAGCCGGCCCGGCCGGTGATCAGGGCCTCGGCGGCGGAGTTGCCGGAGAAGGCGGCGACCACGAGGTCGCCGTCCTGGCGGACCAGGTTGACGGCCGCCATCTCGTAACCGAGGGCGGACACGGCGCCGTCGGCGACTGTCTGCAGTGTGTCCGCCAGGCTGCGTGCCGTGTTCATGTCGGCCATGACCTGGTGCAGCTGTCGCAGGGACGCAAGACGGACATACGGCTCCGACTCGGTCTCCATGCTCACCCTCCCCCCGAGACCTCGTAGCGAATCAAGGGTTGTGTCTGAACCTCTTCGTGGCTTCCCCGCCACTGAATCACAGCGCGAAGCCCACTCGGTACACAGGGTCAACAATTCCTGCCTCTTGTGACTCAAGTCACAGAAGAACGTGAACAATTGAGTGGAGTTTCTGCGTTTGCCCTGTGCGTTTCCTGAACGCACAGCGTGCGCCCGTGCTCACATGATGCACGCATCTGGCCGGTTGCCGCCTGTGTGCGCCGCTGGTCCTAGGTCCCGGCTCGGGCGGAGGGCCGATGCGGGCCGCGCGGGGCGGCGACTAGCGTTTCCGGCGTGCTGAAGACTCCCTCCCCCACGACCCCCCTGCCTACCGGGCATGCTGAGGGGGTGAGCAACGACGAGTTCCGGGCCGCGATGTCCCGGCTGGCCGCCGGCGTGGTCCTGGTCACCGCGCAGGAACCGCCGCTGGACCCGGACGACCCCGAGGCGCCGGGCGTGGAGGACGTCGGCATGACCGCCACCGCGTTCATGTCCGTCTCCCTCGACCCGCCGCTGGTCCTGGTCAGCCTGCGCACGGGCGCCCGCATGGACGACCTGCTCGACGAGCAGCCGCTGTGGGCGGTGTCGGTCCTCACCGAGAGCCAGCGGCACATCGCCGGCCGCTTCGCCATGAGGGGACGCATCAGCGACCGGCTGCTCTTCGAGGACATCCCCTACGTCCGGGGCGAGGTCACCGGCGCCCCGCTGGTCGGCGGCGCCCTGGCCACCCTGGAGTGCCGGACCGAGCAGCGGGTGACCGCCGGCGACCACACCCTGGTCATCGGCCGCGTCCTCACCGCCCGGGTGCCGAGCGCCGAGGGCGGCCCGCTGCTGTACTTCCGGGGACGGTACCGGCAGTTGGGCTGAGCCGGGTGCCGCGCCGTCCCGCCGGGCCGGCCGGCGAATCCCGTGGCGGCACCGGGGAGCGCCCGCCTACGGTGCGCGGATGACACCACGTCTGGAAGAAGTCACCCCGGAGAACTTCGACACCGCCGTCGCCCTCCGCGTCCGCCCCGACCAGGAACACGCCGTCTCACCGGTCGTACGCTCCCTCGCCGAGGCGTACGTCCACCCCGCCGGTGTCGCCTGGCCCCGCCTGATCGTCGACGACGGCCGCACGACCGGCTTCCTGATGGCCTTCTTCGGCATCGACTGGCACGGCGACGGCAGCGTGCGCCGCTCCGGGCTGTGGCGCCTGAACATCGCCGCCGGCGAGCAGGGCAGGGGCTACGGCCGCTTCGCCGTCGACGCCGTGGCCGGCGAGATCCGCCGCCGGGGCGGCACGCGGATGTACGTCAGCTGGCACCCCGGCCCGCACGGCCCCGAGGAGTTCTACCTCCGCCTGGGCTTCCGGAAGAACGGCGAGACGAGCGGGGACCAGACGGTGGGGGTGCTGGACCTGTCCTGAGCAGGCCCGTTCAGAGCTCCTCGACGGTGAGCTCCGCCAGCCGGGCGGGCCCGGTGATGATGTCGATCGCCGAGATGCGGTCGGCGGCGAAGGTGAAGACCAGGACCCGCTCCGGGCGGCCGCCGGCGAACACGGCAAGGCCGGTCGCGCCGTCCACCAGGACCGGACGCGCGACGCGCGCCAGATGGGCGAAGGTCGCCGCGCCGGCGGCGACCCGGGCCGCGCCGCTGTTCACACCGGCCTCGCCACGGGCCTCCACCCCGGGGTCGAGCACCGCCAGCAGCCCGTCGAAGTCGCCGTTGCGCGCGGCGGCCAGGAAGGCGTCCACCACCTTCCGCTGCCGGGCCAGGTCGGCCTCCGGCACCTGCACGCCCCGCACCCGGCGCCGGGCCCGGCTGGCGAGCTGCCGGGCCGCGGCCGGGCTGCGGTCCAGGATGTCGCCGATCTCCTCGAAGGGCACCCCGAACAGGTCGTGCAGCACGAAGGCGAGCCGCTCGGCCGGGGAGAGCGTGTCCAGGACGACGAGGAGGGCCGGCCCGACCGAGTCGGCGAGCAGGGCGTCCCGCACCGGGTCCGGCTCCGCGGAGGGCGCCGGCCGCCAGGTCTCCAGGGGCTGCTCGCCCCGGGAGCGGCGGGAGCGGAGCATGTCGAGGCAGACCCGGCCGACGACGGTCGTCAGCCAGCCGCCGAGGTTCTCCACCTCGCGGGTGTCGGACCGGCTCAGCCGGAACCAGGCCTCCTGGACGGCGTCCTCGGCCTCGGCGGCGGAACCGAGCATCCGGTGGGCGACGGCCCGCAGGTGCCCCCGGTGCGCCTCGAAGCGCTGGGCGAGAAAGTCGTCGTCGGTCATGGGTGGCCGCGGCCTCTCCGTCGTCGTCCCCGGCGGTCCCGGGTCCTCCTGCACCACCCTGACGGCGGGGAGCGGGGAGATGTGACATGGCCCGGGGAGACGCGACGGGGTGCGGCCCCGGCCCGCCGGACGAAAGACCCTAGCCCCAGTCCCGGCCCGTGCGGCCACGCTTGGTCTCCGCGCGCTGCTTCTTCTCCCGCAAGCGGCGTTCGTTGATGCCGCGCGGGATGCGGGTCGGCTTGCGGGGCTTGGGCGGTGGCGCGGTGGCCTCCGCGAGGAGCGCGGCGAGGCGTACGGCGGCGGCCTCGCGGTTGCGCCACTGGGAACGGTGCTCCGAGGCCCGTACGGACACCACCCCGTCGGCGAGGCGGCCGGCCAGCCGCCGCAGTGCCCGCTCCTTCCACACCGGAGGGAGCGCCTCCGTGCGGGCGAGGTCGAAGCGCAGCTCGACCTGGGAGTCGCTGGTGTTGACGTGCTGTCCACCGGGCCCGGACGACCTGGAGAAACGCCACATCAGCTCGGCCTCGGGAAGCGAGACGGAGCCACGGATGAGGTAGGGCCCGGACATGTCTTTCATGTTCCCGGCCCGGCCCGCCTCACGTCACCTGGATTTCCGGTTCGGTAAAAAAGGTAAAGCGATCCGGAACCACGGGGACCCCCCTCGACGTTGTCCCGGGTGACGGTAGCTTCGTCGGCACAGAGTGCACGGATACGCACGGATATCTAAGGAAGGGACTCCCAACAATGGCTGTAAGCCTGTCCAAGGGTGGCAACGTCTCGCTCACCAAGGAGGCTCCGGGCCTGACCGCCGTCACCGTGGGCCTCGGCTGGGACGTCCGCACCACGACCGGCACGGACTTCGACCTGGACGCCTCCGCCATCGCGGTGAACGGCCAGGGCAGGGTCTACTCGGACGCCCACTTCGTCTTCTTCAACAACAAGCAGACCCCGGACAACTCGATCGTCCACACGGGCGACAACCGCACGGGCGAGGGCGCCGGCGACGACGAGGCGATCAACGTCGACCTGGCCGCGCTCCCGGCCGACATCGAGAAGGTCGTCTTCCCGGTCTCCATCTACGACGCCGAGAACCGCGGCCAGAACTTCGGCCAGGTCCGCAACGCCTACATCCGCATCGTCAACCAGGCGGGCGGCGCCGAGATCGCGCGCTACGACCTGTCCGAGGACGCGGCCACCGAGACGGCCATGATCTTCGGTGAGCTGTACCGCAACGGCGCGGAATGGAAGTTCCGCGCGGTGGGCCAGGGTTACGCCTCGGGCCTGGTGGGCATCGCCCAGGACTTCGGCGTGAACGTCTGACGGGTGTGAGCCGTGCGAGGAGGCCCCCGGCGCACACCCCGGGGGCCTTCTTCACCGCACCCGCTTCACGGCACCCGGGGGAAGCGGGCCTGGAGGGTCCAGACCGCGGGGTTCTCCGCCAGGTCCTCGTGGAGGTCGGTGAGGTCCGCGAGCAGATCGTGCAGGAAGTCACGGGCCTCGCGGCGGAGTTCGGCGTGCGAGAAGGTCAGCGGGGACTCCTCGGCCGGCATCCAGTCGGCGGTGATGTCGACCCAGCCGAAGCGGCGCTCGAAGAGCATGCGGTCGGTGGACTCGGTGAAGTCCAGCTCCGCGCGCTGCGGGCGGGCGGCGCGGGAGCCCATCGGGTCCCGGTCCAGCCGTTCCACGATGTCGCACAGCGCCCACGCGAAGTCCAGCACCGGCACCCATCCCCAGGCTGTGGACAGCTCCCGGTCTGACTCGGTGTCCGCGAGATAGACGTCCCCGCAGAACAGGTCGTACCGCAGCGCGTGGACGTCCGCGCGGCGGTAGTCGGTCTGCGGAGGGTCCGGGAACCGGTTGGAGAGGGCGTAGCCGATGTCGAGCACGGAGGAGATGGTGTCACGCCACCCCACCCGCCCCCGCCCCCGGTCACCCGGCCTCACCGCCACTCACCCGGCCCCGGCCGACCCGCGCCGCCTCCGAAGCCCCGGCCCCACCCGACTCCCGCCTTCGCAGCAGCGCCCCCTGCCGACCCCGGCCCAGCCGCGCTCCCCCGGCCCCTGCCCCACCCGGCTCCCCGCCACCCCGGCCTCGCCGTCGACGCGGCGGACCCTGTCCGGGACGGGCCACCTCCGGACCCGCCGCCCCGGCCCGACTCACCCACCCGGAGCCCTGCCGCCCCGGGCCCCGCCGACCTCCCCGGAGCACCCGGCTCCCGCCTTCGCAGCAGCGGCCCCTGCCGACCCGGCCTCGCCGCGGTCCCCCGACCCCCGGTCCACCCGGCTCCCTGCCGACCCGGCCTCGCCGTCGACGCGGCGGGCCCTGTCCGGGACGGGCCGCCTCGGCACCCGCTGACCCGGGCCACTCACCGACCCCCAAGCCCTGCCACCCCGGCCCAGCCGCGCTCCCCCAGCCCCTGCCCCACCCGGCTCCCCGCCACCCCGGCCTCGCCGTCGACGCGGTGGACCCTGCCCGGACGGGCCCCCGTGCCTAAGATCGATGACATGTCCAGATCCGTGCGCCTTGTCCCGGTCCTCGCCGCGCTCCTTGCCCTCGCCCTCACCGGCACCGCGTGCGACGGCGGCGTGCGGGGCACCCCGGGCGGCTCCGGGGTGCGCGACCCGTACTTCCCGAAGGCGGGCAACGGCGGCTACGACGTCGGCCACTACGCCCTCGCCCTGGACTACACCCCGGCCACTCGCCGGCTCACCGGCACGGCCGTCATCACCGCCCGGGCCACCCGGGACCTGCCCGCCTTCGACCTCGACCTCGCGGGGCTGCACGTCGACTCGGTCACCGTCGAGGGCCGGGAGGCCCGCTGGAACCGCGCCGGCCAGGAACTCACCGTCCGCCCGCACGACGACCTCGCCCGGGGCGGAACCTTCCGCACCACCGTCCGCTACTCGGGCACCCCGCGCACCCTCACCGACCCCGACGGCTCCGAGGAGGGCTGGCTGCCCACCGCCGACGGTGCCCTCGCCCTCGGTGAGCCCGTCGGCTCCATGGCCTGGTTCCCCGGCAACCACCACCCCTCCGACAAGGCGACGTACGACATCACGGTCACCGTGCCGAAGGGTCTGCAGGCCGTCTCCAACGGGGAGTTGACGGAACAGAGCACGAAGGGCGGCCGGAGCACGTACCACTGGCACAGCGGCCGGCCCATGGCGAGCTATGTCGCCACCGTGGCCATCGGCCACTACGACATCACCCGGAGCACCGGCCCGCACGGCCTGCCCGTCCTCACCGCCGTCGACCCCACCCAGGCCGGGGCGAGCGCGAAGGTGCTCGCGAAGCTCCCGGAGATCCTCGACTGGGAGGAGTACAACTTCGGGCCGTACCCGTTCTCCTCGGCCGGGGCGATCGTCGACCGCCCGCACGACGCGGGCTACGCGCTGGAGACCCAGAACCGGCCCGTCTTCCCCGCCGACCAGCTGAACACCTCGATCCTCGTGCACGAACTCGCGCACCAGTGGTACGGCGACTCGGTCACCCCGCGGTCGTGGCGGGACATGTGGCTGAGCGAGGGCTTCGCGACGTACGCGGAGTGGCTGTACCAGGAGGACCACGGCGGGCCCACCGCCCAGGAGACGTTCACCCGGCTGTACGAGGGCGACCGCGAGGACATCTGGGCGTTCCCGCCGGCGAAGCAGCCGGACGCCGCGCACATCTCGGGCAGCCCGGTCTACGAGCGCGGCGCGATGGTCCTGCAGAAGATCCGCCGGAAGGTCGGCGACGACACCTTCCACGCCATCCTCCGGGGCTGGGCCGCCGCCCACCGCCACGCCGGCGCGAGCACCGCCGACTTCACCGCGTACGTCGAGGAGAAGGCCCCGGACCAGGACTTCGGCGGGATCTGGAAGGACTGGCTGTACGGCGACGGGAAGCCGGACCACCCGTGAGGACGGGTGGCCCGGCCGCCGGGACGCCGTACGCGCGCGGCTACTTGACGTTCACGGCCGCCCAGGCCGCCGCCACCGCGTTGTATTCCGCGCTGCCCTGGCCGTACAGGTCGGCCGCGGCCTGCAGGGTGCCGGTGCGGGCGCCCGCGTAGTCCGTGGACGAGGTGAAGTACGTGGTCAGGGCCTTGTACCAGATCTGGACCGCCTTGTCCCGGCCGATGCCGGTGACCGTGGAGCCGTCGTACGTCGGGGAGTTGTAGGAGACCCCGTTGACCGTCTTCGCGCCGCTGCCCTCGGACAGCAGGTAGAAGAAGTGGTTGGCGACACCGGACGAGTAGTGCACGTCCAGCCGGCCGACCGTGCGCGACCAGTAGTCGGCTGAGGCGCCGTCCTTGCTGGGCTTGTCCATGTAGCGCAGCGGGGTGCCGTCGCCGTTGATGTCGATCTTCTCGCCGATGAGGTAGTCACCGGGGTCGGACGCGTTGTTCGCGAAGAACTCCACCGAGGTGCCGAAGATGTCGGAGGTGGCCTCGTTCAGGCCGCCCGACTCGCGGCTGTACTTCAGTCCGGCGGTGGCCGCGGTCAGACCGTGGCTCATCTCGTGTCCGGCGACGTCGAGCGAGGTCAGCGGGTCGGCGTTGTTCGCGCCGTCGCCGTACGTCATGCAGAAGCAGCTGTCGTTCCAGAACGCGTTGACGTAGGCGTTGCCGTAGTGGACGCGGGAGTAGGCGGCCCTGCCGTCGCCCGCGATGCCGTTGCGGTTGAACGCGGCCTTGTAGAAGTCCCAGGTGACGGCGGCGCCGTAGGCGGCGTCGACGGCGGCGGTCTGGCGGTTGTTCACGGTGCCGTCGCCCCAGAGGTCGTCGGCGTCGTGGAAGAGGGTGCCGGTGCCGGTGGTGCCGCCGTTCAGGTCGTACGTCTTGTGGCCGCCGCGTCCGCCGTCGGTCAGGTCGTAGCCGCCGGAGGCGGCGGTGGTGTCGAGCGGGACGGTGCCGCTGTACTGGCTGGTGCCCGTGCCGGTGTCGACGGCCTCGAAGGAGTACAGCCGCTCGCCGGTGCGCGCGTCGGTGATGACGTGCAGGTCGCTCGGGGTGCCGTCGTGCTGCCGGCCCTTGACGACGGTCTCGTAGGCGAGGACCGGCTTGCCGGCAGCGGCCCACACGACCTCGCGGGCGGTGGCGGCGGTGGCCTTCGCGGTACCGGCGGCCTTGAGGGCGGTCTGCTTCGCGGCGGCCGGGGACACGGCCGCGGTCGTGCTCGGCACGGATATCCGGGCCTTGGTCGCCTTGCTGACGCCCTTCAGCGAGCCGTCCTTCGCCGCGTGGACGACGAGGTCGCCGCCGAGCACCGGCAGACCGGCGTACGTGCGCTCGTAGCGGGTGTGGACGGTGCCGTCCGCGTCCTTGACGACATCCCGGACGACGAGCTTCTCCCGGGCGCCGAGCCCGAGTTCGCGGGCCGCGGTACCGGCGTTCCGCCGGGCCGACTCCAGCGCGGCGGCACGGGCCGGGGCGCTGAGCGCGACGGCCCTGGCGCCGGAGGGGTGCGGCGCGGGCGCGGCGGTCGCGGCGCCGGTCTGCAGGGCGAGGACGACCATCGCCGCGGAGCCGGCCAGGGCGGCGGCGCGCACGGCGGTCTTGCGGGGAGCACGGGAGGCGCCGGTGTCGTGGGACTGCTGTCTCACTCGATCTCCTTCTGTCCGGTCTCGTGGGGTGGAGACACAGAGGGGCCACAGGGGACGTACAGACGTGCGGCGGGCGAGGAGAGAGTGACACCGAAACCCGTTTGTTTGACAGGCCACCGTCAAGACTTTACGTGTTCGTATCCGAATTCCGTGCTGCGGAATCCGTTATACGGACGCCAGGTTCGGCCTCAACCTCCGTCTGTTACAGCGCACTTGAGGCGCGGAACGTCACACCCGGCACGCCTCTTCGCGCGCCGGGCAGCCGCGCGAGCCCGGGCGGCCACACCGCCCCCTCGGCCGGCCCTGGAGCGGCACCGGTCACATGACCCGGATGCCCATCGCCGCCGCCAGCACCGGGGCGAGGTCGAGCAGCTGGCCCGTGCTGATCACCGCTCCGGAGAGCCGGTCCAGGCCCCGGGTGATCTCCAGCGGAGCGGCCCCGCGCAGGTCGACGTCGGTCAGGGTCGCCCCGCCGAAGTCGGCCCCCTTCAGGGCGCAGTCGGTGAACTCCACCCGCTCCAGGCGCGCGCCCGCGAAGTCCGGCTCGACCAGCACGCAGGACTCGAAGACGACGTCCTTGAGGCGGGCCTCGCGCAGGTTCAGGTAGTCGATCTTGCCGCCCCGGATCACGACTCTCTCCAGCACGGCGCCGTGCAACTGCGTCCCGCCCAGACGGGCGTCGACCAGCTCGACGTCCCTGAGCGTGGCCTCGGCCAGCCGCGTCCCGACCCCGCGCAGTCCGGTCAGCACCGAGTCCAGCACCCGGGCCCGGCCCAGCGCGGTCTCGTCCACCGCGCAGCCCGTCAGCGCACAGTCCATGAACCGGGCACCCGCGCCGTCCTGCCCGGCGAGGTCGCACTCCCGGAACTCCAGCCCGTCGTAGTCGCCGTCCGGCGCCAGCTCTCCCTCGGTCCAGGGCTCCAACGGCGGCAGCCGCACCTCCGGCCGCCGCGCGCCCCGCACCGCCTCCCGGCCCGCGGACCGGCTCCCCGTCGCTCGCCTCACCATGCGCCCATGCTGCACCCCACCACTGACAACCGGCGCCGACCTGCAAGGACACCCGGCATGTCACACACGGCGGGGCACGGGCCGTCGTACCGCCGGACAGGCGCACCGACCGCAGGGAGAACCATGCACAAGCCCGCGCACCACATCACCGTCATCGGCGGCGGCTTCGCCGGACTCACCGCCGCGATCACCGCCGCCGAGGCCGGCGCCCGGGTCACCGTGTACGAGGCCCACGGCACCCTGGGCGGGCGGGCCCGGACGGCACAGGGGCCGTACCGGACCAACGAGGGCCCGCACGCCCTCTACGCCGGCGGCCCGCACTGGACCTGGCTGAGGCAGCGGGACCTGATCGGTCCGCTCGCCGCCCTGCCGCCCCTGGAGGCCGCCCGGCTGCGGCTGCGCCACCACGGCGCGCTGCGCCGCACCCCGCCCTTCGCCATGCTCAGGCTGCTGCGGCGCCGGGTCGGCCCGGCCCCCGTCGACGCCGACTTCCTCGGCTGGGCGAGCTCGATCGCCGGGGAGGAGGGCGCCCGCGCGGCTGCGCACTACGCGGCGGTGGCCCTGTTCCACCACGACCCGGGCGGCCTGTCCGCCGCCTTCGTGCAGGAGCGGCTGCGCCGGGCCGCCAAGCTGCCGCCGGAGGCGCACTACCCGCGCGGCGGCTGGGGCGGGGTGATCGACCGGATGGCCGCGCGGGCCTGGGACATGGGCGTGCGGATCGAGACCGGCGCCCGGGTGGACGAACTGCCGGCGGACACCCCGGTGGTCGTCGCCACCGGCCTGCCCGCCGCCCGTCGGCTGCTCCGCGACGACGCGCTGGAGTGGCCGGGCGGCCGCACCGTCCTGCTCGACCTCGCCGTACGCACCCGGCGCGGGGACGCCTTCGCCGTCTCCGACCTGGACGCGCCCGGCTGGATCGAGCGCTTCACGGCGCAGGACCCGTCCCTCGCGCCCGCCGGGGAGCAGCTGATCCAGGGGCAGTTCCCGATCGGGCCCGGCCAGGCCCGGGCCGACGGCGTGGCCCGCGCCGAGCACCTGCTGGACCTCGGGTTCCGGGGGTGGCGGGAGCGGGTGACCTGGCGGCGGGAGGCCGTGGCGGACGGCCGTACGGGAGCCGTGGACCTGCCGGGCCGCAGCTGGCGGGACCGGCCCGCCGTGGACCGCGGCGACGGGATCTACCTCGTGGGGGACCAGGTGGCGGCCCCGGGCGTGCTCGCCGAGGTGTCCTTCAACAGCGCGGTGACGGCGGTGTCCCTGATCCTCGGCCGGCCCGCCCTTGACCTCAAGCGCGCTTGAGGTCCGAGGGTGGGGATCACACCGAACCTCGTCTTCCTGGGGGTCCCATGCACGCCGTCCGCCTGTACGCCTTCGGTCCGGCCGAGAACCTGGCCTACGAGGAGCTCCCGGACCCCGTCCCCGGCCCCGGCCAGGTGCGGATCGCGGTCGCCGCTGCCGGTGTGCACCTGCTCGACGCGGCCCTGCGGGAGGGCCACCAGGGCCCGCTGCCCGAACCTCCCCGCCTGCCGACCGTGCCCGGCCGGGAGGTCGCCGGGGTCGTGGACGCGCTCGGCGACGGCGTGGACGGCCTGTGGCTCGGCCGGCGGGTGGTGGCCCACCTTGGCTTCGCGCCCGGCGGCTACGCCGAACTGGCCGTCACCGAGGTCGAGCGTGTGCACGACATCCCGGACGGCCTGGACTTCGCCGCCGCCGTCGCCATGATCGGCACGGGCCGTACGGCGCTGGGCATCGCGCGGTTCGCCGAGCCGGGACCGGACGACGTGGTGGTCGTACCGGCCGCGGCCGGCGGCATCGGCACGCTGCTCGTGCAGCACGCCGGGAACGCCGGGGCGACCGTGATCGGGCTCGCGGGCGGCCCGGAGAAGACCGCCCGGGTACGCGCGAACGGCGCCGGCCTCGCCGTCGACTACACCGACCCCGGCTGGCCCGCCGAGGTCCGCGCCCACCTCGGCGGGCGGCCGGCGACCCTCGTCTACGACGGCGTGGGCGGCCGGGTCGCCCGGGACGCCGTCGCCCTGCTCGGCCCCGGCGGCCGGCATCTGGTGTTCGGCTGGTCGGCGGAGGGCATCGGACACGGCCGGGGGTACCACGTCGAGGGCGTCTCGGAGTCGGTGCTCGGCCCGGCGATGCTGGAACGCGCCGGCGGCCTGCGCGCGCTGGAAATGCGCGCCCTCGCCGAGGCCGCCCGGGGCCGGCTGCGCCCGGCCGTCACCCGCTTCCCCCTCGCACAGGCCGCCACCGCCCACCGGGCACTGGAGGGACGGCGAACGATCGGCAAGGTCGTACTGGAACCCTGACGGACGACGGCCGGGACGGCATGGAGCGAGGGCGCCCCGCCGCCCGGGAACCGGTGTCAGCCGGCCGAGCCCAGTGCGGTCAGCGCCCCGTCCGTGAGCCGGTACACCGTCCACCCGTCCTGGGGCCGGGCGCCCAGCGCCTCGTAGAAGCCGATCGCCGGCCGGTTCCAGTCCAGCACCGACCACTCCAGCCGCTCGTACCCGCGCTCCCCGCAGATCCGCGCCAGCTCGGCCAGCAGCGCCCGGCCGTGGCCGCCGCCGCGCGCCTCCGGACGGACGTACAGGTCCTCCAGGTGGATGCCGTGCACCCCGCGCCAGGTGGAGAAGCTGAGGAACCACAGCGCGAACCCGACCGGCTCCCCGCCCGTCTCGTCCACCGCCATGTGCGCGAACGCGGCCGGCCGCTCCCCGAACAGCGCCTCCCGCAACTGCGCCTCGCTCGCCCGGGCCTCCTCGGGCGCCTTCTCGTACTCGGCCAGCTCACGGACCATGGCGTGGATGACGGGGACGTCGTCGGGGGTCGCGGTACGAATCATGCCGCGAGGGTAACCGGCCCGCGCACCGGGCCTCAGTGCCGTCCCGCCACCCGGTCGGCCACCTTCGCCAGCCGCGAGGACTCCGTGCCCGGACGGAGGCGTTCGCGCTGGTCGGCGGCGCGGTAGGTGGCGTACATGCCCTGGACGCCCAGCCAGCGGAAGGGTTCCGGCTCCCACTTGCGGACCCTGTGGTTCACCCAGGGCAGGTCCGTCAGCCCGGTCCGCCCGCCCTGTCCGGAGTCCCGCTGCACCAGGTCGCGCAGGGTGCGGGCGGCCAGGTTGGCGGTGGCGACGCCGGAGCCGACGTAGCCGCCCGCCCAGCCCAGGCCAGTGGAGCTGTCGAGCGTCACCGTGGCGCACCAGTCGCGCGGCACCCCGAGCACGCCCGACCACGCGTGCTCGATCCGCACCCCGGCCAGGGACGGGAAGAAGCGGGTCAGGATCTCCCGCAGGGCCTCGACCGTCGCCGCCTGCGTCCGGCCGTCGTTGTCGGTGCGCGAACCGAAGCGGTACGGCACTCCGCGCCCGCCGAGCGCGATCCGGCCGTCCGCCGTGCGCTGGGCGTACATGTAGGCGTGCGCCATGTCGCCGAGGGTCTCCCGGCCCGACCAGCCGATCCCCGCCCACTGCTCCTCGGTCAGCGGCTCGGTCGCGATCATCGAGGAGTTCATCGGCAGCCAGGTCCGCCGCTGCCCCTTCAGGGAGGCGGTGAAGCCCTCGGTGCAGCGCAGCACGTAGGGCGCGCGGACGGTCCCGTAGGGAGTGACCGCGTGCTTGGGGCGGATCTCCGTCACCGGCGTGGACTCGTGGATGATCACCCCGAGCGCCTCCACGGCCGCCGCGAGCCCCTTGACCAGCTTCACCGGGTGCAACCGGGCCCCGTGCGGGGTCCAGGCCGAGCCGACCGCGTCCGCGACCCGGATCCGCTCGGCGGTCTCCCGGGCGCCGTACAGCTCCCGGTCCTTCTCCCCGTACGACAGCTCGTGCCGGTGGAACGCCTTCAGCCGGGCCAGCTGCGCCGGGGTGGTGGCCACCTCCAGGACGCCGCCCCGGTGCACGTCGGCGTCGATGCCCTCCGCCTCGGCCACCGCGATCACCTCGGCCACGGTGTCGTTCATCGCCCGCTGGAGCCGTACGGCGGCCTCGTGACCGTGCAGCTTCGCGTACCGGTCGCGGCCCGCGACCCCGTTGTACAGCCAGCCGCCGTTGCGGCCGGAGGCGCCGTAGCCGCAGAACTTCTGCTCCAGGACGGTGATGCGCAGGAAGGGCGCGGCCTTCTTCAGGTAGTACGCGGTCCACAGGCCCGTGTAGCCGCCGCCCACGATCACGACGTCGGCGGACGCGTCCCCGGGCAGCGGCTCCCGCACCGCCGGAAGGCCGTCGTCCGCGTACCAGAAGGAGATGCCACCGTTCACGACACTGCTCACCGAGCTGCTCATGGCCGGGACGTTAACCCCTGAGCCCGCCCAGTGTCTCCTTCGGATTCCATGCTTTTCCGCGGTCCCTGACCAGCGGATAGCAGGCCAGACCGATCAGTACGGCGACGATGTGACCGACGTCGGTGAAGGTCGGCCCGGCGGCCGGCGGCAGCCCGAACACGGCCAGCACCACCGGCAGGTACACGTACCGCCAGGGCGCCGCGATCCGGTAGGTGAGCACCGCCATCACCCCGGCCAGCGCGTAACTCACCCCGATGTCCAGGGTGTTCACCGCCGAGTGCGGGGCCATGCCCCGGCGGATCGCCTCCAGCAGCGCCCCCTCGCTGATCAGCGAGGCCAGCACGTGCGCCAGCGCGCACACCGCCAGCCAGCGGGCCGTGCCCAGCCAGCGCTCGGCCGGCGCGTGGAACACCGTGTACAGCACGGCGTACGGCACCCAGTACCCGCTCTCGATCCACATCGCGCTGGCCACCAGCACCCGCACCGGATTGCGGGACAGCTCATGGATGTTGGTCGACCGCCGCCGCAGGAAGTGCTCCTCGAACTCCGGCGACATGTGGTGCAGCGCGACGGTCGTCACGACCAGGACCCCCAGCCACACGTACGTGCCGGGAGCAGCGCGGACATACGCCCACACCCCGCTCAGGCCCCGGAGAATTCGCATGAGCCGATTGACGCACGCCAGTATCGTCCGCTTCGTGATTGACATCCCCGGCGAGCTGGCCAAGGCACAGGAGACGTACAACGGCGCGGCGGGACGGGCGTTCATCGCCGCGCTGCCGGACCTCGCGACCGCGTTCCTGCACCGCTGGCGGCTCACGCTCGACGGGCCGTCGATGAACGGCGTCAGCGCCCTGGTCCTGCCGGTCGTCCGCGCCGACGGCCTCCGCGCGGTCCTCAAGCTCCAGCTGACGGACGAGGAGAGCGTGGGCGAACCGGTCGCGCTGCGCGTGTGGGACGGCGACGGGGCGGTACGGCTCCTGGACCACGACCCGGCCACCGGCACCATGCTCCTGGAGCGCCTGGACGAGTCCCGGATGCTCGCTGGCCTCGGCGACACCCGCGAGGCCGTCCTGGTCATCGCCCGGCTGCTGGCCCACCTCACGTCCTTCCCCGCCCCGCCCGGCCTGCGCCGCCTGGGCGACATGGCCGAGGCCATGCTGGAACGGACCCCGCGGGCGCTGCCGCGCATCCCGGACCCCGGGGTCCGCCGGATCGTCGCCGACTGCGCCGCCGCCGTGCGCGAGGTCGTCCACGAGCCCGGCGACCGGCTGCTCCACTGGGACCTGCACGACGAGAACGTCCTCGCCGCCGACCGCGCCGACTGGCTCGCCATCGACCCCAAGCCGCTGGCCGGCGACCCCGGCTTCGAGCTGTGGCCCGCCCTGGACAACCGCTTCGACGCGGCCGAGGTGCGCTGGCGCTTCGACGCGATGACCGACGTCCTCGGTCTGGACCGCGCCCGGGCCCGCGCGTGGACCCTCGGCCGCCTGCTCCAGAACGCCCTGTGGGACGTGGAGGACGGCCGCCCGATCGAGGCCCGGCGACTGGAGATCGCCCGCCTGCTCACATAGGAAAGCCCAGGTGGGACGACGTCCCACCTGGACCGCACGAGCCCCCTGTCGGATTCGAACCGACGACCTTCGCTTTACAAGAGCGGCGCTCTGACCAGCTGAGCTAAGGAGGCGTACACCTGGGTGCCCGTGCAGTGTACCCACGTCTCGGGGCCGGTCCGTCGAGAATTTCCGCGAAGTTCACACCGGCCGGACTACTGACAGATCGAGTGAACGCCAGGTACCGTCCTGATCCAGTTCACTCGCGTGGACTACACCAACCACCTTCCTACAACGGATCGTCCGGCACGTTCCTGCCGGTAGAAGGGGTCCATCACCATGGCCACAGTCACGTTCGACAAGGCGACCCGGATCTACCCGGGTTCCACCAAGCCCGCCGTCGACGCACTCGACATCGCGATCGAGGACGGCGAGTTCCTCGTCCTGGTCGGCCCGTCCGGTTGCGGAAAGTCCACCTCCCTGCGGATGCTCGCGGGCCTGGAGGACGTCAACGGCGGCGCCATCCGCATCGGTGACCGCGACGTCACGCACCTGCCGCCCAAGGACCGGGACATCGCCATGGTGTTCCAGAACTACGCCCTGTACCCGCACATGACGGTCGCCGACAACATGGGCTTCGCGCTCAAGATCGCCGGCGTGAACAAGGCGGAGATCCGGCAGAAGGTCGAGGAGGCCGCGAAGATCCTCGACCTCACCGAGTACCTGGACCGCAAGCCGAAGGCACTCTCCGGCGGTCAGCGCCAGCGTGTCGCCATGGGCCGCGCGATCGTCCGCGAGCCGCAGGTCTTCCTCATGGACGAGCCGCTGTCCAACCTGGACGCCAAGCTCCGCGTCTCCACCCGTACGCAGATCGCGTCCCTCCAGCGCCGCCTCGGCATCACCACGGTCTACGTCACCCACGACCAGGTCGAGGCCATGACGATGGGCGACCGGGTGGCCGTGCTCAAGGACGGCATCCTCCAGCAGGTCGACTCGCCGCGGAACATGTACGACAAGCCCGCGAACCTCTTCGTCGCCGGCTTCATCGGCTCCCCCGCCATGAACCTGATCGAGGTGCCGATCACCGACGGCGGCGTGAAGTTCGGCAACAGCGTCGTCCCGGTCAACCGGGAGGCCCTGAAGGCCGCCGCGGACAAGGGTGACCGCACGGTCACCGTCGGCGTGCGTCCCGAGCACTTCGACGTGGTCGAGCACAACGGCTCCGTCGCCGCCTCCCTGTCCAAGGACGCCTCCGACGCCCCGGCCGGCCTCGCCGTCTCCGTGAACGTCGTCGAGGAGACCGGCGCCGACGGCTACGTCTACGGCACCGTCGAGGTCGGCGGCGAGACCAAGGACCTCGTGGTCCGCGTCAGCAGCCGCTCCGTGCCGGAGAAGGGCTCCACGCTGCACGTCGTGCCGCGGCCGGGCGAGACCCACGTCTTCTCCACGTCCACCGGCGAGCGGCTGTCCGACTGACGGCCGACGGCATCGCAAGGGCCCCGCGCGCTCGGCGTGCGGGGCCCTTCCCGTCGATCTTGCGGTGGGGCCTTCCGTCAACCCGTTACCCGGAAATCAGCGCCTTCTCATCCCCCGTAAGGGTGACTCAATGTCTCCAAATCATCACAGGGCGCTAACCTCACACGCGTGAAGCACTCCACCACCCCACAGACACGACGCGGCCACCGGGGCGGCCCTGCCCGCCGTATCGGCCGCACTCTCGCCCTCGTCCTGCCCGTCGTCCTGGTGCTCTCCGGGACCCTCGCGGTCACCCGGGTCAACTGGACGGGGAGCCCCTCCAGCTCGGTGCTGGCCGCCTCCGACGTCTCGTCGGTCGAGGTCTCCGCCAGGAAGACCACCCGGGCCCCGCAGGACGTGCTCCGCGACCAGCTGATGACCGAGCTGCAGCACAAGAACCCGGGGGTGGTCCTCACCCACCTCCAGCAGGCCGTCAACGGCCGCCCCTCGCTGGCCCGGCACTGCTCCTCCATCGCCCGCGCCCTCGGCAGGGCCGCGGTGCACCTCTACGGCGCCTCCCGCGCCCAGTCGTACGCCCGCCCGGTGTGCGACACGGCCTTCGCCTCGGGCGTGCTGGCCGCGCACAGCTGAGCCCCGGCGGCGGGTTCCCGGTGTGAACCGGGTAACGGCTCCCCAAGGAGCGCGCCGCCGCCCGTGGACAGCGGTGGGGCGCCACGTACAGTGCGGTCATGACCCATCCGAACGCCGCGTCGCGCCCCACTCAAGCCGTGGTCCTGGCCGGTGGCCAGGGCTCCCGGCTGCGTCCGTACACCGACGACCGGCCCAAGCCGATGGTCGAGATCCCCGGTACGGGCACTCCGATCATCGGCCACCAGCTGACCTGGCTGGCCGAGGAAGGTGTGACGGACGTCGTGGTCTCCTGCGGCCACCTCGCCGACGTCCTGCAGAAGTGGCTGGACTCGGCCGACCTTCCCGTCTCCGTCACCACCGTCGTGGAGAGCGAACCCCTCGGCCGCGGCGGCGGCCTGCGGTACGCGGCGGCCCGTCTGCCGCACCCCGAACGGCCCTGGTACGCCACGAACGGCGACATCTGGACGCGGTTCTCCCTGCGGGACATGGCCGACTTCCATACCGAGCGGGACGCCGTCGCCACGCTGGCGCTCGCCCGGCCGCGGATTCCGTGGGGTGCGGTGAAGACCGACGGGTTCGGGCACATCACCGACTTCATCGAGGCACCGCCGTCGACGTTCGAGATCAACGCGGGTGTCTACGTGTTCTCGCCGGAGTTCTCCTCCCTGCTGCCCGAGCGGGGTGACCACGAGCGGACCACGTTCCCCCGGCTGGCCAGGGAGAAGAAACTGGCCGGGTTCCCCATTCCGCAGGGGGCGTACTGGCGGGCCATCGACACGGCGAAGGACCTGACGGAGGCGGCCAAGGAACTGGCGGCGCTCGGCCGCTGACCGGCGCGCGGGCCCCTGGGCGGGACGACCGGCCCGGGCCCGCCGAGAGCGAAGAGGGCCCCGTACCTTTCCCGGTACGGGGCCCTGTCCTGTTCCTGTTCCGTCAGCCCAGCAGGCCGCCCACCAGACCCGGCTGGCCGGTGGAGGTGCCGCCGCCCGTGGACGTGCTGCCGCCGCCCGTCGTCGACCCGCCGGTGCTCGTGCCGCCGCCCGTGCTCGTCGGGCCCGCCGTCGTGCTGGGGGCGCCACCCGTCGTCGGGGACGTCCGGCGGGGCGGGACCTGACCCGTGGTGCCCTGGGTCTGGGTCGGGGCAGTGGTGGTTCCGCCGGAGGTGGCCCGGCTGGTGCCCGGGGTCGTCGCCGCCCCCGAGGGGCTCGCGCCGGCCGTGGCGCCGTCCGTCGGGGAGGTGGACGCCGACGGGGTCTTCTCGTGCCGCGTGCCGGGCTCCTGCGGGAGCGGGGAGCCGGGGAGCTGGTTGCGGGGCGCCTCGCCGGGTCCGGGGACGACCACGCGGCTGGAGTCGCGGACCGCGCCGCCCAGCAGGGACCCGATGAACAGGGTCAGGCCGACCGTGACGGCCGTGATCAGCGCGCCACGGCGCAGGACGTAGCGGCGCAGCTCCCAGATGTCGGCGCGGGGGCCGAGACGGCGCCAGGCACCGCCCGCGAGTCGGCCGTCCACGGAGTAGACGGGCGCGCCGGCGATGATCAGCGGGGACCAGGCGGCGAGGTAGATGATGTCCGGGGCGTCGTAGACCGGGACGGTCTTCCAGCTGACGGTGACGATCAGGGCGGCGGAGAGCAGCACGCCGACGACCGCCGCGACGCGCTGCCAGCAGCCGAGGATGGTCAGGACGCCGACGACGACCTGGAGGAACGCGATGACCAGGCCGGAGCCGACCGGGTGGTGCAGGGCGAACTGGCGCAGCGGCTCGGCGACGTCCCAGGGGTGCAGCGTGTTGAGCCAGGTCACCATGGAGCCGCGCTTGCCGCCGTCGAAGTAGACGGGGTCGCACAGCTTGCCCATGCCGGCGTAGATGGAGATGAAGCCGAGGAAGACGCGCAGGGGGAGCAGGACGACGCCGAGGTTGAGCCGGCGGCCGGGGTAGTAGGCGTGCCGGGCCGGGTCGTCGCCCTGGCGCTTGGCGCGGCGCGGGGCGTCGCCGTCCGCGCCGGGGTCGGTGTCGGCCGGGTAGGTGTCGTACGGCTCGTCGTCGGGGTAGGCGGGGTAGGCCGGGTCGTCGTAGGCGCCGGTGGCCGTGCGCATGTGCGGCAGGAGGCGGGTGCCGTCGGCGCCCGGGGCGGTGCGCTGGTGGCCGACGACGGGGGTCTCGACGGTCAGGTCGCGTGCGTCGTAGGCGTCGGCGTAACCCGTCTGGACGCGCGGGATGACCTGGGTGGCGCCGGCCTCGGGCTCGTCGGCGTGGCGGACGCTGCTGCCCCGCACGGCCTGGAGGAGCCGGTGGGCGCCGGTGTCGTCGGGGGCGGACCTGCCGCTCCACACGACGGGGCGGCGGCGGCCGGTGGCGCCGGCCCGGCCCGCCGTGCCCACGACGGGCATCCGGGCGGTGTCCTGGGCGGCACTCAGATGCCGGGCGATCCGCGGGGATTGGGTGCGCTTGGCCGCCGCGCCCAGCTGCACGCGGAAGCTGGCGTGATTGACGATGACCTGCGCCGGATCGCTCGGCACCTTCACCATGCTCAGCGCGGGAGCGTCGTCGAATCCCGACGAACGGTCCCCCGTGGGTGTGCGGGGTGTTCTGGTGTCCACACTCATCTAACCGAGTGACGTGGCGTTAGGACACTGCTTTGACCGCCCGGATGTGTCCGGACCCCGTCAAAGCGGCCCGGAGCGCCATATGGCCGCCCGAATTACCCCGCAGGTGTGAACTTCCGGACGGGTGTTCAGGCCCGTCCGGACGGTTGTTCAGCTGCGCCTGCGTGCGGCCTCGTACAGCACGACGCCGGCGGCCACACCCGCGTTGAGCGACTCGGCGCCGCCCGGCATCGGGATGCGGACGCGGAAGTCGCAGGTCTCGCCGACCAGCCGGGACAGGCCCTTGCCCTCGCTGCCGACGACGATGGCGACCGGACCCTGAAGGGCCTCCAGGTCACCGAGTTCGACCTCGCCGTCCGCCGCCAGACCGACCACCGTGAGGCCGGCCTTCTTGTAGGCCTCCAGGGTCCGGGTGAGGTTGGTGGCGCGGGCGACCGGCGTACGGGCGGCCGTACCGGCGGAGGTCTTCCAGGCACCGGCGGTCATGCCGGCCGAGCGGCGCTCGGGCACGATGACGCCGTGGCCGCCGAAGGCGGAGACGGAGCGGACGACGGCGCCGAGGTTGCGCGGGTCGGTGACCCCGTCCAGGGCCACGACCAGCGGGTCCTCGCCCTCCTCGGCCGCGGCGTCGAGCAGGTCCTCCGGGTGCGCGTACTCGTACGGCGGGACCTGGAGGACCAGGCCCTGGTGGTTGAGGCCGTTCGTCATGCGGTCCAGCTCGGGGCGCGGGGCCTCCATGAGGTTGATGCCACCGCGCTCGGCGGCGAGCTGGAGGGCCTCGCGGACGCGCTCGTCGTTGTCGATGAACTGCTGGACGTAGAGGGTGGAGGCGGGGACGCCCTCGCGGAGCGCCTCGACGACCGGGTTGCGGCCGACCACCAGTTCGGAGGTGGACCTGCCACCGCCCCGGCGCTGCGGCGTGCGGCCCTGCGCGCGGCGGGCCTTGGCCGCGGCGGCGCGCTGCTTGGCGTGCCCCTTGCGCATCTCGGCGGGCGGGGTCGGGCCCTTGCCTTCCAGGCCCCGGCGCCGCTGGCCGCCACTGCCGACCTGCGCGCCCTTCTTGCCGGACATGCGACGGTTGTTCGCGGCCATGACCTACCTGTCTTCGTGAGCTTTCGTACGTACGTCTTATGCAGTGTGCCGCCCGGAGGGCCGGGCGGCACAATCGATCAAGCGGGGGCTAGCGCGGGCCGAGGCTCCAGCGCGGACCCTGCGGGCTGTCCTCGATGGCCAGCCCGGCCTGGCCGAGCTGGTCGCGGATGGCGTCGGCGGTGGCCCAGTCCTTGCGGGCGCGGGCGGACTCGCGCTGGTCGAGGACGAGGCGTACGAGGCTGTCGACCACGCCGTTCAGGTCCTCGCCCCGGTCGCCGGCCTCACCGGCCCAGTGCGGGTCGAGCGGGTCGAGGCCGAGGACGCCGAGCATGGCCCGCACCTCGGCGAGCCGGGCGACGGCGCCCTCCTTGTCGTCGGCGGCCAGCGCGCTGTTGCCCTGCCGGACGGTGGTGTGCACGACGGCGAGGGCCTGCGGGACGCCCAGGTCGTCGTCCATCGCCTCGGCGAAGGCCGGCGGGACCTCGGCGGCCGGCTCGACCGGCTTCCCGGCCAGCTCGGTGACCCGCTGCACGAAGCCCTCGATCCGCGCGAACGCGGACTCGGCCTCGCGCAGGGACTCCTCGCTGTACTCGATCATCGAGCGGTAGTGCGGGGTGCCCAGGTAGTAGCGCAGCACGACGGGCCGCCACTGCTTGACCATCTCACTGACCAGCACGCTGTTGCCGAGTGACTTGGACATCTTGTCGCCGGCCATGGTCACCCAGGCGTTGTGCACCCAGTACCGGGCGAACTCGTCGCCGTAGGCCTTGGCCTGGGCGATCTCGTTCTCGTGGTGCGGGAAGATCAGGTCGAGGCCGCCGCCGTGGATGTCGAAGGCGCTGCCCAGGTACTTGTGGGCCATCGCCGAGCACTCCAGGTGCCAGCCGGGGCGGCCCGGTCCCCAGGGGGTCGGCCAGGTCGGCTCGCCCGGCTTGGCGGACTTCCACATGGCGAAGTCGCGCGGGTCCCGCTTGCCGGTCTCGCCCTCGCCGGACGGCTGGAGCAGGTTGTCCAGCTCCTGCCGGGACAGCTCCAGGTAGTGCGGGAAGGACCGCACGTCGAAGTAGACGTTGCCGTCGGCCTCGTAGGCGTGCCCGCGCTCGATGAGGCCCCGCATCATCTCGACCATCTCGGTGATGTGGCCGGTGGCGCGGGGTTCGTAGGTCGGCGGGAGGCAGCCGAGGGCGGCGTAGCCCTCGTTGAACGCGCGCTCGTTCTCGTACCCGATCGACCACCAGGGCCGGTTCTGCTCGTGGCTCTTGGCGATGATCTTGTCGTCGATGTCGGTGACGTTGCGGATGAACGTCACCTCGTAGCCGCGGTAGGCGAACCAGCGGCGCATGATGTCGAAGTTGAGGCCCGAGCGGATGTGGCCGATGTGGGGTGCCGCCTGCACGGTGGCGCCACAGAGGTAGATCGAGACACAGCCCGGCTTGAGCGGGGTGAAGTCACGGATCTGCCGGGCGCTGGTGTCGTACAGGCGAATAGTCACCACTCCAGAGTAGTGGGCCCTGGGCAGTGCCATGCGCCTTCCCACGAGGAAGCCGCCTCACCACGGGACCGGGCCCCGGCCGGCTCCCTACGACCACCCGCCCGGCGTCCCGGCCCGCTGCCGGTCACCGCACCCGGCCACGGTCTCCGGCCACCGGCGGCGCGGTCCTCACCGGCCGCCCCCGGCCACCGTCACAACCGCCCGACGACCTTCCGCGGCCGGATCCGTACGACCACCCGCTCGGCGTCCTGGCCGGATGCCGGGTTGAAGTCCGCGTAGTCCTTGCCCGTGTACTTGCGGCTGAGGTCGTCGATGAGTTCCTGGCCGCCCTCGGTCGTGGTCTCGGCGGTGCCGCGGATCTCGGCGTACTCGTACGGCTCGTCGGGGTTCACGACGACGACCGTCACCCGGGGCTCGCGCTCCAGGTTGTGGTACTTGCGGCGGTCGACCGTCGTGGAGACCAGGAGGTCGTCGCCGTCGCGCTTCACCCACACCGGGGACATCTGCGGGCTTCCGTCGGGCTGGACGGTGCCGAGGACGACGAACACCTTGCCGTCGAGCACGGACTTCAGGCGGTCGGACAGTACGGCGGACATGGGCACCCTCCGGAGTACACGATCACTGGTGGTCGTGTGGGTACCCTGCCACGCCGTCAGCTCACCCGCACCACGAGTGCCGTGGCCACCGCCATCAGCCCTTCCCCGCGCCCCGGGAAGCCGAGCCCGTCCGTCGTGGCGCCGGAGACCGACACGGGCGCGCCGGCCGCCTCGGAGAGGATCTTCTGCGCCTCGTCGCGCCGCTTGCCGATCTTCGGGCGGGGGCCGACCACCTGGACGGCGACGTTGCCGATGGTGAAGCCCGCCGCGCGCACGATCCGGGCGGCCTCGGTGAGCAGGGTGACCCCGGACGCGCCGGACCACTCGGGGCGGCCGGTGCCGAAGTGCTGCCCCAGGTCACCGAGCCCGGCGGCGGAGAAGAGGGCGTTGCAGGCCGCGTGGGCGACGACGTCGGCGTCGGAGTGGCCGGCCAGGCCGGGCCCCTCGCCCTCCCACTTCAGGCCAGCGCACCACAGCTCGCGGCCCTCCTCGAAGGCGTGGATGTCGGTGCCGATGCCGACCTGGGGAAGCACGAAGCCGGCCTCAGAAGCCATCGGTCAGCCTCCTGCGGGCCAGGACCGCCTCGGCGAGGATCAGGTCGAGGGGGCGGGTGACCTTGAACGCCTCCTCGTGGCCGGGGACGGCCACGACCGGCAGCCCCAGCTGTTCCACCATGCTCGCGTCGTCGGTGACGTTCTCGGTGACGCTCTCGTGGGCGCGGACCAGGGTCGCCCGGTCGAAGCCCTGCGGGGTCTGCACGGCCCGCAGCCGGCCCCGCTCGGGGGTGGCGACGACCGGCTCCGGGTCGCCGGCCACGGCCGCGGGCGCGACCTCCTTGACCGTGTCGGCCAGCGGCAGCGCGGGCACCACGGCGGGGGCGCCGTCGCGTACGGCCTCGATCACCGCGTCGACGGTGTCGACCGGGACCAGCGGCCGGGCCGCGTCGTGGACGAGGACGATCCGGTAGTGCGGGGGCAGGGCGTCCAGGCCGATGCGGACCGACTCCTGGCGGGACGGGCCGCCGGGGACGACCTGGAAGTCCGTCCGCTCCGGCAGCGCGTGCGCGTCGAGCAGGGACTTGACCTCGGCGGCGCCGTCCGGCGGGGCCACGACGATCACCAGCGAGACGTGGCGGGACGCGGCGAGGGCGCGGACCGCGTGGATGAGCATGGGTGTGCCGTTCAGCGCGCGGAGCGCCTTGGGGGCGCCCGGGCCGAGCCGTACGCCCCGGCCGGCGGCGGGAATCACGGCGGCGACGGGGGTCTGCGCGGGGGTGGGGCGCGATTCGTCAGACATCGGTTCCTGTCAGGTTTGTGTGCTCGACCTAGGTGGGTATGGCCTGGAGGAGTGCCGGGCGCGACGCCTTGACCGGACCCTTTCCGTGACCCTGGTCGAGCCATCCGCCCGGGCCGGCACATCGAGTACCGGCAGATCGAGTACCGGGGGATCGCGTATCGACCGGTGATCGATTATCGGGGGACCGCGTGTCGGGTGGGCCCGTCCTCAGGCATCCCGTCCACCGGCTTCCCGAGGAGCGCCGCGGGGACGCAACATGCCGCAGCGCCCGGCGACAGGATCAGTGTCATCGGGCACCGCGGCATTTCAGTGTGCTGAGCGGGCCGGAAGCGAGGGTTCGCTGCCGTCGCGCGTCAGGAGGCGAGCACCTCGTCGAGCAGGGCCTCGGCCTTGTCCTCGTTCGTGTTCTCCGCGAGAGCCAGTTCGCTCACCAGGATCTGGCGGGCCTTGGCGAGCATGCGCTTCTCACCGGCGGACAGTCCGCGCTCGCGCTCGCGGCGCCACAGGTCACGCACGACTTCCGCGACCTTGATGACATCGCCGGAGGCGAGCTTCTCCAGGTTTGCCTTGTAACGACGCGACCAGTTCGTGGGCTCCTCGGCGTACGGCGCGCGCAGCACCTCGAAGACCCGGTCCAGCCCGTCCTGACCGACCACATCACGCACGCCGACGAACTCCGCATTGTCCGCTGGCACACGCACCGTGAGGTCACCCTGGGCGACCTTCAGCACCAAGTAGGTCTTGTCCACGCCTTTGATCTGGCGAGTTTCGATGGCCTCGATCAGCGCGGCCCCGTGATGGGGATAGACCACGGTGTCGCCAACCTTGAACGTCATGTGACAGGTACCCCTTCCGTGGCTATCCAGGGTAACACGGATACGGCGTCTTCTGAATGGCGTTTTCGCAGGTCAGGGCATATCTCAGGGCTTGACAACAGCAACCGGAACGTGCTGCGGGGAGCCTCCGGAACGGGGTATTCGCAGGTCGGAGGGGCTCTGCGGGCGGGGCGAAACACGTACGTCACACGTCCCAGGAGGCCACCTCAAGTGGCGGAACATCCCGTTTTGTCGGGTCTCAAGCGTGCGACTTCCGCTACTCCGTTCGGTGACCAGGGCCGGGTACCGGACGATTCCGGAATTGATCAACGGCTGCCGGAGGGGTGCGTCGTGATCAATATCGGGGAGGCTCGCGCATTCCTTCACGGAAATTTCGCGACCCTCGTTGTGAGGGCCCGCAAGGCGGTCGCCGTCGCGTTATGTGAATGACGGACCAGCGGCTCCGCAATGCGGCCGCGGGGTCACGCGGGCCCCGCGGAGTACCCCCAGCCGGAGGGAAGCCCGCGGCCAGGGGGAGGGTCGGGTGCGACGGCGCCGGAACGGCTCGGTAGCCTGAAGCCGCTGACAGACACTTAGGGCGGCTTTACAAGGGGAGCCGCCCGCGCGTTCAAGGAGTTGCCGCCGCCGTGAGCAGCAGCCTTCGACGCGGCGCCCTCGCCGCCTCCGCCATCGTCTTCTCGATCGCCTCGCTCGCCGCCTGCGGCGCCGGAAACAACGCCCAGACCCTGGAGATCAAGCCGGACAACGCGGCGACCAGCGTGGGCGACATCAAGGTCCAGAACGCCCTGGTCATCACCCAGCCCGACCTCCAGTCGACGGGCCCCGCGGTGATCTCCGCGACCGTGTTCAACTCCGGGAGCACCGACCAGACCCTCCAGTCGATCACGCTGGACGGGAGCGGGACGTCCGCCGAGCTGAAGCCCGCCAAGGGCCAGAGCCTGACCGTTCCGGCGCACGGCTCGCTGATCCTCGGCGGCAAGGACAACGCGTCCGCGACGCTGCCCAGCGGCCGCGAGGCCGTCCAGGACGGCAACGCCCAGAGGATCACCTTCACCTTCAGCAAGACCGGCAAGGTGAGCCTGCGCGCCTTCGTCGTCCCGGCCACCAGCTACTTCGACAAGTGGGGCCCGAGCCAGGTCCCGTCCGCCCCGGCCGGTGCCGGCGGCGCCACGGCCACCCCGTCCGGCAGCGCGAGCGCGTCCGCCAGCGGCAAGCCGGGGAGCGGCCACGGGACGAGCCCGTCGGACACCGCCTCCGGTGCGCCCGCCACCCCGCACGACTCGGCGTCGGCGTCGGCCGCCGGTCACTGACCAGCCGTACGCCGAAGGGCGGTACCCCCACGGGGGTGCCGCCCTTCGGCATGCGTCGGGCGCTCACCCAGCCGCGAGCGCTCGCGGTCTACGGCTCGAACTTGTAGCCCAGGCCCCGCACCGTCACCAGGTACCGCGGCGCACCCGGGTCCGGCTCGATCTTGGCGCGCAGGCGCTTGACGTGGACGTCGAGGGTCTTGGTGTCGCCCACGTAGTCGGCGCCCCAGACGCGGTCGATGAGCTGCATACGGGTGAGCACACGGCCCGCGTTGCGCAGCAGCATCTCCAGGAGGTCGAACTCCTTGAGCGGGAGGTCGACCTTGGAGCCGCCGACGGTGACCACGTGCCGGTCGACGTCCATGCGGACCGGCCCCGCCTCCAGCGCGGCCGGGGTGACCTCCTCCGGCTCGCCGCGCCGGCGCAGCACCGCGCGGATGCGGGCGACCAGCTCGCGGGAGGAGAACGGCTTGGTGACGTAGTCGTCGGCTCCTATCTCGAGCCCCACGACCTTGTCGATCTCGCTGTCCTTGGCGGTCACCATGATCACGGGGACGTTGGAGCGGCCGCGCAGCTGGCGGCAGACCTCGGTGCCGGGCAGGCCCGGCAGCATCAGGTCCAGGAGGACCAGGTCGGCGCCGTTGCGCTCGAACTCGTCCAGGCCGTCAGGGCCGGTCGCCGCGACGGCGACCTCGAAGCCCTCCTTGCGGAGCATGTACGACAGGGCGTCGGAGAAGGACTCCTCGTCCTCGACGACGAGCACACGGGTCACGGAAGGACCTCCGGGGCGGGAAGCGATGCGTACGGGGGTGGGTCGGTGGGGCCGGCCTCGTCGTCGAGGTCGGGGTGCTGCTGTGCGCGGTCGCGGGCCGCGCCCGCCTCCGGCAGCCTGAGGGTGAAGGTGGAGCCCTGGCCTTCGGCGCTCCAGACCGTGACCTCCCCGCCGTGCGAGGCGACCACGTGCTTGACGATGGCGAGACCCAGACCGGTGCCGCCGGTGGCCCGGGAGCGGGCCGGGTCGACGCGGTAGAAGCGCTCGAAGATGCGCTCCTTGTCCTTGTCCGAGATGCCGATGCCCTGGTCGGTGACCGCCAGCTCGATCATGTCGCCGCCGGGCGCGCTGATCCGGCGTGCGGCGATGCCGACGCGGGTGCGGGCCGGGGAGTAGTTGACGGCGTTCTCGACCAGGTTGCCGAGGGCGGCGGCCAGCTGGCCCCGGTTGCCCCAGACGTGCAGGTCCGCCGCTCCGTCCGCCCGCCGCCCGCCACCGCCCTGATCGGGTCCTTCGGGCACCCATACGTTCGAGGCCATCGTGATCTGCTTCGTGCCCGCCTGGTGACGGCAGCGGTCCATGGCCTCGGCGACCAGCTCGTCCACCCGGACGGGCTCGGCGTCCTCCAGCGGGTCGTCGTTCTGCACCCGGGAGAGGTCGATCAGCTCCTGCACCAGGTTGGTCAGGCGGGTCGCCTCGATCTGCATCCGGCCGGCGAAGCGCTGCACCGCCTCCGGGTCGTCGGAGGCGTCCATCACCGCCTCGGAGAGCAGGGACAGCGCGCCGACGGGCGTCTTCAGCTCATGGCTGACGTTCGCCACGAAGTCGCGGCGCACCGCCTCGATCCGGCGGGCCTCGGTCAGGTCCTCGACCAGCAGCAGGACCAGGCGGGAGCCGAGCGGGGCCACGCGCGCGGAGACGGCGAGGGCCTCGCCCCGGCCGGTGCCGCGCCGGGGCAGGTCCAGCTCGACCTGCCGTATCTCCCCGTCCCGTCTGGTGTCCCGGGCCATCTGGAGCATGGGCTCCACCGAGAGCTTGCCGCCGCGGACCAGTCCGAGGGCGTAGGCGGCGGAGCTGGCCTTGACCACGGCGTCGGCCTCGTCGAGGACGACGGCGGAGGAGCGGAGCACGGACAGTACGGTGTCCACGCCGGGCGGGAGTACGGGATCGGTGTGCAAGGAAGTCCTGGTCGGTCGCTTCTGGTCGCGTTCGCTCCAGCGGAACGCCAGCACGGCGATGACACCGGTGAGCACCCCGGCGATCGCTGCCGCTGCGGCGACCGCCGCGTTCACGTCCATGCCACCAGGTTAGGCACGGCGCAGGACATGACCACAGCCGTCACCGTGCGACCTCGGACACTCGTCGCCCAGAGTTCACCTTGCAGCCAGTACCGGTTCATTCGGGGTGGCGGAAACGGACGGGTGCGGGGCACAACGTGGGAGCGTGGGGACCAAGCACACCGATGAGAGGGAACCCTGATGCGGGACGCGTACCACGAGGAACTGGACTCGATCGGCGACGGACTGGTGGAGATGGCCCGGCTGGTCGGATCGGCGATCGGGCGCGCCACGACCGCCATCCTCGACTCCGACCTGAAGCTGGCCGAGAGCGTGATCGAGGCCGACAAGAAGGTCGACGAACTCCAGCACGACCTGGAGGCCCGGGCGATAGCCCTGCTGGCCCGGCAGCAGCCGGTGGCGACGGACCTGCGGATCGTCGTCACGTCGCTGCGGATGTCCGCCGACCTGGAGCGCTCGGGCGACCTCGCCCAGCACGTGGCGAAGCTCGCGCGGCTGCGCTTCCCGAACCGGGCCGTCCCGTACGACCTGCACGCCACCATCCTGGAGATGGGCCAGCTCGCGCAGCGCCTGATGGCCAAGGCGGCCGAAGTGCTCGTGACCAAGGACGTCGACCTGGCCCTCCAGCTGGAGCAGGACGACGACGACATGGACCTGCTGCACCGCACGCTCTTCCAGCACCTGATCGACGAGCGCTGGAAGCACGGCATCGAGACGGCCGTGGACGTCACCCTGCTGGGCCGCTACTACGAGCGGTACGCCGACCACGCCGTGGCCGTCGCCAAGCGCGTGGTCTACCTGGTGACCGGTGAGCACGCGGACGAGTTGCAGCCGGACATCCAGCCGGTGACGGGCACCGAGGGGGTGTGACCCCTGCGGGCCGGGGCCGTCCGGATCCGTGAACGCCTCCGTGCGCCGTTGATGCGCCCGGCACGACGGGCATGAAATGGGCGAGGGCACCCTGCCCCAGGTCTAGGAGGGACCCATGGCCGAATCCCCCAGCACCACGCCCGACCCGACGCAGGAGCGCGAGACCGGGCAGCCCGCCGAGATCAGGACCCTTCCGCTGTTCGGCGCGTGCGGCTGCGGCTCCGGCTGCGGCTGCGGCTGCCAGTCGGGCAACCCCTGCCAGTGCGGCTGAACGGCTCGTACGGGCCGGTGTGAGCGCGTCTCGCACCGGCCCCCGGCGTACCGGATGCCCCTCCCGCACCCCGGGCGCAGCATGGAAGGTGCGGGTGGGACGGCAGCCGGCGACAGGAGGTGGCGGGCCATGGCCAAGTTCATCGACGTGCACCGTGGCATGGAGGGCATCACGGCCGACCAGCTGATGGAGGCGCACCGGGCCGACCTCGCCATCGAGGCGGACGAGTCCGTGCACTTCGAGCACGCCTGGGCGGACCCGGAGTCCGGCCTCGTCTACTGCCTCTCCGAAGCGCCCTCGGCGGAAGCCGTCCAGCGCGTCCACGAGCGCGCCGGCCACCGGGCGGACGAGGTGCACCCCGTGCCGCTGGAGGCGTGAGCGCGGGCTCGCCTCCGGCGTCGGCGGACGGACACCCCGCGCTTGCCTTGCGCGTCGGCGGACGGACACCCGGCGCTTGCCTTGCGCGTCGGCGGTCGGGCACCCGCTGCCTTCCACTCGGCCGACGGCACCCGCTGCGTTCCGCGTCGGCCGGCGGATCTGCTGATCTCGGGTCACTGGTTGGCCGTGCGGCCGTGCGGCCGGAGGCGTACGCGCGGGCCCCTAACCGGTCCGGGGCCTGCTCGGGGTCCAGGTCCGCCTTGGTCCGGCCGCACCGGGGCCATCGACGCCGGGACGAGGACGATCCACACGACCGGGTCCGGGACAGCACATCTAGGCCGTACTGACCTCGGTCGCGGTGTCCGCCGGGGCCGGGGCCGGGGCCGGCCGTTCCGGGGGCAGGCGGCGCATCAGGACGCCGTAGCCGAGCCCGGCCGCCGTCCCCACCACCGCGCACGTCCCCCACAGCCATCCGGCGCCGAGGTGGTCGATGACCACGCCCGACATCAGGGGCGCGATCAGGGCGGCGACGGACCAGGAGAGCGTGTACATGCCCTGGTAGCGTCCGCGGCCGTGGACCGGGGACAGGCGGACGACGAGGCTCGTCTGGGTCGGGGCGTTGACGATCTCGGCCAGCGTCCACACGCACACGGTGACCATGAAGACGCCGACCGAGCCGGCGAACGCGGTCAGCCCGAAGCCGTACCCCGCGAGGAGCGAGGAGGCGACCAGGAGGGTGCGCGGGTCGCGGTGCTCGATGAACCGGGTGACGGGGATCTGCAGGGCGACGATCAGGATGCCGTTGACGGCGATGGCGAGGCCGTAGTCGGCCGGGGAGAACCCGGCCCGCCCCATCGCCACCGGCAGTCCGACCGAGCCCTGCTGGAAGACCAGGGCGACGAGGAAGGACAGCCCGACGACGGCCATGTACCGCCCGTCCCGCAGCACCGTGCCCAGGCTGACGCCGTCCTCCGTCTGCTTGGCCGTGGCCGCCGGCCGCGACTCCGGCAGCTTGGCGAAGACGACGACCGCGCAGGCCAGGGTCATCCCGGCCTCGATCAGGAACCCGGCGAGATAACTGAACTCGGCGATGAACCCGGCGGCCGTGGAGGACACGGCGAAGCCCAGGTTGATCGCCCAGTAGTTGAGGGAGAAGGCCCGCACCCGGTCCTCGGGCCGGACGATGTCGGCCATCATCGCCTGCACGGCCGGCCGGGAGGCGTTGGAGGCCATGCCGACGAGGAAGGCGACGGCGGCGATGGCGACCGGGTCGGTCACGAAGCCGAGCAGGGCGACCGCGGCGGCGGTGGCGGTCTGCGCGATGAGCAGCGTGGGCCGCCGGCCGAGCCGGTCGGCCATCACCCCGCCGCCCAGCGAGGAGACGACCCCGCCGAGCCCGTGCAGGGAGGCGACGAGACCGGCGTACGAGGCGGAGTAGCCGCGGTCGAGCGTGAGGTACAGGGCCATGAACGTGGCCACGAACGCGCCCAGCCGGTTGACGAGGGTGCTGGTCCACAGCCACCAGAACTCCTTGGGGAGCCCGGAGACGGATTCGTGGACAGCGCGTCTCACACGGGCTGGTGACATCGAGGATCCCCCATGCAGGTAAGCGGCTCAAGCGGTGATCACAACTTACGAGTGGGGGCCTTGGGAACGCCAGTCGATTAACGGTTCACGTCAATCGGGCCACGACCGGGTGGAGCGGGGTACGACGCCGTCCGTGCCGCCCGCTCGAAACGGCTCGGGAACGGATACTTCCGCTCCAGGAAGGCGCGGAGGGCCGACCGTGCCGCCGCCCGGTCCGCCGGGTCGGTGTCCACGTCGTTGAGGCAGAAGAAGTCCACGTCCTCGCCGGCCGCGAGCCGCGCCAGCCGCCGCCGCATGTCCGGCGTGCCCAGCTGGACGTACCGGAAGCTGTAGTCGGCCGGCACCGCCCGGCCCGTCGCGATGGCCCAGTGATGGTGGAGCGTGGACGCCGGCGCGACGTCGGTGGTGGACCGGAAGCGGGAGTACGCCGTCCGCTCCAGCTCCTCGATGCCGAGGTGCTCCATCTCCCGCATGACCGCCAGCAGCTGGGGGTGCGGGGTGTGCAGCGACTTGTGCGTGACGTACCTGCCGTGGAAGCGGCGGATCACCTCGCGGGCGTTCTTCCCGGCCGAGTTCGGCGCCGGCTCCAGCGGGTGCGGGGCGCCGACCCCGAGCTTGAGCGGGGACAACGGGATGCGGGCGATGCCGTTGCCGTGGAAGAACGTCTCCGCGCACACCGGATGGTTGATGAAGACGTCGTCGTTGAAGTAGAGGTAGTGCTCCGACAGGCCCGGGATGTGGTGCAGCCGGCTCTCTATCGCGTGCGAGTTGAAGACGGGCAGCGCGTCGGCCGGGAGGATGTCCCGGTGGTCGATCACGGTCAGCCCCGCCGCGTCCGGGTCCAGCCAGGCCGGTGTCTGCGCGTCGGTCACGAGGTAGATGTTCCGGATGAAACCGGCGTACATCTCCAGCGAGCGCAGCGCGTACCTCAGCTCGTCGTGGCTGGTGTAGCGGGAGGCACCGGTCTCACGCGGGGCGATGACGTCGTCGGACAGCGCCCGGTGGGCCCGGCGCTTCACGGCCATCGCCGGGTCGTCCCCGTCCACCCAGGTGTACACGGCGTCGACGGGGAAGCACACCTGGTCGACACCGGGCTCGGCGAACACGGCGAAGGCCGCCGGGGTGCACCACGCTGACGGCTGCCGCACCGGGACCGCGGCCGGAGGTCGCTGCCCCGGCACCCCAGCGCCCTCCCCCGCCGGCTGCCGAGCCGCCGCCGGCAGGACTTCCGAGACGGCGTTGCGGCGTGGGGCGACCAGTGCCGGACCGAAATCGCCCTGGAGGATCGTGCCGGGCACCGTCAGGTGCCCGGGGTCCGCGCCCAGCTCACGCCCGTACCGCCAGAACTCGATGTCGCAGCCCGCCTCCAGCCCGCCGAGCACCTGCCCGCCGGGTCCCAGCCGGACCACACCGGCGCGCAGCACGGGGGCACGGCGCAGCGCCCGCGGCAGCTTGCCGTCGGCCCACAGCACCGCGCTGGTCACGGCGCCGTCCGGCCCCACCGCACCGACGTACCCGGCGCCGCGCGCGAAGTGTTCGAGGCCCCGGGCGAGGACCGCGCCACGGTACGACTCCTCCACCCCGACCACCGGCCGCGGCACCCCGGGCCCCCGCTCGGCCGGGACCAGGAAGCAGGGGACGCCGGCCGCCTCCAGCACGGCGCGCACCTGCTCCAGGTCGTCGGCGGCGGCGCCCGCGGCGGTGTAGGAGGCGACCGTACGCCCGTACAGCCGTACCGGTCCGCAGGCGACCCGGCGCAGCCCCGGGACGGCGGTGCGCAGCCGGCGGCGGGCCGGGGCTGCGCGCAGCGCCCAGAGCTGGGCCGCGAGCCACAGCCGCAGGCGTGACAACAGGCGCAGCGGCAGGTCCCGGGCGGCCCGCAGCACGGGCGGCGGTGACACGAGGCGGTGACGGGAGTCGATGGCCATGACCGCCACCGTCAGCCCTGCTTCTCGAAGGGACCCGGGAAGGGGAAGTAGTGCTCAAGGAACTCGTGCATCCGCATCCCGACCGCGTCCCGCTCCTGTGGCGGCACGTCGACGTCGTTGAGACAGAAGAAGTCGAAGCGGCGGTTGCGGCGCAGGTCGGCCAGGCGCCGCTCGGCGTCCGGCCGGCTGATGTTGACGTACCGGAAGCTGAACCTGCCCGGGACGCCCCGGCCGGCCATCAGCGCGTACTGGTAGAGCAGCGGCGCCGTCATCGCGATGTCCTGCGGCGAGCGGAACCGGGAGGCGGTGGTGCGCCGCACGTCCTGCGGGAACAGCTCCTCCAGCGTGTGCAGCGTGCCGCGCTGCTGCGGCAGCGGGGTGTGCATGAAGTTGTTCGTGGTCATCCGCCCGAACCTCTCCAGCAGCAGCCGCCGTACGTTCTTGCTCGCGGAGTTGGTGGCGGTCTCCTCGGCGTGCGGCTTGCCGACGCCGATCTTGAGCGGCGACACCGGGATCCTCATCAGACCGCTGCCGTGGAAGAAGTGCTCCGGGGTGACCGGGCGGCCGACGAAGACGTCGTCGTTGAAGTAGAGGTAGTGCTCGGACAGGCCGGGTATGTGGTGCAGCCGCGTCTCGATCGCGTGCGAGTTGAAGACGGGCAGCACGTCGGCCGGGAAGATGTCCCGGTGGTCGACGACCGTGATCCCGGGGGCGGTGTCGTCCAGCCAGTGCGGCTTCTGGCCGTCGGTGACGAGGTACACGTGCCGGACGAAACCGGCGTACATCGCGAGCGAGCGCAGCGAGTACCTCAGCTCGTCGTGGCTCGTGTAGCGGGAGGCGCCCGTCTCCTTGTCCAGGATCTCGGCGATGCCGTTGTCCTGGTACCGGGCCCGCTTGGCGCGCATCGCCGGTTCCTCGCCGTCCACCCAGGTGTAGACGACGTCGACGGGGAAGGTCACCTGGTTCACGGTGGGCACGGTGAGCGGGGCGAACCCGGGCAGCTCCCGCTCGCCGACCCGCACGGTCACCAGCTTCTGCTCGCTCGCCGGGAGCACGTCGGTCACCCCGTTGTTGCGCGGTGCCACGAGCGACTCGGCGAAGATGTCGGCGGACGCCTGCGGCTGCACCCTGGCCAGCCGCCGGGGCCCGTCGGCGGAGGCGAGCAGCCCCGCGCCGTCCTCCCAGAACTCGACGTCACAGGCCAGCTCCGGCCCGCCGAGCAGCTGGCCGGCCGGGCCGAGGTGGTTCTCGCCGACGCGCAGCACGGGGGCGGTGCGCAGCGCGGCGGGCAGGACGCCGTCCAGGAACAGGGCCGGGTGCCGGAGCCGGCCGCCGGGCAGCGGCCGGCCGATGAACACGGCCGTGCCCGCGTTGCGCGCCTCCAGCGCGGCGAGTAACCGCGCCCGGTCCACGGCGTTCACGCCGATCGTGCACCGGGTCCGGGCGGACACCAGGAAGTAGGGGATGCCCTCCTGTTCCAGTGCCCCGACCACGAGATCCAGGTTGGAGGCGGCGGCCTCGGCGGCGCTGAACCGGTCCACGACCCGGCCGTAGGACCGCTGGCCCCGCACCACGACCGGGCGCAGCGCCGGATCGGCGACCGCCGCCCTGCGGCGCCGTCGCAGGGTGCGCAGCTGCCAGATCCGCTCGGCGGCCTTCCGCTGGACCCGCGGTCGCATCCGCCGCGCAAAGGAACGCACGGTCACGTCGTGTACTCCTCTTCCCGAGCCCTCAACCTCCCGGCGTTGAGGAGACACACGGATGTGGCGAATCGTTGTACGGGAATCAACCCGGACGTGGCGAGCCCGTTACCGAAGCGTGGTGCGTCGCCGGCCGGCCGCCGCGCGGCGACGGAGCGGGGTCCCCGTGCCCGGCGCGGCCCCCCATCCCCCTTAGGTAGGCTCAAGGCCATGGCCGACGCACCGTACAAGCTGATCCTCCTCCGCCACGGCGAGAGCGAGTGGAACGCGAAGAACCTGTTCACCGGCTGGGTGGACGTGAACCTGAACGAGAAGGGCGAGAAGGAGGCAGTCCGCGGTGGCGAGCTCCTGAAGGACGCCGACCTCCTGCCCGACGTGGTCCACACGTCCCTCCAGAAGCGCGCGATCCGCACGGCCCAGCTGGCGCTGGAGGCCGCGGACCGCCACTGGATCCCGGTCCACCGCTCCTGGCGCCTGAACGAGCGCCACTACGGCGCCCTCCAGGGCAAGGACAAGGCGGCGACGCTGGCCGAGTTCGGCGAGGAGCAGTTCATGCTCTGGCGCCGCTCGTACGACACCCCGCCCCCGCCGCTGTCGGACGACTCGGAGTTCTCCCAGGCCCACGACGCGCGCTACGCGACGATCCCGCCGGAGCTGCGCCCGCGCACGGAGTGCCTGAAGGACGTCGTCTTCCGGATGCTCCCGTACTGGTACGACGCGATCGTCCCGGACCTGCTGACCGGCCGCACGGTCCTGGTCGCCGCCCACGGCAACAGCCTGCGCGCCCTGGTCAAGCACCTGGACGGCATCTCGGACGCGGACATCGCGGGCCTGAACATCCCGACGGGCATCCCCCTCTACTACGAGCTGGACGCCGACTTCAAGCCGGTCACCCCCGGCGGCACGTACCTGGACCCGGAGGCGGCGGCGGCCGCGATCGAGGCGGTCAAGAACCAGGGGAAGAAGAAGTAACCCTGTTCGATCAAGCCCCTTGCCTGCGGGTTTCTCGCGGGCGAGGGGCTTTTCGCTGCCGCTGGGCCGTCTCTGGACCTTCAGGGCGATGGGGCCGTGCGCTCTCCGGGCTCCGGCTCCTGCCTCCACCCCGCTCTGGCGCCGGCGCTCTGGAGCACAGCGACAGCGGACTGCGCCCTGTACGCAGAGAGCCCCCCAAGGAGAGTGACGGGCGCCTGGCGCGCCAGGACCCGGCTGTGCCACAAGCTCTGCCCGGTCACCTTGCGCACTGCGAGGATCACATCCATCTCGCGGGGTCCGCAGTCGACGAGCACCACCTCGTGGGACGGGTCGTCGCAGAGCAGCGTGTAGTACTCGGCGGACTCCTCGTCGGACATCTCGCCCTCCTGCCTCAGCGAACGGGAGCGTATGCGCCCTCGAAGACGGCAGCCACGGCTTTTCGAGTGCGCTCCTGGTTGGACGGCATGAGGTGCGCGTACACACGCAGGGTCAGGCCGGGGTCCGAGTGGCCGAGGTACTCGGCGAGCGCCTTGAGCACCGAGGTGTAGAAGCGGCGGAGGGCGTGCATGCCCGTTCTCACGGGACGCGGCGTACGACCCGCCCGGCTTCCTCTCGGGGATCACGTCGGCCGAGGCGAGGGTCCGCTTCCAAACCTCCTCGTTGAGCGACGTACGCCAGACGTGCCCGCCGCGCAGCCCGGTGAAGATCAGCCGCTTGGTCACCGCAGACCCGTCCGCCACCTTCCACGGCAAGGTGATCTCGACCGGCGGGAATCGCTTCATGTGGGCGCGGAGGGCGTCAGCGACTGGACCGGGCAGCGGTACGTCCCGGAGCTTGCCACCCTTCGGCGGAGCGAAGACCGGCTTGCTGCGGCTCAGCTTGAGCTGCTGAACCACGTGAAGTGTCTCCGACTCGAAGTCGATCGCGTCGGCGGCAAGGCCGAGGATTTCGCCCTGACGGAGGCCGCAGCCGCCGCCCAGGTCGACCATGGCCTGGTACCGCTCTGGCATGCCGGCCCGGACGGCGAAGACCCGTTCCGGCGTCCAGGGCACGACGCGCTTGTTGTCCACAGACGGTGGACGGACTGAGCGGGCGGCGCACGGGTTCCGGGGAAGGTGCCCGTCATCCACGGCCGCGCTGAGGGCGGCGCGCACGTTGGAGTAGATCGTCCGGGCATACGAACCGCGAACGCCGTTGTCCTGAAGCTGCCGCACCCAGTCGCGGATGTGAGCGGGCTGGAAGGAGCCGAGAGGGCGCGACCCCAGGTAGGGATAGGCGTGCAACCGGAGCTGCGACTCCATCGAGGCCTGAGTGTTCGGGTCCGGCGCGTGGGTCACCCACTTCTCGGCGTACGCGATCCTCCACACGGCCAGCGGCCGGGAGTACGGCAGCTTCCACCTGGCGGTCGCCGTCTCGGCTCAGGTGGTGGCGGTGTCGGTCACGGACGACGGCGGCATGGCCACGGCCCCGAAGGTCGAGCACCAGGACCAGGACGCCGAGCACGGCCGCGGGCTGGGCATGGTCAGTGCCATCGCTCACCGGGTCGTCGTCCGCGACAGCGACCAGGGCCACACGGTCACCGCGGAGCTGTACGCGGACACTCGGCTGGGAGGCCACCCATGCTGAAACCGCCGCAGCGGGGCTACTGGTGTGAGTGCTGGACCGAGGACCTGACCGAGCAGTGGGGGTCGGCGCTGACGGCATCGTTCGATGCGTACTCGGCACCCCAGGCGGACCGTTGGGTAGCGGTCGCACTCCGCACGATCTCACCGACCCTGGACGCGGACGCCTCCGATGAGGCATGGGAGTGGCTGTACGAGGGCCGCATCGAGACCCGCCGAGCTTTGTTGCGCGCCGAGCCGTGCACGGTGTCAGTGACCCACGCCAAGACCCGCATCACCTGGACGATCCGACCGGTGCTCTTCCTGCCGCTCGCGCACCGACAGGCAGTCGAACTCCCGGGGTGTACACACGACTTCAAGCCCCTCGAGACAGACTGAGTTACAACTTTCTCTACTGGTTCAAGGCGGGTCGCTCCGCTCCCCGCGCGCGGCAATCAGCCGCCTGACACCGGAAAAGGGGGTACATGATGACGGAGCGGTCGACTCCGCGATATCCGCTATCGAGTGCGCAACGACGTGATCTCCTCAACGTCTATGGTGACAATAGAGCCCGTCTGGGAATTCATTTGAACCCACGCCCGGCACTCCGCGAACAGTGCCACCTTCGGAGGATCCACCTCGTCGGCCAATTCCGTATCTACATCCAAATGTAGATCAACAATACTTAGAACCGTATCCTCCACCTGGTACGACTTAATTTTGCGAATGCTGGAAACTCTAACATCGATGAGGAACCCCCGACCGGAATGATATTGGTGAGAGATCTCGTGCGGGAGGCCGATATCGAACAGCGCTTCCAGAAGAATTTCGAGTGTGCCATTGATGCTTTCACTGTCGGGTGCTGTGGCTACTTTCTTCGACAGTGAATCAAGCAAAGAGTCTAGGTTTCTGTGATAGACAACTTCTACGCCTCGCGCTTTGCAGTCTTCAAGAAGGTCGGGATGCAGTCGTTTTGCGTCAGCCGTGTCGGCGAAGTCTTCCTTGTTGTCAGATACGAAATGAATCGGAGCCTCATAGCCGGAAGCCGAGTCCAACATGCTGAGCCATATGGCACTGTCCCTGGCACCCTTTCCTTCGCGAGCGGGCCGTTTGCGAGCCGCTTCGCGCTTCAGTGCTTCGATTGCCTGTGTTCCCTTGACGGGAAAAACCTCGAAGGCTGCTTCTAGCTCCGCTCTCCACGAGGAGGCAATCTCCTGCAAGTCAGGGATATAAATTGAATCGAGGTCCATGACCTTAGATGCTTGATTGAAAGCATCCTGCAACTTCTGGATAGCCTCCGACGCCAAATCTTTCCTGATGTTGACCGACTCTTCAAGCACCACCTCAGAAATATGTATTTTTAGTTTGTTATGTGACGCCACCTTTAAAACTGCGGACATCAGAACATTCTTAAGGGACCCCACTCTGGGAAGCACATTGGTGTCTAGAAAAATCACAGCTCACTCACTCCTCGGGGTGAGGCGCCCGATAATTTCCGATGCGAGCCCCTCAAAGAGAGAGAACGTGTCGCGGGCGCGGGTGAACTGCGATCCGCGCGCTTCTGTACCGCTCAACTCAAAGACAGCGCTCTGAGAACGCTGAGCCATTGGAATCAGACTTGACAGGTTTCTAACCTCGCCAATCTGCGGCCGTTGTAGCGGAATTGGCACCCCTGCCCTCCTCAATGGCCCAACGACTCCGTCCTCATACTCTTGGGGGATTCTGTCAATCCACTGCTTATATGCGGCTGCCGGTACCTGCCTATAGGTCGTGAACTGTTGGCTAATATAGCCTAGAGGTGACGGCTCTCCCAGCGGAAGGTCAAAATCGAGGTCCAATTCTCTGCGTTTCGCAGATCCCTTTGCAGCCCTCCACTCTTCAACCCATAGAGATGTACTCTTCCCGACGCTAGGAAGAGCGGTGATCGAGAACAGGTCAGGCGCCATTGGAATAACAAATCCATCAGAGGCAAGCAGTGCGGTTCGATTCAGCGCCCCCACGTTAGGACCCAGGTCAGCAAGGACGTAGTCCGCCGATACCTTTTCACCCAGAAGGACTGCCAATCGATGAACTGTAGTACTGACGCGAAACCCTCCAGCATTACCCGCCAGAGCCTCGGTCCACCCTTGAGGGCAGATCTCCTCGAACTCGCTCAACCGAATATCGCCAGGAAGTATCCACACGTTGTCCCGGATTTGCTGGAGGTCGACCTCGCGCAGCTCACCAGACCGGTCAACAACTGGCTTCAAACAACTCCAGATTGTTTTCCCTTCATTCCAAGAATCGAGAATTCTCTTGGGGTCAAGAGCGGCAGCCGTCAGGTTGGCCTGTGCGTCAAGGTCCAAAAAAACAATTTTCTTCCCTTTCTTTGCCAAGGCGATGCCGATGTTGTACACCAGAGTCGTTTTTCCCACTCCACCCTTGTGATTGAAGAAGGAGATAATTTCCACTTAACGACTCACCGTCTTCCGTGACCTGTTCCCGTCAGGAACTTTTTCCGAGTGGGCTACGCCAGCCATCCCGTAGCGGTCCAAGCTTGGCAGGCAACGCCCCTGGGATTCTCGTGCACTTCGCGGGTGTAGAGCAACCGTTTCTCGACAGGTACGTCTAGCCAAGTCTGCGGAGCACATGCTGACGTTTCAGCCGCTGCTCTTGGTTCGCCGGCTGGAGCAGTACCGGTGAGCGCCTAACTCTGTGACAGGCCAGAAACACCAAGGGACGAGCACAAACGGTCCTGAACCATCAGCGCAGGTGAGAGGCACGCCAGCCCAAGGCAGCAGCCACACACAAGTTGCTTCGGGGCGAAGAGGTCATCACCCAAAGTCTCACCACCACGCTTCCGCCAGCGCGGCTTGCTCTGGTCGACGGCATGGCAGCGTGGCTGAGGATGGTGGGGATACAGCGAGGCACATGCGTGCGTAGTCGGTCAGCGCACCCGCCATTGTGGCTGACTGTCGTCGGCTGAGGTTCAGGCCTCGGACGACCTACCGCATTCCAGGATGGAGGCCGCGGCCTCTCTCCAATAGGGTGCGCTGCATGACCAGCCTCATCAGGCCGGTCGGCCCTGCTCCACCAGATGTGCAACCCGGCACACCTCCACAACGCGCGGGCAGGCGCGGCCGATTGTCGTCCTCCCGGCCAGAGAGCACGAAGCCACCGGACTTCATGGGTTGACTGCACTCGGGACAGGCCGGGGCGTCGCCGGTCGCTGGTGCGACGAGCGCACACCCCAGACGGCCATGCCGTGCCAGAGGCGTGCCAGATTATGCGGGGAACCATGGGAAATGGCGGGGACCAGGCCGCCGGATAAGCAGGCCTTCTGGCCGCTCCACCGCAGATCAGCCCGGTAGGCATCCATAGACAACCCAAGCTTCCCAAGTTGATGGCTCCGAACTCGTCCCTAGGCTCGTTGCCGTGGCGCAACTGCCGCACCCAGCGAGGATCCACGTCCCCAAGGTGCGTGATTCTGCGCGATGAGAGGGGAATGCAGCTCTGGGGAGCCGAGCCAGGGGAGGGGCTAGCGAGTGGCGCAGCGCAGTGGTGGCCGAGGCAACGAGTACCAACGGCAGCAGCAGGCTTTGCGACGGGCCCAGGAGCAACAGACCCGCCAAGCGGAGCGTGCCCGCAAGACTGCTGAAGCGGCCAGCAAACGGCGGGAGCAAGAGCGGAAGGCTGCGTATCTGGAGCAGCAAGCCGAACAGGCCAAGGTGCGGACGATCGGGGTCGAGCACGAGGTCGAGCAGCTGAGCCAGTTGCTGCGTGACGCTCTGGTCGGTGACCCGCCCACAACGTTCGAGCGCCGGCGGAGGACTCATACGCCGACAGTGTTAGATGAACGGCCTTGGTCCCGACCAGAGCCTTCACCACGGTGGGAAGACTTCGCACCCCCAGAGCCCGGCGGGCTCGCTGCCGTCCTGGGCATCGGCAGGAAGCGATACGAGGCACAGGTCGCCGAGGCCCGTGAACGCTTCAGCGAAGCGCAGCAGCGGCACGCGCGAGCTGAGGAAAAGCGCCGGGAGACGCTGGAGCAGAAGCGCGCGGAGCACCGTCAGGCGGAGCAGCGGGCCGCTGAGGAGGTCGAGGCCTTCAACAGGCAGTTGGATGAGCAGCGCGAGGCGTATCGCGCTGGCGATCCTGAAGCAGTGGAAGCGCACCTGGGGGCCGTCCTCGATGCTTCGCCCTACCCGATGGGCTTCCCACACGAGCACCGCATCGCCTTCCGGCCCGCTACAGGGGACGTCCTTGTCGAGATTCAGCTGCCGCCGGGATCGATCGTGCCCGCCGCGCGCGGCTACAGGTATGTGAAGAGCCGGGATGAGACGACCGCGGTACCCAGGCCGGAGAAGGAACGCAAGGAGATCTACTCGTCTGTCTTGGCACAGGTCGCATTACGGACTGTCCACGAAATCCTGGCTAGCGACCCCGACCGGGTAGTCAACGGCGTCATCCTGAACGGTCGCGTCAAGACCATCGACCGAGCTACTGGTCAGGAGGTCTCACCCTGTCTCGTCACACTGAGCGCCAGCAGGGAACAGTTCGGCAAGCTGCGCCTCAGCCAGGTCGATCCAGCCGCCTGTCTCAAGGGACTCAATGCCCTTGTCTCTCCCAACCCTTACGACCTCGAACCCATTCGGCCCATCATCGAGTTCGATCTGACCAAGTACCGCCTGATGGACAGCATGGACGTGGTGGCTGACCTCGACAGCAGGCCCGTACTGGTCAAGCTGACCCCCACCGAGTTCGAACACCTGATCCGCCAACTCTTCGAAGCGATCGGGATGGAGGCATGGAACACCCAGGCCTCCAAAGACGAAGGTGTCGATGCGGTGGCCGTCAGCAAGGACCCAGTCTTCAACGGCGAGTGCATCATCCAAGCCAAGCGCTACAGCAAGCTCGTAGGTGTCGAGGCAGTTCAGGCGCTGGCCGGCGTTGTGGAGCACAAGCGCGCTGCCAAGGGCATCCTGATCACTACTTCATGGTTCGGCAGGGCCAGCCACGACTTCGCCCGTCAGCATGGTCGGCTTCAGCTCATCGAAGGACCGGAGCTCAAGTACCTGATCAAGGAACACCTAGGCAAGGACGTGATCCCGGGACCGGTCCCTCCAAAGCGTCCGTCGCGCTGAGATCAGACGGCGTACACGGGCCCAGTCGAGCCGTGATCCGGGCCGTCTCTGGGCCGTCCGAGGCCGCTCAACAGTGGCCAATGACGACCAACGACGACCGCCAGGCGGGCGAGCCCACGGCTCTTGAACAGGCAATTCCCAGCTCCCCGAGATCTCCGGCAAGGCCCAGGGGAAGAAGAAGTAACCCTGTTCGATCAAGCCCCTTGCCTGCGGGTTTCTCGCGGGCAAGGGGCTTGTCCGTGTCTCCGCCCTGTCGTGAGGCCGCCCCCGGCCGCTCGGCGGGTCCGCCGGACGCGAGCGGTGCCGGCCCACCGGCCGCTACCGCTGCGCGATGATCTCCTCGACCGCACCGAGGACCAGGTGCCACGGGTACTCGCGCGGTTCGCCCTGCCCCGGCTGGTTCGGGACGAAGCCGCCCTCGCCGTACAGGACGCGCACACCCGTCTCACGCAGTTCGGCGATGCTCCGCTCGAACTGCCGGTGCTGCGCGTAGGCCGCGTTCACACAGGGCATCGCGACCATGGGGATGCCCTTGCCGATGCCCTCGGCGACCACGCGACCACGAAGTCACGAGTGATACCGAGCGCCCACGCGTTGACCGTGTTGAAGGTCGCGGGCGCCACCGCGATCACGTCCGCCTTCGGCCACACGTCCGGGTCACCCGGCAGCTTGTACGCGCTGCGCACGGGGTGCCCGGTGATCCGCTCCAACTCGGCCCTCCGCGGCTCCAGCCAGCGTGCCGCGGTCGGAGTCAGCCCGAGACACACGTCGAACCCCCGCCCCTGCGCATCCACGACGACCTCCGCCACGTCGAACACCGGCGGGGCAGCGGAGCCGAACAGGTAGAGGACAGGGCGCGTTGTCGTCATGCGCTTATCCGATCACACGCGGCCACACCCGGGCGATGAGAACGGAAGGCACGTACGCGCAGAGCCACGCAGGTACCGTTCCATCGGGTGTTCAGAACGGAGGCTCCATGCCGTCTCGGGACGATGACCACACGGGCGCGCGCATCAGGGAACAACGCAGACTCGCCAGACTCACCCAACGCCAACTGGCCGAGCGAAGTTCCTCATTCAGGCCACCTACACGCCGGAGGGCACGAAGGGGCTGCTCAAGGAAGGTGCCAGCGGTCGCCGCGACGCCGTCGACCGGGTCGTCGCCGACCTCGGTGGGACGGTCGAGGCCATGTACTTCGCCTTCGGGGAGGACGACCTCGTGTGCATCATCGACCTGCCCGACCCCTTGTCGATGGCCGCCGTCAGCCTCACCGTCAAGGCCAGCGGCGCCCTCCGCACGCGGGCCACTCCCCTCCTCACGCTCGAAGAGATCGACGAGGCCGCCCGCCGGGAGGTCGCCTTCCGCACTCCCGGCGCGTAAGCCGGACATGCCTGCTCGCCCTTAAGGGCACTCGGTCGGTGAGCGTGGAGGTACCGAGATGAGTGCCGGAGAGAAGGCCAAGGCAAAGACCGAACAGGTTGTGGGAAGGGCCGTGCGAACGCTGGCTCACGCGGTGCACAAGGATGATCTCGCGGTAAAGGGTGCCGCCCTCGAAGCGCGGGGCAGGTTGCGCGGCGCGAAAGAGGGGGCCAAGAGCGCCTTCAAGCGCTGAGACTCTCAGCGGGCCAGGCCCCTTGCCTGCGCGTTTCTCGCGGGCAAGGGGCCAATTTCTGCCTCGGAGGCGTCAGTCGATCTTCTCTCCGTCGTGCGAACCGCCCTTACAGACGTTGTCCGTCAGATCGGCCGTTCCGCCGCCCTGCTTGCACTCGGAAGGGGTGACGTAGGAGTGGGCGCCCTGCGCGGTGGCGGCGATGGCGTTGGCGGCGCCTGTGAGGCCGAGGCCGGTGAGGGCTGCCGTGGCGATGACGGCGGCGAGGGTTCGTCGAATCCGCATGTGGTTCCCCTTTCACGGATTGCCTCGGTTGGGGCACTAATCAGCTTGATCTTCACCCATGTGGGTGGCACGTCACGTTGGGCCATTCGGGTGACAGCGCGGTCGGCCGGCGCCGAGCAGACCGGCAAGAGATCCGGTCGCCCCTCACGGCAGGGAAATGATCGCCGAGAGTGTCCAGAGCAGTGCCAGGGCTCCGAGGACCAGGGAGAGCCCGCCGTGAACCCAGATGTTCATGTGTCTGTCGTAGGCGATCAGGATGATCCGCTCCGGGTCCTCCGGCCGATACAGAAGCTCCACCGTGTCGCCCTCCGACAGTGGGCTGCGTATCGCGTGGGCCCCGCCCTCACCCACGACCTCTCGGCCGCCGGGGAGCGCGTAACGGACCTGGGGGTACAACTGGGCGTCCCCGTCCCCGTCGGTCGTTTCCCAGATGCCGACGACGACGCCCGTGGTCCGGATGCCGTGCCGGCGCACTCCATGGATGCGCCAGGCCTCGCGACCCATCGCCACGGCGGCGCCGGCGAACACCACCGCGAACAACGTCCAGACCAGGAACTCCCCCACGGCTCAGGCAGCCCTCATGCCTGAGCCTCCACGGCTTGCGTCACCGCGTCCCTCATCGCGCGCCACGTCCGGGGCCGCTGCGGTGCCAACCGTGCGACCACGCGGCCCAGCCAGTCGGGATCGCCCAGGAGGTGTGCCTGCCCCGCGTCGATGACCTGCGTCGTCAGCAGCTGGAGGAAGACGAGGTGGGCGCCGGGGTAGGAGCGGGGGTGCCGGTCGAAGCGCGCGATCCAGTTCTCGTAGGGGTGGCGCAGGGTCATGTGCAGGTAACCGCTGCCGCGCCCTCGCCAGGGGCCGGGTAGGCCGCCCAAGAGCCCCCCGAAGCCGTTCGACCCCCTGGCCGGGTACTTGCCGCCCATGGTGAGGTTCATGCCCAGCATGATCCGGGACCACGGGACCAGGAGTCCTGCGGAGTCGGGCTCGTGCTGGTACAGCCCGTCGCTTCGGAATTCCACCCAGTGGCCCTTGCCGGTGTCCCCCACCACCCACCGGCCGTGGAACGGTTCCAACGGTCCCAGAGATGCGCTCGCGTCCGTCATCCCTTCATTGGATCAGACGTTCCCATCGGTCCTTCGGCGTGCCGATCACGGATCGGGGATCAGCCCGTTTCCACACGACAGCGCACGCGCCCGGCGCCGTTCCCCGGCGCCGGGCGCGTGTCCGACTCGCCTTCACATCGGTTCGGGTCACTTCAGTTGCGGTACGCAGCCGAACCAGTTCACCGCGTGCTCGTCCTTCGTGTAGCCCAGGCACCTCAGCGTCTTGTCGTGCAGGGTGCTGGTCCCGGCGATGTCCTCGTCCAGGTAGTCCGTCTTGTGGCGGGGCTGGACGAGGGTGTCGATGTCGATGACGTACCAGCGGTGTCTCTGCTCCGGGATGTCGCAGCCGTGGGCGGTGACGTTGCGGCTCGGCCCTTCACTCCATATCGGGCGTTCGGCGCGCTCGCAGTGCGCCTTCCCGGATGCGGCGGCGGTGCCGGCGCCGGTGCCGAGCAGCGCCGCGGCGCCCATGGCCACCGCCGCGGCGGTGCCCAGCAGACGGTGCGGGGTGCGGTTCATCAAGTGGTCTCCCTGGCAGTCACCATGACGGATGGTGGACGACCCGCCATCTCCCTGTGATCGTCACACCGGTTCCGGCGGCCGTCCTGGCGGGGAGCGCGCCCGTCCCACGTCCCGGTGACGGACGTGGTGCCAATGCAGCAGGGGAGGTGACGCGGGTCACACGCGGGCACGTCACATGCCCGGCCTTCCCTCCGTCAGTGAGGTGCAAGCAGTCGCCATCCACCCAGGAGCACACCATGGACGCTCGGCTCGACCTCTTCGCCAGTCCCGTCGCCGGCAAGGTGTTCAAGCACTTCGCCGCGGCCGGCAAGGCGATCACGGAGTCCTCGCTGCCCGCCGCCACGCAGGAGCTGGTGAAGATCCGCGCCAGCCAGATCAACGGGTGCGGGTTCTGCCTCGACATGCACACCAAGGAGGCCCTGGAGGCCGGGGAGACCCCGACCCGGCTGCACCTGGTCGCGGCCTGGCGGGAGGCCACCGTCTTCACCGACGCCGAGCGGGCCGCGCTGGAGCTGGTGGAGCAGGGAACCCGGATCGCCGACGGGGCCGGCGGGGTGCCGGACGAGGTCTGGGCGAACGCCGCCGAGCACCACGACGAGGAGCAGCTCGCCGCCCTGGTCATCCTCATCGCCGTGATCAACGCCTACAACCGCCTCAACGTCGTCGCCCGCCAGCCCGCCGGCGACTACGTTCCCGGCATGTTCGCCTGAAGCACCGGGGAGCGGTCTCACGGGTGCATGCGCGCGCCCTTCAGGACCTTGTCCACCCCGTTCCTCGGGCCGTACACCGCCAGGCCCACCAGGTCCAGCTCGGCGGTCGGGACGGCGCGGACGGCCGCGCGGTTGTCGCGGTCGTTGCCCGTGGTGAACAGGTCCGCCGTGAACACCGCGCACGGCAGGGCACGGGTCAGCGCCCTGCCGTGCGCCGCCTTCAGGGTCTCCTTGGTGCCCTCGAAGACCAGCACCGGCTGGCGGAACATCGGCAGGTACGGCACCCCGTCCGCGTCCTCGTACGGGTCGCCGACCACCTCGGGGAGGGTCGGGCCGAGGCCGCTGACCAGGAACGCGGTCACGTTCAGGCGCTGCCAGGGTTCCAGGTCCTCGCGCAGCAGCACGGCGATCTTCGTGTCGAAACGGATGGGTTCAGTGTTCATGGACTGAGACTCGCGGCCGGGTCCCGGTCGCGTCTTGTACGTTTTTTGCATGGCCGCCGGGCAGGAACTCGTCAGCGCGTGGCGTCCCCGGGTGCCGGGCGTCACCGAGGTCTTCCACGCCCGCTTCACCGAGTACGCCTATCCGATGCACGTCCACGACGCCTGGACGCTGCTCATCGTGGACGACGGGGCCGTACGGTACGACCTCGACCGGCATGAGCACGGCACCCCGCTCGACACCGTGTCGCTGCTGCCGCCGCACGTGCCGCACAACGGGTCGCCGGCCACGCCCGGGGGGTTCCGCAAGCGGGTCCTCTATCTGGACAGCAGCCGGCTCGGGGAGGAGTTCATCGGGCCCGCCGTGGACTCCCCCGACCTCCGGGACCCCGTGCTGCGGCTGCGCGTCGGGCAGTTGCACGCCGCCCTCGCACGACCCGGCGACGAGCTGGAGGCGGAGAGCAGGCTGGCACTCGTCGCTGAGCAGCTGCGGCTCCGGCTGCGGCGGCACGCGGCCGGGGAACGGCACCTGAGTCCCGTTCTCGCCCGCCGGCTGCGGGAGTTGCTGGACGCGCGGGTCGTCGAGGGGCTCTCGCTGGAGGAGGCCGGCCGGTTGCTGCACGCCCATCCGGCGCACCTCATCCGGGCGTTCAGCGGCGCGTACGGCATCGCCCCGCACCAGTACCTGATGTCACGGCGGGTCGGGCGGGCCCGGCGGCTGCTGCTGGACGGGGTGCCGCCGGGCGAGGTGGCCCCGGTCGCCGGGTTCTACGACCAGGCCCATCTCACCCGGCACTTCAAGAAGCTGGTCGGGGTGACACCGGGGCGTTACCGGAGCAGGGCGCGCTGAGCCTCGTACAGGTTGCGCGGGCGCACGGCGTCCGTGGTGCCGTACAGCTCCAGCCGGGAGTGCAGGTCGCCGGTGAAGTCGGGGACGTCGGTCTGGTCGAACTCGCGGACCTCGTTGATGCCGACGGTGGCGGAGTACGGGGCGAGCCCGTCGATCTTCACGAGGCCGGCGCGGCCGTTGGTGACCCGGATGTTCCAGTGGGTGAAGCGGGCGCCGAAGAGCGGGCCGGCGCTGGCGTCCCCGCCGTGGCGGCCGTTGTTGTTCACGGTGATGTCGGTGCGGACGTTGGCGAAGGGCAGGCCGCGGTGGCTGTCGAAGGTGCCCATCCGCATGTCGCCGCGCGACCAGACGTTGTGGGAGGAGAGTCCTTCGACGTTGATGCCGTGCAGTTGGGTGTTCGCGGGCGCGGGGACCGTGCGCTCCTCGATGGTGAAGTCCTCGATCAGGTTGTCGTGGGAGCCCTCGCGGCAGAAGTACGGGTGGTGCGAGCCACGGCCGGCGACCCGGGTGCGGCGCAGGGTGCAGGCGGAGGCGGCGACCAGGCCGAAGCCGTTGTCGACGTGGCGGACCGTGACGTCGTCCACCCAGCAGTCGTAGGCGCACTGGAGGACGACGCCGTTGTAGCCCTTGTCGAGGAGGTGGGGGGACTGCGGGGTCTGCACCGCTTCCAGGGTCAGGCCCTCGACGCCCGAGCCGGTCAGTTCCGGCACGTGCGTGGTCAGGCGCGGGTCCCACTCCGGGCGGATGTCGAGGGGCAGGGGGCGTTCCAGGGTGACGCGCCGGCCGTGGACGCGGCGGACGCGGACGGGCCATTCGTAGGGGACGTACGAGGTCAGCTTCGTCTTGTCGTCCCAGACGTACGCCGCCGGGCCGGGGCCGTCGCCCGCCATGTGCCGCAGGAGGGTGTGGGCGGAGTCGTCGGCGAGGCGGAGCAGGACGAGCCGGCCGGGGCGGAGGGCGGAGGGGTCGGCGACCGTGACCGTCCACGAGCCGCGTTTCGCCGGGGCGACGGTGGTGAGGGTCGTCCACTCGTCCCGCCTGTTGCCGGTCCAGCCCTCGAAGGGCCAGGCCCGGTCCCTGATGGCGGCGGTCAGGGATTCCCAACGGGCCCTCGGCGCCAGCCAGACGAGACCGCCCGCCCAGGACCAGGAGGACTTGTCGCCGCCGTAACGGGAGCCGTAGACGCCGATCAGTTCGGTGAGGTTCTTCGTCGCGTACAGGGTCGTACGGCCGCTGCCGGCGCCGCGCAGCACGACGCCGGACTCGCCGAGGCGGATGACGTCGTCGATGCGGTAGGTGCCGGGCGGGATGGTGACCGTGCCACCGCCGGCCCTTCCGGCGGCGGCGATGGCACGGTTGATCGCGGGGGCGCAGTCCGTGGTGCCGTCGGGCACGGCGCCGTACGCGGTGACGTCGGCGACGACCCGGTAACGGGGGAAGCGGCTCGCTCCGGCCCGGCAGCCCGCCCGGCCGACGTACGGGATCTGCGGGTGGGTGAGCGGGGTGCGGGTGAACTCCCGCCAGAGGCCGGGGGGTTCGGCGGCCCGCGCGGTGCCGGTCGCGGCGCCCAGGGCCACCGCGGTGGCGCCGGCGAGCAGGGTCCGTCTGGTGAGGTGCGCGTTGCTCATGTCCACCCGCCCCTTCAACTTCCCTTGTTCATGCACATGAATGACGTTCAGGAATGCGTTGGCGGTGAGCATGCCACTGAGCCCGGCGGGCGGGAAAGGGGTCGTGCGAAAGAAAAGCGAGACGTCAGTCCGCCGGACGGTCGATCAGGTGCATGAACGCCTCCAGGTTGCGCGTGGACTCGCCGCGCGCCACGCGCCAGGCGTACTCCTTGCGGATCGAGGAGGCGAAGCCCAGCTCCAGCAGGGTGTTGAAGGCGCCGTCGGCCGCTTCGAGGACCTGGCCGAGGAGCCGGTCCACCCCGTCCGGGGTGACGGCGGCGAGCGGCAGCCGGGCGGTGACGTAGACGTCGCCGAGGTGGTCCACGGCGTAACTCACGCCGTACAGCTTGAGGTTGCGCTCCAGCAGCCAGCGGTGGACGCCCGCCTCGTTCTCGTCGGGGTGGCGGATGACGAAGGCGTTGAGCGAGAGGGAGTGGCGGCCGGCGAGGAAGGACACCGTGGTGGACAGCTTGCGCGTGCCGGGGAGTTTGACCACGTAGTTCCCGGGCTCGGGGCTCTCCCACTCCAGCTCCGCGTCCTGGAAGACGCTCTCCAGGACCTGTCCGGCCTTCTCGACATCACCCATGGTGGGAGCGTACGCGACGGCGGTGGGACTGGGTCGCGGCCGTGTAGACGTCGGCGGTGGCGGCGGCGGCCGCGTCCCAGCCGAAGGACTGGGCGTGCCGGGCGGCGGCCCGGCCCATGCGCGCCGAGAGGCCCGGCTCGTCGGCGAACCGGGCCAGCACGCGCGCGTAGTCGGCCGGGTCGTGGCCCTCGACGAGGAAGCCGGTCTCGCCGTCCCGCACGGCCACCGGCAGCCCGCCGACCGCGGCCGCGAGCACCGGCGTCCCGGACGCCTGCGCCTCGATGGCGACCAGCCCGAAGGACTCGCTGTACGACGGCATGACCAGGACGGACGCGGCCCGGAACCAGTCCACCAGCTGCTCCTGGCAGACCGGCGGGCGGAACCGTACGACGTCCGCGATGCCCAGCCGGGCCGCGAGCTTCTGGAGCCCCTCCGGCTTGGCGAGCCCACTGCCGCTGGGGCCGCCGACGACCGGGACGAGGATGCGGGAGCGCAGCTCGGGGCGCTCGTCCAGCAGTACGGCCACGGCGCGCAGCAGGACGTCCGGCGCCTTCAGGGGCTGTATGCGGCCCGCGAAGAGCGGGATCACGGCGTCCCGCGGGAGACCGAGACGGGCCCGGGCGGCGGCGCGGGCCTCGGCCGCGGCGGACGAGCCGTCCTTCGCTGCACCGCCGTCCCACGCGCCGCCCTGCGGGAAGGGGCGGAAGCGGTCCAGGTTCACACCGGGGTGGACGACGGCGACCTTGGCGGGGTCGGCGGCGTAGTGCTGGACCAGCTCGCCGGCCTCCTCCGCCGTGTTGGCGATCAGCCGGTCGGCGGCGGCCACGATCTGGGTCTCCCCGATGACCCGGGCGGGCGGCTCGGGGGTGTCGCCTTCGGCCAGGTTGGCGTTCTTGACCTTGGCCATGGTGTGCATGGCGTGCACCAGGGGCACGCCCCAGCGCTGGGCGGCGAGCCAGCCGACGTGGCCGGAGAGCCAGTAGTGGGAGTGGACGAGGTCGTAGTGGCCGGGGCGGTGACCGGCCCAGGCCTGCATGACGCCGTGGGTGAAGGCGCACAGCTGGGCCGGGAGGTCCTCCTTGGCCAGGCCCTCGTAAGGGCCCGCGTCGACGTGCCGGACGAGGACGCCGGGGGCCAGTTCGACGGTGGGGGGCAGGCCGCCGGCCGTGGCCCGGGTGAAGATCTCGACCTCGATGTTGATCGCGGCCAGCCGCTGGGCCAGCTCCACGATGTAGACGTTCATGCCGCCCGCGTCTCCGGTGCCGGGCTGGTGGAGCGGGGAGGTGTGCACGGAGAGCATGGCGACCCGGCGGGGCCTGCGGTACAGCCGCAGGCGCGTGCCGGCCGACGGGGAGCGTCGCCCGAGCCTGCTGACGTACTGGCTCACCTGGCGTTCCTCCTTGTCGCGGGCATGCCTGGCGAGGGCCCGGCTCGCCCTCCAGCCTGGTCCAACAGCGAACGGGTGCCCGGCCATTTCCCCCTCAGACGGCTTTGCCGAATCATTACCCGTGGTCGATCAACCGTTCGAACGCGGTCGACGTCGGCGGCAGCGGGCCCCGGAGGGCGTCGCGGAGGGCCGCGCACCGGCACAGCCCCGCGTCCCCGCGGGCCCCGGCGCGCTTACCCTCGTACCCATGACAGCCCGCACAGCCACCCGGCCCGTCGGAGCGGTGACACGCGGGACCACCAACCCCAACCGGCTCCGCCGCATGGACCGCTGGATCGCGGCCACGCACGGGGCCGAGCTGCGCCGCGCGGGCGACCCGGTGGCGATCGACCTGGGATACGGCGCCGCCCCCTGGACCGCCGTCGAGCTGCTGACCCGGCTCCGCGCGGCAGCGCCCCGCACGCGTGTCGTCGGTGTGGAGATCGAACCGGAGCGGGTGGCGGCGGCCCGGCCGTACGAGCGGGAGGGGCTGACCTTCCGGCACGGCGGCTTCGAGGTCCCGGTCCCCGGGCGACCGGTGCTGATCCGGGCCGCCAACGTGCTGCGCCAGTACGACGAGGGCGAGGTCGCGGCGGTGTGGGAGCGGCTGTGCGCCCGGCTCGCCCCGGCGGCCGGCGGCTCGCGCGGCGGGCTGCTGGTCGAGGGGACGTGCGACGAGATCGGGCGGCGGCACGTATGGGTGGCGCTCGGCCCGGAGGGTCCGCGCACGGTCACCTTCGCCACCCGGCTGGGCTCCCTGGACCGCCCCTCCGACCTCGCCGAGCGCCTGCCGAAGGCGCTGATCCACCGCAACGTCCCGGGCGAGCCGGTGCACGCCTTCCTGCGCGACTTCGACCGCGCCTGGGCCGCCGCCGCGCCCTACGCCTCCTACGGCGCCCGGCAGCGCTGGCTGCGCACGGTGCGGGACCTGAGCGCCGACTGGCCCGTCACCGACACCCCGGCCCGCTGGCGACAGGGCGAAGTGACGCTCGCCTGGGCCGCGTTGGCACCCCGACTCTGACTCCGCGCGCCGGGTCCGACGGCGACGTTCCGGGCTGGGGCCCCGCGCACCGGGCGCGGGCCCGGCCCTCCGACGCCCCGCGGCAACACCCCCCGGCTCACCCCCGCGCCCTGAACCCGGCGACGTCATCCCGTACCTGACCCCACGTCGGAATCACCCGTTCGTGGAGCCGGGAACGGAACGATCTCCGTGCGCCGTTCGTCACACCGGCGAGGAGATCGTCGTATCCGGCGATGAGCGGGGGAATTCCGGTTTCCGACGGCCTCTGTCGCTTTGCGCGCGGCCGTGGCACGATCCCTCAGACGCCCGTAAGTTACTGACGGTAAATCAGTTGGGGGGAAGAGGTATGGGACCGGGCAAGCGCGGCCTGCTCACGGCCGCCCTGACCGTGATCTGCGCGGTGACCGTCCTGTCGGCGCCCGGCACGGCGTTCGCCGCGCCCGAGCCCTCCCGCACCCCGTCGGGAACCCCCGCCCCCACGGCGACCCCCGGACCGGCCGCGACCCCCGCGCCCGGCAAGGATCTCGAAGAGGTCCGCGCGAAGCTCGACAAGCTCTACCACGACGCGGCGGTGGCCACCGACGCGTACAACGCCGCGGAGGAGAAGGCGGAGAAGCAGTCCGCCGAGATCGCGGCGCTGGCGAAGAAGATCGTCGACGGCCGGCGGAAACTGGAGGAGCTCAAGGACCGGGCGGGCGCCGCCGCCCGCGACCAGTACCGCACGGGTGGCCTGTCCGACACCGCCCGGTTCCTGCTCAGCGACGACCCGGGCCAGTTCCTGGACGGCGCCGGACGGGTGCTCCAGGGGCAGCAGGCGGCGAAGAAGCTGATGGCGGAAAAGGCCCGCACCCAGCAGGAGTTGCAGAGTTACGCCGACGACGCCTCCGCCCGCTGGAAGGAGCTGGAGGCGAACCGCAAGGCGAAGGACGCCGCCAGGAAGAAGATCGAGAAGCAGATCGACGCGGCCGAGAAGCTCCAGTCCCGGCTGGAGGAGAAGGAGAAGGAGCGGCTCGCCGAGCTGGAGCGGGAGGCCGCGGCCAGGGCGCAGACCGCCTGGCTCGGCACCGGCGCCCTCGGGGACGTCCACGGAAAGGCCTCCGCACAGGGCGAGAAGGCCGTGCGGTACGCCACCCGGCAGCTCGGCAAACCGTACGTGTGGGGCGCCGAGGGCCCGGACTCCTTCGACTGCTCGGGCCTGACCTCCCAGGCCTGGGCGGCGGCCGGCCACCCCGTCCCGCGCACCTCGCAGGAGCAGTGGAAGCAGCTCAAGCACGTCCCGGTGAAGGACATGCGGCCCGGTGACCTCGTCGTCTACTTCGACGACGCCAGCCATGTCGGGATGTACATCGGCGAGGGCTCGATCATCCACGCGCCGCGCCCCGGGCGGACGGTGACGATCACGGGCGCCGGATCGATGCCGATCCTCGGGGTCGTGCGACCGGACGCGTGACCGGCCGCGCGCGTGGTGCGGTGCGGGTCATGTCCCCGGTGACGCACGTCATGTGACCCGTCGCACGCCCGATCCCCCCCAAACTCCCCCAGGACGTGAGCTTCGTCATCCCCTGCCAGTCGTCGGCGTGTCCAACTGCGGTACGGAAAGCGGCATATGACGGTGGCGGGCAGCGGAGCGACGCGGCTCACACCATTCCGTCGGGGCGGTCCCAGCCGCTATGGTCCCGGTCGGTGGGTCGAGACCCTCGACGCCGCCGTGCCCTCGGGGGGAGGGAAGGAACCCAGGACAATGCCCGTACCCGTACCGCGGCAGAGAGCGATCCCGGCCGTGGAGAGTGGTCAGGCGCAGCCCGCCCGCGCAGCCGGCGGCCCCCTCAAGGAAGAGGCCCACCGCGACGCCACGGCCGTGAACGGCACCGGCGCCACTCTCACCCTGCTGCTGATCGAGGACGATCCGGCCGGCTCGCCGATCGTGCCCGACCTGCTGGACCCGGCCGGCAAGCCGATCCGCGTCCGCACCGCCCGCAACCTCACCGAGGCCGAGCGGCTGCTCACCGACGACGTCCACTGCATCCTGCTGGACCTGGCGCTCCCGGCGCCCGGCGGCAGTGGCAGCGACGACGAGCTGGCCGTGCTCCGGCACGTCCTCCGGCTCGCGCCCCGGCACGCCGTGCTCGCGCTGACCGCCTCCGGCGATGCCGAGCGCGGCGCCGAGGCCGTGCGCGTGGGCGCCCAGGACTACCTCTTCCGGGACGAGCTGGACGGCCGGCTGCTCAGCCGCGCCATCCGCTACGCGGTGGAGCGGAAGCGGTCCGACACGGCCGAGCGGCGGCTCGCCGAGGGCAAGATGCGCGCGCAGGAGAACCGCCGGCTGGAGCGCGGCCTGCTGCCGACTCCGCTGCTGGAGGGCTCCTCGCTGCGGTTCGCCGCGCGCTACCGTCCCGGCCGGTCCCGGGCGCTGCTCGGCGGTGACTTCTACGACGCCGTCCGCACCCCCGACGGCACCGTGCACGCCATGATCGGCGACGTGTGCGGGCACGGCCCGGACGAGGCCGCGCTCGGCGTGGAGCTGCGCATCGCCTGGCGGGCGCTGACCCTGGCCGGGCTGTGCGGGGACGAGCTGCTGAACACGTTGCAGCAGGTGCTGGAGCACGAGCGCGCCGACGAGGAGATCTTCGCGACGCTGTGCACGGTGGACATCGCACCCGACGGACGGCGGGCGGGTCTGTGCCTGGCCGGCCATCCGGCCCCGCTGGTCGCCCGCCCGGGCCGGCCGGCGCGGCTGCTCCCCTACGAGAACAACGGCCCGGCCCTGGGGCTGCTGCCCGGCGCCCGCTGGCCGCGGATGCAGGTGGAGCTGGGTGCCGAGTGGAGCCTGATGCTCTACACCGACGGGCTGATCGAGGGCCGGGTCGGTGAGGGCGGGGAGCGGCTCGGTCAGGAGGGCATGCTGGAGATGATCCGCCGGCAGCTGTCCGAGGGTCTGCGGGGCGAGGAGCTGCTGCGGGCCGCGGTGAGCGAGGTGCGTGACCTCAACGGGGGCGAGCTGACCGACGACGTCGCGGTGGTGCTGCTGGACCGGACGCGGTAGGCGCGGCCCCGCCGTCCGGCGGCTCCGCGCCGTGCGGCCGGGGGCCGGCCCGCACGCACCCGGCGAGCCCCGCGGCGGGGCGCCGTCAGCGACCGCCGTTGTACGGGCCGTACGGGCCGTCGCTGCTGCTTCCGCCCCGGCGGCGGCCCCACCCGCGGCCGCCGCCCACCTGCTGGAGGGCGGGGCGGACGTCGACGAGGTAGACGATGCTCGCCACCGCGCCGGCGATGGGGAGGATGGACAGGATCGAGAACAGGTAGCTGACCACGAGGGCGATGGCGAGGATGATCAGCCAGAAGACCTTGTTCTGCTTGTCGGCGGCACGGAAGGCGTCCTCGCGCCGGAACGCGGCGTCGAACAGCCCGAACGCGGCCAGGGCCATCAGAATGATCTTCAAGATGCCCATGAAACCCGCGAAGCCCAACATCAGCATGCTGCCCACCGCCCGTTGATGACCGATCCCTGCTACGCCGCCACCGTACCCATAGAACGGGCCGGACACCCCAAAGGTGCCCGGCCCGGACCCGTCTCGTCGGCCATGGTCACTTGGCCGGCGGGATCGTCCTCTTCGCCGTGGTGGTCGGGGTGGCGGTGGTCTTGCGGGGGGCCGGGGCCTTCTTCGCCGCCGGCTTCTTGTCCGCGACCGGGTCGGCCGTCGCCTCGGCCGGCTTCGGCTGGTCGTCCTTGACCTCGACCGGCTCGGCCTTGCCCTCGACCGCGATCGCCAGTTCCTCGATCTCCTCGGCCGCCTCGCCGCGCCAGGTCTTCACGGCCTGCTCGCCGTGCTCGGCGACCCGCTCGTAGGTCTCGCGGGCCTTGACGGCGTACTCGGCGGCGACGCCGACGCTGCGCAGGGCGAGGTCCTGGGCGGTCTCGCCGAGCTTCTTGAGGTCGACGTCGATGGTCCCGATGAACTCGGTGACCTTGGCCTGAAGGGTCTCCTGCGCCTCCTTGGCGCGGGCGGCGGCCTTCTCCTGCACGGCCTTCGGGTCGGTGTTGCGCACGGCCTCGATGCGCGCCGGGGCCTCGGCGCGCAGCTGGTCGACCAGGGCCGGCACCTTCTTGGCCTGCTGGAGCGCCAGGTCGGCGGTGCCGGCGGCGAAGTAGAACGGGGTCGGGTCGCTGAGGGTCTTGCGCAGGTCGTCGGTGATGGCCATGGTGAGGGTCCTCCCGGATCGGATTCGCGTTCGGCTGGGTGGGTGTGGTCCACGGCGGGCGTCCGGAGCCCTGGTCCGGCGTCAGCCGGCCGTCCGCCGCGGGCCGGCGTCCGTGTCACTTCCGGTGGCATCGCCCGAGCCGGCCGCAGGGCTGCCGCCGCCGGTCCCCTGGTCCACGGGCCCGTCCCCGGGGCCGTCCTCCTCGGCGCGCTCGCCGATCCCGAAGCCGTTCTCCTTGCGGAACGACTCGTAGATCTGGAGCAGCACCTGCTTCTGCCGCTCGTTGAGCGTGGGGTCGGCGAGGATGACGGCGCGCGTCTCGACCTCGTCCCGGTCCCGTTCGGCGTCGAGGATGCCGGCGCGGACGTACAGCGTCTCGGCGGAGATGCGCAGGGCCTTGGCGACCTGCTGGAGCACCTCCGCGCTGGGCTTGCGCAGCCCGCGCTCGATCTGGCTCAGGTACGGATTGGACACCCCGGCGGCGTCGGCGAGCTGCCGCAGCGACAGCTGGGCGTTCCGCCGCTGTTCGCGCAGGTACTCACCGAGGTTGCCGACGTTCAGCGATGCCATGCCTCCACCTTGCCCCACCCTCGCTAACAATTGCAAGCACCCGCTTGCAAGAGTGTGTCGTGTCACCGGTTCGGACCGGAGGCAGGGGTGCCGGCCGCGCCCGCGGGCCCGGACGGAAAGCGTCAGGAATGGAGAAGCGCCTCCCGGCCGGCCGCCGCTACGGTGGCCGGCATGGACGACGCCATCGCACAGCACGCCGCCGACAGTCATGACCTGATCCGTGTGCACGGGGCACGTGAGAACAACCTCAAGGACGTGAGCGTCGAGATCCCCAAGCGCCGGCTCACGGTGTTCACCGGGGTCTCCGGCTCGGGCAAGAGCTCGCTGGTGTTCGACACCATCGCCGCCGAGTCGCAACGGCTGATCAACGAGACGTACAGCGCGTTCGTCCAGGGCTTCATGCCCACGCTGGCGCGGCCCGAGGTCGACGTGCTCGACGGGCTGACCACCGCGATCATCGTCGACCAGCAGCGGATGGGCGCCGACCCGCGCTCCACGGTCGGCACCGCGACCGACGCCCACGCGATGCTGCGCATCCTGTTCAGCCGGCTCGGCACCCCGCACATCGGTTCGCCCAAGGCGTTCTCCTTCAACGTGGCCTCGATCAGCGGGGCGGGCGCGGTCACCGTGGAGCGCGGCGGGAAGACGGTGAAGGAGCGCCGCGCGTTCAGCATCACCGGCGGCATGTGCCCGCGCTGCGAGGGCCGGGGCGCGGTCACGGACATCGACCTGTCCCAGCTCTACGACGAGGACAAGTCGCTCAGCGAGGGCGCGCTCACCATCCCCGGCTACAAGCCCGGCGGCTGGAACCACCGTCTCTACGCCGAGTCGGGCCTCTTCGCCCCGGACAAGCCGATCCGCACGTTCAGCCGGCGGCAGCTGGACGACTTCCTGTACCGCGAGCCGGTCCGGATGAAGATCGCGGGCATCAACATGACCTACGAGGGCCTGGTGCCGCGCATCCAGAAGTCGATGCTCGCCAAGGACCGGGAGGCGATGCAGCCGCACATCCGGGAGTTCGTGGACCGGGCGGTCACCTTCACCACCTGCCCCGACTGCGGCGGCACCCGGCTCAGCGAGGCGGCCCGGTCCTCGAAGATCAAGGGGATGAGCATCGCCGACGCCTGCGCGATGCAGATCAGCGATCTGGCCGCGTGGGTGCGCGGCCTGGACGAGCCGTCCGTCGCGCCGCTGCTGACCGCGCTGGGCGGGACGCTGGACTCGTTCGTGGAGATCGGCCTCGGCTACCTCTCCCTGGACCGGCCCGCGGGCACGCTCTCCGGCGGCGAGGCGCAGCGGACGAAGATGATCCGCCACCTCGGCTCCTCGCTGACCGACGTCACGTACGTCTTCGACGAGCCGACCACCGGACTGCACCCGCATGACATCCGGCGGATGAACGACCTGCTGCTGCGGCTGCGCGACAAGGGCAACACGGTGCTGGTGGTGGAGCACAAGCCGGAGGTCATCGCGATCGCCGACCACGTGGTGGACCTCGGTCCGGGCGCCGGCACGGCGGGCGGCACCGTCTGCTTCGAGGGCTCCGTCGCCGGGCTGCGGGCGAGCGGCACGCTCACCGGGCGGCACCTGGACGACCGGGCGGCGCTGAAGAAGACGGTGCGCAGGCCGACCGGGGCCCTGGAGATCCGCGGCGCCACCACCCACAACCTGCGGAACGTGGACGTCGACATCCCGCTCGGCGTGCTCACGGTCGTCACCGGGGTCGCCGGTTCCGGCAAGAGCTCGCTCGTGCACGGGTCGATCCCGGCCCGCGAGGGTGTGGTGACGGTGGACCAGGCGCCGATCCGTGGCTCGCGGCGCAGCAACCCGGCGACGTACACCGGTCTGCTGGAGCCCATCCGCAAGGCGTTCGCCAAGGCCAACGGGGTGAAGCCGGCGCTGTTCAGCGCCAACTCCGAGGGCGCCTGCCCGTCGTGCAACGGCGCCGGGGTCGTCTACACCGACCTGGCGATGATGGCCGGGGTGGCCACCACCTGCGAGGACTGCGAGGGCAAGCGGTTCGACGCCTCGGTGCTGGAGTACCGCCTGGGCGGGCGGGACATCAGCGAGGTGCTGGCGATGCCGGTGACCGAGGCCGAGGAGTTCTTCGGCGACGGCGAGGCCCGCACCCCGGCCGCCCACCGCGTCCTGCGGAACATGGCCGACGTCGGCCTCGGCTACCTGACCCTGGGCCAGCCGCTCACCACCCTGTCCGGCGGCGAGCGGCAGCGGCTGAAGCTGGCCACGCACATGGCGGAGAAGGGCGGGGTCTACGTCCTGGACGAGCCGACCACCGGGCTCCACCTCGCCGACGTGGAGCAGTTGCTGGGCCTGCTCGACCGGCTGGTCGACGCCGGCAAGTCGGTGATCGTCATCGAGCACCACCAGGCGGTCATGGCGCACGCCGACTGGATCATCGACCTCGGCCCCGGCGCCGGTCACGACGGCGGCCGGGTCGTCTTCGAGGGCACCCCCGCGGACCTGGTCGCGGCCCGCTCCACGGTCACCGGCGAGCACCTGGCGGAGTACGTGGGCGCGTGAGGCGCGCACGCCGCCTCAGTGGGTCTCCAGCCACTGCTCCAGCGCGGTGAAGTCGGCCTCCGTCAGGCCGTACCGGTGGTCGACGCGGTACGGCAGGGCCGGGGCCGGGTGGTGGGCGGCGAGCCAGGCGCGGTCGGCCCCGGTGATCTCGTCGTCCACCCAGACGAAAGGCCGGCCCGCCGCCCAGCGGGCCAGCGGCCGGGTCTTCCAGTGCCGGGAGGCGGGCCGCTCGTCCACGTCCGGCCACCGCACGACCGGCAGCGGCGGCAGGCCCAGCCACGGCGCGAGGCAGTCGTTGGCGTCGTCCGTCCACGTCGTGGCCCACACCAGCTCGCAGCCCAGCGCCGTCAGCCGGGGGCCGAGCGCGGGATCGACGCGTGGCAGCAGCGGGTGGTGCACCGGCACCGGCGGGCCGTCGTACAGCGGGTAGGCGTGGTCCGCCGCCCCGAAGGGGATGAGCGGGCCGTCGACGTCGAGGAAGAGCAGCATCACCCTTCAGGTTCGTCCCCGTGGCACCGGCCGTCCAGGGGCCGGCCCGGTCAGAACGGCAGCGGCCGGCTGTGGACGACGTCCAGCCGGGACACCGCCCGGGTGAGCACCACGTACAGCCGGTGGGCGCCGCGTTCCTCCGCCTCGGCCACGGCCGCCGGTTCCACGGCGACGACGTGGTCGTACTCCAGGCCCTTGACCACGCTCGCGGGGACGACGGTCAGCCGGGCGCCGGGCGTGTCGGGTCCGGCCGGGGCGAGGCCGGCCCGGTCGAGCGCCGCCCGCACCCGGCCGGTGTCCGCGTCGGCCGTGACCACGCCGACCGAACCCTCCCGGGCGAGGGCGTCGCGTACGGCGGCCACGGTGGTGGCGAGCAGGTCCCCGGTGGGCCGCAGGGTCAGTTCCCCGTCGGTGCGCAGGGAGGTGGCGGCGGGCACGGCGACGTCGAGGCGGGCGAGCAGCCGGTTGGCGAGCGCCAGGACGGCCGCCGGCACCCGGAACCCGGTGGTCAGCGGGATCACGGCCGCGTCCGGCCGGCCGAGGTGGCGCAACTGGACGGACCAGTCGCGGGCGGCCCACGGGGTGGTGCCCTGGGCGAGGTCGCCGAGGACGGTCAGGGAGCCGAAAGCGGCCCGGCGGGCGATGGCGCGGCACTCCATCGGCGACAGGTCCTGCGCCTCGTCCACGACGAGGTGGCCGTAGCCCTCGGGGTGTTCGACGAGCCCGGCGAGTTCGTCGAGCAGGACCAGGTCGGCGGCCGACCAGCGGGCCGACTTGTACGAGCGTGGCGGCCGGGACCACGGCAGTGCCGCCTGCTCGTCCGGGTCGAGCAGGCCGTCCGCCGCACGGGCCAGCGCCTCGCCGCCGGTGAGGAGTCCGGCGAGGACCTCCTCGGGCCTGACCTTCGGCCACACGGCGTCGAGGTGCTCGGTCAGCGGCCGGCAGCGCTCGACGCGGCGCACCCAGGAGGCGGGCAGCACCCCGGAACGCCGTTCGGCCCGGTCGCGCAGCATCCGCACCACCCGGGTGCGCACCCGCTCCCGTCCGACGGCGTACGGCGGTTCCTCGGCGCGCACCTGGGCGACCAGGGCGGCGAGTTCGGCGGCTCGGACGCGCCAGCGGTAGGAGCCGTCGGGTACCTCCAGGTCGGTGGCGGCGCCGGTGGTGACGCGCGCGTACAGCGCCCGGCGCAGCACCTCGGCCATGCGCGGATCGTGCTTGACCGCCGCGGTCCTCAGCGGGTCGGTGCCGGTGACCGGGTGGCGGGCGATCTCCTCCAGCAGGGTGGACTGGCGGACGCCGGTCTCGCCGAGGGAGGGCAGCACCTCGGCGATGTAGGTGAGGAAGGTGCGGTTGGGGCCGAGGATCAGCAGGCCGGAGCGCTGGAGCCGCTTGGGGTGGGTGTAGAGCAGGTACGCGGCGCGGTGCAGGCCGACGGCGGTCTTGCCGGTGCCGGGGGCGCCCTGCACGCAGACGGATTCGGTGAGGGCGGCGCGGACGAGGTCGTCCTGCTCGGGCTGGATGGTCGCGGCGATGTCCCGCATGGGGCCGACGCGGGGCCGTTCGATCTCGCGGGCCACCATGTCGCTGGTGCGGGACTCGCCCCGGCCCAGGTGCTCGTCCTCCAGGCCGGTGAGGTCGGCGGAGTCGCCGCGGCTGCCGGGCGCCCAGCCGAACCGGCGCCGGACCGCCACGCCCTGCGGTTCGCGGGCGCTCGCCTGGTAGAAGGCGCGGGAGACGGGGGCCCGCCAGTCGACGACGAGCGGAGGGGCGGCCGGGTCCTCGGTGATGCGGACCCGGCCGACGTGGTAGCTCTGCCCGCCGTGTCCGGGGGCGCCGTCGGCGAAGTCGAGCCGCCCGAAGAACAGCGGGCCGGGCGGGAGTTCGCGCAGGGCCTTGGCCTGGCTGCGCAGCCGGCGGCCGAGGACCTCGGCGTCGGCTCCCGAGGCGGAGACGTCCTCCCCGATGACGACCTGTTCGGCGGCGCCCTCGACCATCGCGGCGAGGGCCGTACGGCAGGCGTCGTGGTAGGCGCGCTCGGTGTGCAGGGCGTCCGTGAGGGCGGGGTCGAGTGACGTCATGGCGCCAGCGTACCGCCATAACGTTACCGAGTTACATTTTTAACCGAGTCTCACGACAGGTCCCGGCCCCGCAGCCCCGGCAGCCCCTCGGCCAGCCGCCGGAACGCCCGCTCCGCCGCCTCCACCGCGTCCTGCGCCACCTCCGCCAGCGGCTCCCCCGCCGCGATCCGCCGCCAGTTCTCCAGGGCGAGGACGCGCTGCACGGCGATCATCTGCGCGGCGGCCAGCCGTGCGTCCAGATCGCCCCCGAGCGCCTCGGCGAGCGCGGCCTCCGACCGCTCCTGGTGGGCGTACGCGCGCGCCACCAGGGACGGGGTGCCGTAGAGCAGACGGTGGAAGGCGAGCACGCCGGGGTGGTCGTTCAGCCCGGTGACCGGGTCGCGCCGCTCCAGGCCGGCGAGGAAGTGCCGGCGCAGCGCGTCCACCGGGTCGGCCGCCCCGGCGACCACCCCCGCGGCCTCCGTCTCGTGGTCCGCGATCCGGTGCAGGACCAGGTCCTCCTTGGCCGGGAAGTACCGGAAGAGGGTCGGCTTGGAGATCCCGGCCGCGGCGGCGACCTCCGCCACGGACACCGCGTCGAAGCCCCGCTCCAGGAACAGCCCTACGGCGATGTCCGACACGTCCTGGTACATCCGCTGCTTCTTGCGCTCGCGCAGACCCATCTCACCCATGGGGGCGAGCCTACGCAGGGCTGTCCGGACCGGTCCGCAGGCCCAGGGCGCGGGTCAGGTAGGGGTTGGAACGGGGCGGGATGGTCAGGCCCAGCGACGCGGTGGCCGCCGCCAGGGTCATCGCGTACGAGTCCAGCGCCCGGCGGACGTTGGGCGCCTCCCTGCTCGCCCCGGTGACCAGCCGGTCCAGGTCCACGTACGCCGAGCGGACGGTCTCGATCCACCGGTACACCCGCCAGTCCTGACGCCAGTTCCGGGTGCACTCCCGTGGCAGGCGGCTCTCCCAGCGGCGGAACATGCGGTCCCGGATCTCCGGCCGGGTGGGAGTCAGGTGCATGTGCCGGACCAGGTCGTAGAGCGGGTCCCCGACCAGTGCCATCTCCCAGTCGATCAGGGTCAGCGCCAGGCCGTCGTCCCGGCGCACCAGGTTCCAGGGGTTGAGGTCGCCGTGCAGCAGGGCCGGGGTGCGGCGGGTGAGCCGGTGCCGGCCGAGGATCTCGCGCAGCCGGGGCGCGCCGGGCAGCCCGAGGAAGCGGGCCAGCTGCTGCGACTCCTGGGGCAGGCCGGCGACGAGCAGGACGAGCTGGTCGCTGAGCCAGTCGTAGAAGTCCAGACGGACGGCGACGGGGTCGAGCTGGGCGTGGTCGACCTCGGTGAGCGCGGCCAGCTGGTCCACGAGTCCGTCCGCCTCCTGCGGAAGGAGCCCGTGGACCGGGTGGGCGGGCTTGCGGCCGGGATCGCGCGGACCCTCGTAGGTGTGGATCGCGAAGCGGTCCCCGGAGTACGCCCGGTTGCCGCAGTGGCTCTCCCCCAGCGCCAGGATCCTGGGCGCGGCCACCGCCGCCCCGGACTGCTCGATCGCCCGCAGCACCGCGTGCTCGCTGAGGAAGCTGCGTTCGAGCCGGCGGGCGTCCGCCACCCTGCGCCGCACGATGACGGGGAAGCCGGTGCCGGGAGCCCACACCACCGTGTTGAGGTGCACCGTGCCCTTGAACACCCGCTCGGCCGGGGCCGCGCCCTCCAGGAGCAGGGCGTCCCCGACGGCCGGGCGGGGGAAGTCGGGGTGCTCCGGGACGCGCCCGTCCGGCTTCCAGTCGATGGCCCGGGCGACCCGCCCGCCGCGCCCCGCGCCGCCACGCCACACCGCGTCGCTCGCCGCGGCCCGCCAGCGGTAGAGGATGCCCTCGATCTCCCGCTCCCGGGGCACCTGGCCCAGGCGCAGCGGCTCGGCGGCCAGCTCCAGGGCGCGGTGCACGCGGGCCGTCGCCTCGTCCAGGCTCTTCTGGTCGAAGGAGTCCTGGAGGGACCGCGCCGCCCTCATCACGTCGGGGTACACCGACTGGGCCCGCTCGAAGGCGAGGTAATGGGGCAGGTCCCTGGCCACCCCGTTGACGGCGGCGGGGCGCACCGCCTGCACGGCGTGCGCCCAGGCGTCGACGACCTCCTTCTCCTGGTGGTCCGGGTAGCGCATCCGGACCAGGTGGGTGGCGAGGTCGTGCAGCGGGTCGCCGTAGCTCGCCAGCTCCCAGTCCACGCAGATCAGGGGCGGATCACCGCCGTACGACATGATCACGTTGTCGCGGTGCAGATCGGCGTGGAGCAGGCTGTACGGCCGGCGTGCCATGGCCGGAACCCGTTCGGCCAGCCGCACCAGCGCGTCCTCCGGGATGCCGAGGGCGGCGAACAGACCGCCGAACGCGCTCCAGTTGGGCTGCCGGATCTGGAGGTCGGCCATGCGGGCGAGGGCCTGGAGGAAGCCCTGGCTGTCGGTGTAGTTGCGCGGCCACAGCGACGGCAGCGGCGGCAGCGTGGCGCTGCTGCGCACCTGGGCCGTCTCGGCGAGCAGCCCCGCCAGCGCTCTTATCAGCAGGCCGTCGACCGGCTTGCCGTCCCCGCACACGCTGGACAGCGGTACGCCGTCCACATAGCTGTGGATGGCGAAGCCGTCGCCCTCGGCGAGGCATTCGGGCACGTTGGGCAGCACGCCGTTGACGGCCCGCAGGATCGCCGACTCGTTCTGCCAGGTGCGGATCACCACCGGCAGCGCGCCCTTGCGCCGCACCCGCACGGTCACGGGGACGCCCGGCTCCCGGCCGAGCAGCCGGGCCACCGGTTCGGACAGCGGGACCACGTAGTTCTGGTTGTGGAAGCCGCCGCTGGCCGCACCCTCGGCGGCGGCGTACTCCAGGAACGTCCGCAGGACGGCCTGGCTGCGGGCTCCGTCGGCGCGGCCCCCGGTCGTGTCGAGGGGGACGGGAGGTGCGCCCACTGGCCGCTCCGGAGGTTCGATCGCGCGAGAACACGAAAAGGGGAAGGCTGGGGAAACGGTAAGTCCGCTTGGCGACCGGCACGACCGGGCGCCCAGCCGAGTAGCCCAACGGTGGTCGGCCACTCACCTGTGCGGGGTCGTCCGGGGCCGGCTCGTCCGCCGGCCCTCGCGCAGGGATCCGAACGGTCGCTCAGCCCGCGTGCGCGGATGCTATCGCATGGGCACGGGCCTCGTCGGTGAGCAACGTCCAGACTCCCTCGAACCAGCCCGTCATCTTGTCCACGAAGGTGGTGCCCGGCGAGTCGGGACGGCCGTCGCGGACGTGGTGGGTGAGCGTGGCGCCGAGGCCGAGGACGTCGACGGCGTCGATCTCCTCACCCGTCTCCAGCATCACCGGGCGCTCCACCGGCGTGTAGGTGCCGTGCAGCACCTCCTCGCCGTTGATGACGTACAGCTTGAACGACGGGGCGAGAGAGACGTGCCGGAACTCGTACTCCACCGACTCGACCAGCTTCTCGGTGCGCAGTTCGCCGAGGACCTTGTGCAGCGATGCGGTGTGCCGTCCGGTGATGCCGCGCAGCCGGTCCAGCAGCCGGGCGTCGTCCGCGGGATCCTTGCCCCGCGGGTAGGGCAGCAGCTCGATGATGGACGGGGACGGGAGCACCATGCGCAGGGCGATGCGCTCCGGCGCGATGATGCGGGCCCGGATGCGCTCGGCCTGCGCGTGGATGTGGGTGTCGAGGCTCTCGGAGGTCAGGGTGTAGATGTCCAGCGTCACCTCGTCGCGCTCGAACGCCTCGGCGATCAGCGGACCCAGGGTCATCGGGTGCCGGGACCGGCTGGCCCGGGGCGCGGCCGAGTGGATGCGCTGGTTCCTGACGACCCGTGAGCGCTTGCCCTGCTGCGACTCGATCCAGCCCTCGTTGCCCAGCTCCGTCAGCACCCGCTGCACGGTGAACCGCGAGACCCCGAACTCCTGCGCGAGCGCGTTCTGCGAGGGCAGCTCGGTGCCCAGCGGGTAACCGCCGTCGGCGATCCGCACCCGCAGCTCGTCGGAGACCCGGCGGAACGCCTTGCCGCCGGCCTCGTCGTCCTTCCTGCCCGTCCTGCCCGTCCTGCCCGTCCTGCCCGTCCTGCCCGTCACAGCCGGTACGTACCTCTGGCGGGCCCGCGGCAAACACCGGCGACCAGTCAACCAGTCAAGTCAACCTGCTTGTTACTGGATCTAGTTGACAGGGAATGCAGCAACAAGCAGTCAACTTCACCAGTCAACAGGCAGGACCTGAGCGGTTGACTGATCAGCGGCGGTGTACGGGGGTGGCGGCCTTGACGGTCCATGTGCTCGGGATGGACGTGCGGATAGACGACCTGGTCCAACTGGCCTTCTGGGGCGCCGGCCTGCTGACGCCCCTCACCGCCTGGGTCCGCGGGCGGGCACGGCGCCGGCGGGCGGCCGGGCTCCCGGGCCCGGCGCGGGCCGCGGTCACCGGCGGCGCAGCGCCAGCAGCAGGGGTTCCAGCGACCCGACGACGCACTCGGCTCCGGCCTCCCGCAAAAGCTTCCCCTTCTGTTCGTTACGCGCGTAGCCGAGGAACGGCACGCCGGCGTCGCGCGCGGCGGTCAGGTCGGAGGGAGAGTCACCGATCATCAGGGCGTCCGAGGGGGCGGCGCCCATCGCGCTCAGGGCCCGGTTCAGACAGTGCGGGTCGGGCTTGAGCAGGTGCAGGTCGGTGGTGCGGCCGTAGATGTGGGGGCTGAAGCAGGCCGTGAGGCCCCGGGTGTCGAGGTAGGCGGTGACCACCCGGGGGGAGTTGTTCGTGGTGATGGCCAGGCGGGAGCCGACCGCGGTCCAGGTGCGGATCAGCGGGTCGGCGTAGGCGGTGGGCAGCGCGGACGCGGCGGCCCGCAGTTCCTCCTTGGTGAGACGAGCCTCCAGTTCGGCGACGAGGTCGCTGCCGGGGTGCCGGCGGTCCACGGCGCGCAGCACCCCGTGCGGGTCCATCGCCTCGCGCTCGGCGTCGTCGAGCAGGCCGTGCAGCCCGCGGCCGGCCAGCCACTCCACCAGCCCGGCCGCCACCCGCTCCGCCTTGTGCCCGGCGAACAGGCGGCAGATGGGCCCGTCGAAGTCCCAGAGAACCACCCGGGCGCGGCGCAGCAGTTCCCAGGGCTGTGTGGCCGTGCCGGCCGCCGTACCGGTCGTCGTGTCAGTCGTTGTCTCTGTGGTCACTAGGAGAGTGTCAGGTCCGTGGTGATGGTTTCCCAGAGGGCGTCGAACCACTTCTGGGACTGTTCCACGAACGCGGCGTCCCGGCGCCCGGTCCGCTTCTCGAAGGAGAAGAGCAGGGACTCCGAGCCGAGGGTGTCGTACATCTCCAGCGTCCCGCTCTCGGTGGGCTCCTCGCGGCGGGTGACCATGTAGTACGCGTACAGCGCCTCCGCGCCGTTGAGCAGGTACAACTTCGCCGGCGGGGTGAACGGCAACGCCCGGAAGGCGACGTGGACGTCGATGTCGTGGGTGCCGCGCAGGGCCTGGAGGTTGTACTGGAGCACCTGCCCCTGGGCGTTGCGCATCGCCAGCCACCGCTGGTGGACGGCGTCGTCGTCGCTGCCGGCGTCGACCGATACCGGGAAGGCCAGGTTGATGTCCCGGGACGGCAGCAGGATGCGCACGTCGATCCGCTCCGGCCGCAGCCGGCCGTCGTGGATCAGGCGCAGCGGTTCGCCGAGGGCGGGGATCAGGCTCTGCGCGGTCAGGCAGACGGCGTCGATGCGCACGTGCGGCGCGGCGAAGGCATCGGTCAGCCGGGGCGCGAGGGCCACCATGGTCGGCTGCGGTTCCTCGCGCGCGGGGACCGGTTCGGCGACCCGGGGCGGGCTGCCCTTGCTGACGTTGCTGAGCAGTCCGGCCTCCTGGAGCACGCGCAGCGCCTGGCGTACGGTGCCGCGCTCCACGCCGAACTCCTCGGCCAGTTCGGCCTGGGTGGGCAGCCGCTCGCCGACACGGAGGGCACCGGTCCGGATGCGTTGGCGCAGGGTGTCGGCGATCTGCTGGGGCGTGAGCCGCCCGCTGCCATTCACTGCCACGTTCTCCTGGGTCACGACCAAACGCTACAACCCTGAACCGTCTACGGGCAGTTGTTGGAAAGTTGTTTGCGGATAGGGACCAAGTGGGGACAACTTAATCAGAGTTGGCTGCCAACTTGGTCAAGTTGGCAGACCGAAAGGGGGAACGTCCATGCCTGTCCTCGCGCTCCTCTCCGCCCTCTTCGTGGTCGGCTTCGAGCAGCTCGTCCAGTGGCGGTTCGGCGCCGCGGGCCTCGTCGGCCTGCTCCTGCTCACCGTCGGCGTCAAGGCCAACAGCCCGGCCGTCAGCTCGGCCGGCGCGGTCCTGCTGGCGGTCCTGCTGGCCGGTCCCGCGCTGTGACGCCGGCCGGGCCGGCCCAGGGCGTCCAGGGCCTCTCGTCTGGATCACGCCGGGCTACGGCGTCAGCGCCAGGTCCGAACTGATGGTCTCCCACAGCGCCTCGAACCACAGGCGGGACTGCTCCACGAACGTCGCGTCCCGCTGCCCGGCCCGCCGTTCGAAGGCGAACAGCATGGACCGGGTGCCGTCGGCGTCGTACAGCTGCACGTGCTCGTGCTCGATCTCCCGCTCCCGGCGCCCCAGCGTGTAGTACGCGAACAGCGCCTCGGAGTCACCCAGCAGGTAGAGCTTGACCGGCGGGGTGAACGGCAGCGCCCGGAAGGAGACCCGGACGTCGATCCCGTGCGTGGTGCACAGCGCCAGCAGGTTCTGCCGCAGTACCAGGCCCTGGGCGTTGCGCTGGGCCAGCCACCGCCGGTGCAGCAGACCGCCGTCGTCGGCGTCCACCGGTGTCGGGAAGGCCAGGTCGATGTCGCGGCTGGGCAGCAGCAGCCGCACGTCGATCTTGGCCGGTTTCAGCTGCCCCGCGTGGATCTGTCGCAGCGGTTCGCCGATCGCCAGGGTGAGCGAGACGGAGGTCAGGCAGAGGGCGTCGATCCGCACGTGCGGGGCGGCGAAGGCGGCGGCGACGCGCGGCGCGAGGCCGACCATGGTGGGCTGCGGCGGCGCGGCGGGGCCCGCCGGGGGCCGCGCCGGCCCCGGGACGGCCGCCACGGTGGCCGGGCTGCCCTTGGAAACGTTGGTGAGCAGATGCTCCGACTGGAGGATGCGCAGGGCCTGCCGCACCGCGCCGCGTTCGACCCCGAACTCGTCGGCCAGCTTGGCCTGCGTGGGCATGCGCTCGCCCGGCCGCAGCACACCGGACCTGATCCGGCTGCGGAGTTCGTCGGCGATCTCGCGGTGGGACGAGCGGTGCCGCTGGGGCCTCGTCCGCCCACTGGCGGAGGCGTGCTCCGGGTCCACGGTCGAACAGTACAACTTCCCGCCAACTTGCGGCAGTTCCCCGACGGCTGGTTATAAGCCGCTTTCCAGGGACATAAGTACAGTGAAGTTGGCAACCAACTTGCGGGACATGGTCGGACTTCCCAGTGGTTGGCCGCTCGGGTTCCCTTCCGGAGGGGAGCCGGGAGCCCGGACAGGGGACGGCCGCCGGAGCGCACAGCCACAACTGAACAGCGACATCTGAATACCGACATCGCACAGCCACAACTGAACAGCTCGCTACGGATGCAGAGCACGCGGAGGGAAACACCGCAGACAGGGCGCCGACCTCGCACGAGGCGGCGCCCTTTCGTCACATCAGCAGGTCGTCCACCTGGGCCTCGCCCACCCGGTACCGGCGGGCGATCTCCCCGCTGCAGTCGTCGGCCGTCCGCTGCAACCGCTGGCGGCGCCGCGAGACCTCCTGCTCGTAACGGACCAGCCGCCCCATGGCGGCGTTCAGTTCCAGGTCCGTACGCGCCGTCAGGTCCGACAGCTCGACCTCGGCGAGCATCTCGGCGGCCAGTTGCCCGTACTCCTCGTTGTGCGGGGTGCCGAGCGTGACATGGCGGGCCGAGGAGCGCTGCCGGGCCGGTGCGTCCTGAAGGATCTCCGGGAGCCGGTCGACCACGGAGCCGTCCGCCGGCGCCGGCACGGACGCCCGGCCGCGCCGGCCCAGCTCCGCGCGCAGGATGTCGATCCGCCCCTGGAGCAGCCGCCGCACATAGCTGAGGTCCGCCTCGTCGCGCTGGGCGTCGCGGCGCAGGGTCCGCAGCTCGGGCAGGCTCAGCCGGGCCAGGTCGTGCTCGGGAGGCTCGGCGGGCAGCGCCGGGCCCGTGGTGCCGTCGGCGCGCTGGGCGGGCGGCCGGTACGTCCCCTGCGTCCGCAGCCGCCCGCTGGTACTCGGTGTGCTCATGGTGCCTGTGACCGTCCCCTCGACCGGCGTGTGGAAAGCATCGTGCCACCCCAACCGACCGCAATGTGACCGAGTGCCCGCGAACTTCCCCAGATGGGCGGTAAGAGATCCATAGTGGACCCCGTGCGGGCTAGTGCGGGGCACCGGGCATGATGGTCCGCATGCGTGCGGTGGTGCAGAGGGTGGACGGCGCGAGCGTCGTCGTGGACGGCGAGACGGTGGGCGCGATCGAGGGCGAGGGGCTGTGCGTCCTCGTCGGGGTGACCCACGGGGACACCAAGGAGAAGGCGGCGCAGCTCGCCCGCAAACTGTGGACGGTCCGGATGCTGCACGACGAGAAGTCGTGCAGCGACACCGCCGCCCCGCTCCTGGTGATCAGCCAGTTCACCCTCTACGGCGACGCCCGCAAGGGCCGCCGTCCCACCTGGAACGCGGCGGCCCCCGGCGACGTCGCCGAGCCCCTGGTCGACGAGGTGGTGGCCCAGCTGCGCGCCCTGGGCGCGACCGTGGCGACGGGCCGCTTCGGCGCCGGGATGAGGGTGTCACTGACGAACGACGGGCCGTTCACGGTGCTGCTGGAGATCTAGCGGGCGTTCCCCTTGACCCCGTCCACGAACGCGGTCCAGGCCTCCGGCCCGAAGACGAGGGTTCCACGGGCGGGGGCCTTGCTGTCCCGGACGGGGACGAGGGGGAGGTTGTCGGCGACTTCGACGCAGTTGCCGCCGTCCGAGTTGCTGTAGCTGCTCTTGCGCCACGTCAGCTTGTCCAGGTCAATGGCTCGCACGGCACCCGCTCCCTTCACATCAGGCCGATTGGCGCTTGACCCCGTCCACGAACGCCGTCCAGGCCCCGGCCCGGAAAAGGAGGGTTCCGCGGGCGGGGGCCTTGCTGTCCCGGACGGGGACGACGGAGGGGACGTCGTCGGAGACCTCTATGCAGGCGCCACCGTCCGAGTTGCTGTAACTGCTCTTGCGCCACGTCACGCTGCTCAGGTCGACGGCTCGCACGGCACTTCCTCCAACATCTGCAAGATGAACTTGCGCGACTCGACCGGGCCCAGAACTAGGTCGCGGATCGCATCATATCGGCGCTGCAAGCCCTCAACCATGCTGATGTCGTCGATCAGTTCGCCGCGCACATCGTTCTCCACGTAGGCAACCGTACGACCGTCCGGCAACCGCAGGAAGGTCACGGCGGTGTCCATCAGGCCGTGCAGCCCGGTACCGAATGGCAACACGTAGAGGGTGATGTTCGGGCGCTCCAACACCTCCGCCAGATGCGCCAACTGATCCCTCCACTCACGCGGGTGCCTCAATGAGGCCCGCAGAGCGCCTTCGGAGAGGAGAGCGCGGAACGGCGGCGCTTCCTCCCCCTCCAGCACCTGGCGTCGTCCGATGCGCGCCTCCACCTGACGTTCGAGTTCTCGACCCCTGATGCCGCCCGCGGCGAGCAGCTCTCGTGCGTACTGCGGAGTCTGAAGCAAGCCGTGAAGGGTGCCGCCTCCGTAGTGCCACAGGCTGATGGCCTCCGCCTCCAGCTCCATGTAGCCCCGGTACTGCTCCTTGAACTGTGCGGGATCCATGACCGCCAGCTCCCACAGCGTGACCAGCAGCCCCGGCGTTCCGTAGAACTGGTCCAGCGCCTGGACGACCTCGGGTCCGCCCAGCGTCTGCCCGCTCTCCATCTTGCTGAACTGGGACGCGTCCCAGCCGACCTCCTTCGCCAGGTCCCGCAGGCTCAGCCCCCGTTCGCTCCGCAGGCGCCGTAACTCCTCGCTGAACCGCGCCCTCGGCTCCTGGCTCCGTCCCGTGACCACCAACCGCTGTGGCATCGCGCTCCTGTTGAATTTGTTGAATTTGGCGGGCCCCGCGTTGAATTTGGCCCGCTCAGCAGCCCGGACGCCGTTTCCGTGCGCCATGCTCTTGAACACCGACCGAACACGCAGCGTAGCCGCACCTTCGCGCTGCGCACACGCGTTCTTGGAAAGGAGCAGGCCGTGATGACGACGACGCCCGAGTCCCACGAGCCGGGACGACTTCTCTACGACCCCGCCACCGGCAGGGTCGGCGAGTACCGGGACCGGGCCGGCCCCTACGTGATGCTGCGCCCCGTCGGCGGCGGGGTGGAGTGGCAGGCCGATCCGGAGAAGGTGCGTCCGGCCACGGACCGGGAGCGGATCGGGGCGGGTGTGCGGGCCGTCAACCAGCGCGCCAAGGGTGTGCCGTCGCTGCCGCCGCCCCTGGACGAGGCGAGCCGGCCACCGCGCCCCGTGCCGGGCTGTGCCGCCTGTCTGGAGCTGGCGGAGCGGCGGGAGACGGCGCGGGTGGCGTACGACCGCAGCGCCGAGACCGACGCGAACGTGCTGCTGCGCCAGCACCAGCGGACGGAGCACCGCGCATGACGGCCGAGCGGGACGGTCTGCCGTACGAGGAGTGCAGGCGCCGGCAGCGGGAGAACCCGGCGCCACGGGACCGGGACACGACCCCGCCGGCCTACGCGCTGCCGCCCTTCCATCCCGCGTTCGCGCCCGGTCCCCGTCCCGGGGTGCGTGGTGCGCCCGACGTCCCCGACCCGGGCCCCCCGCCCCGCCCCGGACGCCGTCCCGGGCGCCGCGTGCCCGACGGTGCGGCCGTCAGCGGATTCCTCGCCGCTCTCTGCGTCGGCGCGCTGCTCGCGGCGATCGGGCTCTCGGCGGTCCGGCGCTGCTGACGCGGGCCCGTGCACAGCGGAAGGGCCGCACCCCCCACTGGCGTCCAACCCAGGGGATGCGGCCCTCAGCCGTCACTGAACCCGTCACAGGCCCTCGTACGGTCGCTCAGACGGCGATGGCGACCTCGGCCAGCCCGCCCTTCTGGGCCACGACCGTGCGGTCGGCGGTCGCGCCCGGCACCAGCGCCCGCAGCGTCCACGTGCCCTCGGCCGCGTAGAAGCGGAACTGGCCGGTCGCGGAGGTGGGCACCTCCGCGGTGAACTCGCCGGTCGAGTCGAGCAGTCGGACGTATCCGGTCACCGGCTCGCCGTCGCGGGTCACCTGGCCCTGGATCGTGGTCTCACCGGGCTTGATCGTCGAGGCGTCCGGGCCGCCGGCCTTCGCTCCACACATGCGTTTCTCCAGAGGGGTCTCGGTCTGACCAGAAGGTCGGTCGGGGTTACTTGGCGGCGCCGAGCTCGATCGGCACGCCGACGAGGGAGCCGTACTCGGTCCAGGAGCCGTCGTAGTTCTTGACGTTCTCCACGCCCAGCAGCTCGTGCAGCACGAACCAGGTCAGGGCCGAGCGCTCACCGATGCGGCAGTAGGCGATCGTGTCCTTGGCGAGGTCCACGTTCTCGGCGGCGTAGAGCTCCTTGAGCTCCTCGTCCGACTTGAAGGTGCCGTCGTCGTTGGCGTTCTTCGACCACGGGATGTTGCGGGCGCTCGGCACGTGGCCCGGCCGCTGCGACTGCTCCTGCGGCAGGTGCGCCGGGGCGAGCAGCTTGCCGGAGAACTCGTCGGGCGAGCGGACGTCGACCAGGTTCTGCGAGCCGATCGCGTTCACGACGTCGTCGCGGAAGGCGCGGATCGAGGTGTCCTGCGGCTTGGCCTTGTAGTCCGTCTTCGGGCGCTCGGGGACCTCGTCGCCGGCGACCAGCTCACGGGCGTCCAGCTCCCACTTCTTGCGGCCGCCGTCGAGGAGCTTGACGTTCTCGTGGCCGTACAGCTTGAAGTACCAGTAGGCGTACGACGCGAACCAGTTGTTGTTGCCGCCGTAGAGGACCACCGTGTGGTCGTTGGCGATGCCCTTCTCCGACAGGAGCTTCTCGAAGCCCTCCTGGTCGATGAAGTCACGGCGGACCGGGTCCTGGAGGTCCTTGGTCCAGTCGATGCGGATCGCGTTCTTGATGTGGTTCTTGTCGTAGGCGGACGTGTCCTCGTCCACCTCGACGATCGCGATGGTCGGGTCGTCCAGGTGCTCCTGGAGCCAGTCGGCGTCGACCAGGACGTCGCTGCGGCTCATGCTCTTCTCCTCCGGGGCAGTCGCGGCGGGGCGTGCGAGTAGGCAGGGGCGCGCTCGGTGCCGAGCGGCGCACGGATGCCCTGGCAGCAGGGCGGGTGAGGCGCGGGAGCCGGGGCTTCCGCTCAGAAGGGGCGACAGAGCATGGCGGCAACGCGGCACAGGTCCACTGCCCGCCGCTTCGTGAGATCCGCCTGTCGCTTCATGGACTCGATCGTAGGGACGTCCGGGCGGGCGTGTCACCGGTGTGTCACATGGCGAGACAGGATCGTCCGAATGGCGGGACATGCGGGCGCCCGGAGAGCCGTCCGGCGGCTCCGGGCGCTCGCTCAGGTCAGCGCATCTGCGCTACGGACGTGCTCGTCTCGCCAGTCGGACAAGGCCGGTCACCGTCCTCGCGTCCACCGGCGTCCGTCTCCGCCGGTGTCCGACCGCCTACCCCGCCAGCTTGACGTCCGAACCCTTCACGCTGATCCGCACGCCGTTCGGCGCGGCCTCCACCTTGTCCAGCTTGATGCCGCCGGGCAGCTGGTCGACGGCCTGCTGGAAGTCGGTGATCCGGCGGATGCGGTCCTCGGCGACCGCGGCGGCGCCCAGCTGCGGCAGCGAGTCCGCGTGCACCTCGACCTTGTTGTTCACCACGGCCACCGAGCTGAGCACGGACACCGTCTGCTTGACCCCGAGCGCCGAGACGGTCCCCTCCACCGCGACCTTGATCTTCCCGTTGCCTCCGTCGGAGAGGCCGACGACCCGCGCCATGACGCCGGGGGCCACCTCGGTCGGCTCGGACTTGGCCGTCTTCAGCAGCTCGGCGTACGAGATCGACGCCGTGCCGGTCGCGGCGGACGCGGTGGCCGAGCTGTAGTCGCCGGAGAACTCGACGCCCTTCATGTCGGCCTTCAGGTCGTCGATCCGGATGGTCTGTCCGGGCTTGCCGGTGGCGGCCTCGTAGTCCTTGATGCCGACCTCGACGTCGTCGAGCGAGCCGCCCGCGAGCTGCGTGAGGAACGGGAAGCCCTTGATGTCCACGCTCGGGGTCGAGGCCAGGTTCTCGGTCGCCTTCAGCTTGTCCGCGGCCTCGCCCTCGGCGAAGTGCACGGCGACCCGGTCCACGATCACGAAGAGTCCGCCCAGGACCACGACGAGGATCAGGAGTATTCGCAGGGCGCGCATGTGGTGGTTCCCCCGGGTCGGCGGCGGTTTCGTGAATCCGGTACGGACACGCCACGGTAACCCCGCCGGGCCCGGTCGCAGGGAATTTGTGGATCAGTTGTGACAGGCCGCGCCGGACCTACAGTGGACGTATGTACGCCCGGCGCCGGCACGTCTACTTCGCCATGATGGGGACCTGCATCGGTCTCTTCGTCCTGGCCTGGGGGCTCGTCCGCATCTGGTCGGTGCCGGCGGCCGTCGGCATGTGCGTGGTGGCCATGGTCATCCCGCCGGTCGCCGCGATGATCGCCAACCGCCGGGGTCCGGAGGACCGCTGGTGGGACGACCCCTCCGGCGACCCGCAGTCCGACGAGTGGTGGGACGAACTGGACGGCAGGAAACGCCCGCGGCCCTAGGGTCTCTCGGAACGCCGGCGGTGCCCCGCCCCGGCCGGCCCTGCGGGGAAGGTTCAGTAGACGAGCGCCTGCGTGTCCTCCGCCAGTGCCTCCTGGACGAAGACCTGCGCGCCCGCGATCCGTACGCCCTCGACGACGTCCTTCTCCGTGATCTCCCGGCGGGCGGCGCACTGCGTGCACAGCGTGACGCGTCCGGCGGCGAGGACCGACTCCAGCAGATCGGGCAGCGGCGCGGCGTGCGGCAGCTCGAACTCGGCGGCCCGGCCCGGCAGTGCGAACCAGGACGACTCCCCGGTCAGCCACAGCGAGACCTCGACCCCGCTGGCCACCGCCACGGCGGCCACCGTGAACGCCTGCGAACACCGCTCGGGGGCGTCCGCCCCGGCCGTCACCTTGATCACGAGCTTCTTCGCCATGCGGGAAGCGTAGCCCTCGGCGGCGCCGCCCCTCGCAGGGAGCGCCCCGGCCCGGCCGCGTAAGCTGGGCTGCGGCTCTGTCGTCCGCCCACCCTCGCTCAAGGAGCACCCGTGGAAGCATTCTTCGAAGTCCTGCTGGTCCTGGTCTGCGTCGGCGTGCTCGCCTTCGCCGGTCTGACCGTGAAGAAGCTGTTCCAGGGCCAGCGCTGATCCACACCCACGAAAGCCTCCGATCATGATCGAGATCCCGTCCGACCTGCACAAGGACCTCGTCCCGCTCGCCTTCCTGCTCGGCAACTGGGCCGGCGCGGGCGTGCATGACTTCCCCGGCTCTCAGAAGTGCAACTTCGGGCAGGAGGTCAGCTTCACCCACGACGGCCGGGACTTCCTGGAGTACCGCTCCCACACCTGGGTGCTCGACCAGGACGGCAACAAGGTCCGCCCCCTGGAGACCGAGTCCGGCTTCTGGCGGATCGGCCCGGACCGGAAGGTCGAGGTCACGATGACCCGCGACGACGGTGTGATCGAGATCTGGTACGGCGAGATGGCCGACAAGAAGCCGCAGATCGACCTGGTGACGGACGCCGTCGCCCGCACCGCCGACTCCCGGCCCTACAGCGGCGGCAAGCGGCTGTACGGCTACGTCAAGAGCGACCTGATGTGGGTCGGCGAGAAGCAGACCCCCGAGGTCCCGCTGCGCCCCTACATGTCGGCCCAGCTCAAGAAGGTCGTCACCCCCGAGGACGTCGAGCGCTGGGCGAAGACCCTCCCCGACGACCTCCCGGACGACGGCATCGCCTTCTTCAAGTAGGCCGCCGCCTCTTCCTGATCTTCTCGTCCACAGGGCCCCGCGCACCGCGCCGGGGCCCTGTGTCGTTTCCGGTTGTTTCCAGTTCCTCGGGCACTTGCCGAAAGGAGGGGTTAACAGTTTCAGTGCGCAGTGCACTGCGGTTGCATGAGCGATGCCGGCAAGGCTACCGTGGGCACAACGGCGGGGCGCCTCAACCGAGTTGGGATGCGTCTCGAAGCAGAAACCCCCGGCTGCCTGAAAGGCAGCCGGGGGCCTGAATGCCGTGCCCTGGGTGGCGTGCCGAGCAGAGGCGAGCCCAGGGCGTTCATCACCCAACGTATCACGGTGGGTCCGTTCCTGTGCCGAAACGTGTTCCCGGGCCGCGGTGTGCCCGGAAAAGGGGGGTTCGATGACCGACGACCTGCCGGAGTGGATGCTGCGCGCTTTCTCGCGGCTCCGACTGGGACGTTACGTCGGTGCGGCGCGCGGCAACGCCCTCGTGGCGCGGCGACTGTACTGGTGGAACGTCGAAGCCTCGGCCGCGCTCTACGGCTCGCTGCACTGCCTGGAACTGGCCCTGCGCAACGCGTTGCACCAGCAGCTCACCCTCGGCTACCGGAGGGACGACTGGTGGACGGCAGCACCTCTCAACGCGAACGGACAGCGGCTCGTGGCCAAGGCCCGGAGCAAGTGCGAACGCCGTGGCCTGGTGCCCGCCCCGCCCGACAGCATGGTCGCCGAGCTGTCGTTCGGCTTCTGGGCGTCCCTGGTGAGCGGGGGGTCCGGCTACGACCGACTGTTCTGGGTGCCCACCGTGCACAAGGCGTTCCCGCACTACTCCGGCCGCCGTGACACCCTGTACGACGGCCTGTGGTCGTTGGTGTTGTTGCGCAACCGGATCATGCACCATGAGCCGATCCATCACCGCGACCTCGCCGCCGACCATGCCAAGATCTACCGCATGCTCGGGTACCTCGACCCCCAGCTGGCCAAGGAAGCCCAGGCCATGGACCGGTTCCCGGCCGTGCTCGCGGGCAAGGCGGACACGCTGCGTGGATCCAGGCCTTCCCGGTTCTGAGTGGTGGGAGGAACGGTGAGCGACTTCGAAGGGGTCCTCGTGACGCGGGCCGACATCGCCCGCTTCGCCGGCGTGAAGCGGCCCGCCGTCACGAACTGGGAGCGGCGGCACGCAGACTTTCCCCGACCCCTCGAGAGGTCCGTCGATGCCCCCTCGGGCGTCGAGGTCTTCTCCGCCGCCGAGGTGCTGGCCTGGCTGGCGCAGCGCACGATTCCCGCGAATGCCCGACAGTCCGACGAGCCCGCGGGGACCACGTACGGCGACCGGTTCCGGGTCTCGCTCGGCGGAACGCGGTCCGGGGCGCTGTTCAAGGCCGTGGACCTGTTGAGCGGTCAGCAGGCGGAACGATTCCGTGGCGAGCTGTCCCACGCCGAGTACCTCACCGTGCTGCTGACCCTCGTCTACCTCCGGGGGTGCCGCCCCGAGGATTGGCGGCGGATCGTGGCCGAGGCGAGCCGGTACCAATTCCCGCACTCCGGCGAGCTTCTGGTGCGCTTCGTTGCGAGCGCGGTCCGTGCAGGCCTGGGCGCCGTACATGAGCAGCTCGTCCTCGCTCTGTCACAGAACCTCGGAGGCGCCCGCGTGGCAGACATGGTCCGTCTGCTCGACGACACCGGCCCCGCGGACAGGGCCGAACACGCCAAGGGCTTCGAAAGGGTGCTGGCGCGTTACAGCGAGCTGCTGGGAAAGAGGGCGGGTGACTTCTTCACACCGCGAGCCGCCGTCCATGTGATCGCAAGGCTCATCGCCGAGGGCGCCCGAGATGTGCACAGCGTGCATGATCCGTTCGTCCGCGCCGGTGAGCTGGTGTCGGCGGCCTGGGACGCCGTGGACGCGGCGCGGCAAACACCCGGACGAATCGAAGTCAGCGGCGCGGGCGTGGGCGAACACCCGCTGGCGCTGGCGGGCATGAACCTCGCCCTGCACGGGATCCCGGACGCCGGGCTGTGGACCGGAGAAATCGCCCCCTCAGCCGGGGGCGGTCCCTGGCACCTCGATGCCCGAGGGTTCGACCGGGTCGTCACGAACCCTCCGTTCAACGCGAAGTTCGATCGTCCCGTCGACGAAAGGTACTGGCGCTACGGCCCGCCGCCCCGGCACAACGCCAATTTCGCCTGGCTCCAGCACGTCGTGGCCAGCCTGAGGCCGGATGGCCGGGCGGCGGTCATCATGCCCGACATCGCAGCCTTCTCGGCCAACCCCTCGGAAGGCAGGATCAGAGCCGGGATGGTGGAGGACGGAGCGGTGGAGGCGTTGATCGCCCTCCCCGCGCAACTCTTCGCGAGCACCGGCATCTCGGTCACCGTGTGGCTGCTACGGCATCCGACCGGCTCGTGCGACGAGATCCTGTTCGTGGACGCCAGCCACTTCGGCTCTCTGACGACACGGGTCCGGCGGGAACTGTCCCCGGACGAGGTTCGACTCATTCACGAGGAACACCGGTCCTGGACCGCGGCCAGGGCCGAGGGACGCGCGTTCACGGGAACCGACGGACTGAGCAGAGCCGTTTCCATCGAGAGACTCAGAGACATGGATTACACGCTCAGCCCCGCCTTCCATGTGCCGCGCGGTAAACGGTCTGACACCAGGCCTGCCGACCGGGCGGATCTGGCGATTCTGGCCGGGCGCCTGGCCGAGACGCACGCGCGAACGCGGGAGGCGGACGCCGCGGTGGAGGAGCTGCTGGGGAGATACGGCCTGTGAGCGAGGAAATGATCGACGCTCTCCCACACGGCTGGCGGCGGGTGTCCCTCGGCGACATCTGCGAGATCCAGGGTGGCGGTCCAGCCGTGCGCAGGACCGAGCAGATCGAGGCGGGAGTGCCGCTCATCCGTCCGGCCGATCTGCGCAATCGAAGGATCGCGGACCGGTCCGGCATGATGTGCGTCGACCCCCGGACGGCGCGTGACCTGTCCAAATACCGGGTGCTCGCCGACGACATCCTGGTGGCGCGCACCGGGGCGGTGGGCCGAGTCGCGCTCGTGACCGCTCAGGAAAGCGGATGGCTGTACAACACCCACCTGTTCCGGGTGCGCGCACACGAACCCGCGCAGGCCGCGTACCTGCTCGCCTACCTCTCGCGTCGGGGAGCCGGTGAGTGGCTGGAGCGGCGCGCGGCCGGCACCACGGGCATGCGGTCCATCACCGTGCGCACGCTCCATGACCTGCCGGTGCCGCTGCCCACGCTCGACCAGCAGAGGGACATCGGAGCCGCCCTCCATGCGATCGACGAGAAGATCAGAGCACACGAGGAGATCATCCGAGCGACCGCGGATCTGCGTGAGGTCCTCTCCGACCTTTTGATGTCGGGCGGCCTGCCCACAGGCTCTTCGGCTCCTTGATGGTTGTCGGCCCTCCTACACTGGGCGTGTGGTGAGCACCGACTGGAAGAGCGACCTCAGGCAGCGCGGCTACCGGCTGACGCCGCAGCGGCAGCTTGTCCTGGAAGCCGTGGACACCCTCGAGCACGCGACCCCCGACGACATCCTCGTGGAAGTGAGGAAGACGGCGTCGGGGGTCAACATCTCCACCGTCTACCGCACGCTGGAGCTGCTGGAGGAACTGGGCCTGGTCAGCCACGCCCACCTCGGGCACGGCGCCCCGACCTACCACCTCGCCGACCGCCACCACCATCTGCACCTGGTGTGCCGGGACTGCGACAACGTCATCGAGGCGGACCTGGACGTGGCCGGGGAGTTCACGGACAAGCTGCGCCGGCAGTTCGGCTTCGACACCGACATGAAGCACTTCGCGATCTTCGGCCGGTGCCAGGACTGTTCCCTGAAGGGTTCAAGTACCACGTCGTAGGCTTGCGGTATGAAGAGCCCCCTGCTGTCCCTGCCCGGCGCCGTCCCCGCCGAGGGTGTGGACGAAGGTGTCGCCGCCCACTACGGCGACCTGTTCCGCGAACAGCGCGCCCTCGCCGACGGCACCGGTTTCGTCGACCTCTCGCACCGCGGTGTCGTCACCGTCAGCGGCGAGGACCGGCTGAGCTGGCTGCACCTGCTGCTCACCCAGCACGTCAGCGAACTGCCCGTGGGAGAGGCCACCGAGGCCCTGATCCTCTCCGCGCACGGGCACATCGAGCACGCCCTGTACCTGGTGGACGACGGCACGACCGTCTGGGCCCATGTGGAGCCCGGCACCCAGGACGCGCTGATCGCGTACCTGGAGTCGATGAAGTTCTTCTACCGGGTTCAGGTCGCCGACCGCACCGGCGACATCGCCGTGGTGCACCTGCCCGCCGGTTCCATCGCCGACGTCCCGGACGGGGTCGTCGTGCGCGAGACGCCGTACGGCCGTGACCTCTTCCTGCCCCGGGCCGGCCTGGAGGAGTTCGCCGCCTCCCACGGGCCCGCCGCCGGGCTCCTCGCCTACGAGGCCCTGCGCGTCGAACAGCACCGCCCCCGGCTGGGCTTCGAGACCGACCACCGCACCATCCCGCACGAGCTGGGCTGGATCGGCACGGCCGTGCACCTCCAGAAGGGCTGCTACCGGGGGCAGGAGACCGTCGCCCGGGTGCAGAACCTGGGCAAGCCGCCGCGCCGGCTGGTCTTCCTGCACCTGGACGGCAGCGACGTCCATCTCCCGGTGCCGGGCACGGAGATCCGCGTCGCGGACGAGGGCCCGGAGGGCCGCAGGATCGGTGTCGTGACGACGTCGGTACGCCACCACGAGCTGGGGCCGGTCGCGCTGGCCCTGGTGAAGCGGAACGTCCCGGTCGACGCGCGGCTCCTGGCCGGGGAGACGGCGGCGGCCCAGGAGGTCGTGGTCGAGCCGTAGCCCCCGCGGGGCTCAGGCGGTGAGCACGCCGGCCACCCGTTCGATCATGTCCTCCCCCGCGTTCAGCGCGGTCGGCGTGTAGGACAGCACGAAGCGGGTCGACAGGTCGGACGTGGCGAACACACGGGTGCGGTAGCCGTAGGTCTCGCCGGTCTTCCCCCAGAAGACCGTGCCGTTCACCGTGGCCGCCTGCAAGCCCATGCTGTAGCGGGCCGGGGTGCCGTCCAGCATGGGCACCGCGGGCAGGGTGACCATCTTCCTCAGCGCCCGCTCGGGCAGGAGCATCCCGCTGAACAGGGCCTCCTGGAACCGGAAGAGGTCGTCGGCGGTGGAGACCAGTTCGCCCTCGCCCCAGGCGGCGGACTGGTCGTAGACCGTGACGTCGCGCAGGCCCCCGTCCGTCATGCGCAGGAAGCCGTGGACGGACGGGCCGTGCAGGCGGGGATCGCCGCCCGGTGTCCGTGTGCCGGTCAGTCCCAGGGGCCGCAGGATCCGGGAGGCGATCACCTCCCCGTAGGGGCGCCCGGTCAGTTCCTCGATCAGGAGGGCGAGGAGCACGTAGTTGATGCCCCGGTACTCCTGCGCCTGGCCGGGACGGAACTTCAGGCGGTCCCGCGTCACCGTGGCGACCAGGGCCCGCGGTGTCCAGTGGTCGAAGCGGTGCCGCAGGACCGCCTCCGGTGTGCCGAGGTCCGGCAGGCCCCGGTGGTCGGGCAGCCCGCTGGTGTGCTGGAGCAGATGCGCCACCTCGACGCGGTGGAAGCGGGCGGGCAGGGTGAGGCCCGGGAGGCAGTGCGTGACCGGGGCGTCGAGGTCCACCCGGCCCTCCGCCCAGAGCTGCAGGACGACGGTGGCGACGAAGGCCTTCGTCACGCTGCCCGCGCGGAAGCGGTCGTCCGCCCGGACGGGCCGGCCGCTCACCGGGTCGGCCGTGCCCGCGGTGCCGTACCAGCGGCTGCCCCGCCGCTCCACCAGCAGGTGGGAGGCGGTCGCCTCCGGATGCGAGAGATCGCTGATCGCGGCGCGTAAGGCGGCGGGGTCGAGCGGTGCGGGACCGGGAGCGGCGGGGTCCGGGGCCGTGGGGGCGGGCGCGGCCGTCGCGGGGGCGCCGAGACCCGCGGTGGCGAGCGTCAGGGCGGCGCCGGCGCCCATGCCGGTGAAGGCGCGTCGGGAGAGGGAGGTCATGGGAACGATCTTTCTCCCACCCGCGCGCCGGGACATCGGGGATGCCCCCGAAGCGACCCTGGGCCGCCCCCGACCTCAGCCCAGGGCGCGTCCCAGGGCCCACACCACCGGTGCCGCCGCCGACAGGGGCAGGGCCACGCCGGCCGTGAAGTGGACGAAGCGGGACGGGTAGTCGTAGCTCGCCACCCGGTGGCCGATCAGGGCGCACGCCCCGGCGGCGGCGCCCAGCAGCGCCCCCTTCGTGCCGAAGCCGGTCATGCCGCCCACCGCGATCCCCGCGCCCGCCGCCGCGAGCAGCGCGACCACGACCGACACCGGGGTCGGCAGGGGCAGGGCGCGGGCCAGGACCGCCACCGCGACGGCCGCGGCGCCGACCGAGACCGCGTGCGGGTCGACGGCCAGGTACCCGGTGGCCAGGACCGCGAGCGCCGCCGAGGCGACCGTCGCCATCAGGCCGTACATCCGCTCGTCCGGCGAGGCGTGCGAGCGCAGCTGGAGGACGAGGGAGAGCAGCACCCACAGGCCGAGCGGGCCCAGGATGGCCACCAGGGCGTGGTCGCGGCCCGCCGCGAGGACCGCCACGTCGGACGTCAGCGCGCCCGCGAAGGCCAGCGCGATGCCCTGCCGGGCGGGCCACATGCCGTTCAGCCGGAACCAGCCCGCGGCCGTCACCGCCTGGAGCACCACCAGCGGCACGGCCAGGGCGTACGAGGCGACGGGGGCCGCCGCGGCGAGGAGCAGGCCCAGGACGGCGGTGAGCAGCGCCGGCTGCATGCCGGGCTCGATGATCGGGGAACGGCCCTCCAGGCGGGCCCGCTGGGCGTCGGTGATCCGCGCGTTGCCGGCGAGGGTGGCGGGGCCGTAGGCGGGCCCGGCCTCCGGGCCGGCCGGGGACGCGGGCGCCGCCGCGGCGGCCGGTGCGGGCGCGGGCGCCGGTTCGGGGCTCGGCCCGGGCGCGTACGTCCCCGCCCCCGTGTGCGCCCCTGTGTGCGCTCCGCCGTACGTCCCCGGGTACGGCTGCCCGGCGTACGGCTCCCCGTACTGCTGCTGGGGCTGGGGCTGCTGGTACTGCGGCTCCTGGTAAGCGGGCTGCTGGTACCCGGGCTGGGCATACCCCTGCTGCGGATACCCCGCCTGCTGGTACCCGGCCTGCTCGTGCCCGCCCTGCTGCTGCTCCTGCCGCGGCAGGTACGCCGTCTCGGCCGCCTGCACCGGCGCGTGCGTCTGCGTCTCCCAGGTCTGGCCCTGCCACTGCTGGGTGAGCTCCGGGTCGTGGCCGGGCCGGCCGTGGTGCGGCTCCTGCGCGGGCCACTGCTGCTGGTAGGGGTCGTAGCCCTCGTAGGGGCCGCCCTGGTACGGCTGGTTGGTCATCGCTCACCCTCCTGCGAACGGCGGGAGCACCTCGACCGTGCCGCCCTCGGCCAGCCGTACCGTCTCATGCGCGCGGGTCCCGACGGGGTCGCCGTCGACGAGGAAGGAGCATCGCTGCAGCACGCGGGTGAGTTCGCCGGGGTGCCGCGTGCGCACGGCGGCCAGCGCGCCGGCCAGCGTGTCCGCCTCGTACGGCTCCTCGGCGACCTGGGCCGCGGCCTTGGCGGCGGCCCAGTAGCGCACCGTGACCTTGGGCATCTGAATCCTCAATCGACGGCAGGGACAGGAACAAACAAGAGAACGATAAGGACAGTGTGGGTCAGGCTAGCCCGCCGCCGTCACCGACCAGTCCCCGATCCGGGCCATCAGGGCGTCGTCCGCCGCGTTCTCCGCGTGGCCCATGCCCGGCTCGACCCAGAGGTCGCCGTGCCCGCCGGCCGCCTCGGCGAGCATCCGGGGGTGGTCGAGCGGGAAGTAGCCGTCGCGGTCGCCGTGGACGATCAGGAGCGGTGTCGGGGCGATCCTCGGGACTGCCTGCACCGGGGAGAGCGGGACCGGGTCCCAGTCCCGGTGGTGGATGCGCGTGCGCAGGCCGTAGCGGCCCACCAGGCGGCCCTCGGGGCGGGTGACCAGCCAGTGCAGGCGGCGCATCGGGGCCGTGCCCCGGTAGTACCAGCGGGCCGGCGCGCTGACGGAGACGACGGCGTCCGTGCCGCCGTGCAGCGCCGCGTGCCGCAGGACCACCGAGCCGCCCATGGAGAAGCCGACGGTCACCACGCGCGCGTGCCCGAGGGCCCGGGCCCACTCCACGGCGGCGGCGAGATCCAGCACCTCCTTGTCGCCGACCGTGGACCGTCCGCCGGAGCGGCCGTGGCCGCGGAAGGAGAAGGTGACGACGGCGCCGTAGCCGCGCAGGACGGCCGCCACCCGGCGCACGTGCGGGCGTTCCACGTCCCCGGTGAAACCGTGCGCGATCACGAACACCAGGTCGCGGGAGGCCGGCCGGGAGGCGTCCGGAGGGGGGTCGTATACGGCGGACGGCGGATCGTATACGGAATCGATCGGAATTCCGTCGGCGGTGCGCAGAAACGTCCGGATAGGGCCCTGTCTGCCTGTCTCGCAATTCGGACGAACGGTGGAACGTGTCCCATGACCTGCCGGACGGTTGCTCATGTGGGCTATTCTGCTGGGCAGAGGACTCGGGCAGCGTAGCCCCCGGGTCCTTTTGTGCTTTCGGAAGCGTTGTATACGAAGCGGGAAACCTCGGGTGACCGCCGGTGTACGGGGCCTTCGGGATCGCAGAGCAGTACCCGTCCGCACTGTCCTCGCAGGGACCGAGGAGGAACCAGACGTATGAGTTCTCTGCTGCTCCTGACCAACGCCCTCCAGCCGTCGACGGAGGTGCTCCCGGCCCTCGGCCTGCTCCTGCACAACGTGCGGGTCGCCCCGGCGGAGGGCCCCGCCCTCGTCGACACCCCGGGCGCCGACGTCATCCTCGTCGACGGCCGGCGCGATCTGCCCCAGGTGCGCAGCCTCTGCCAGCTGCTGCGGTCCACCGGCCCCGGCTGTCCGCTGCTCCTCGTCGTCACCGAGGGCGGCCTCGCCGCCGTCACGGCCGACTGGGGCATCGACGACGTCCTGCTGGACACCGCCGGTCCGGCCGAGGTCGAGGCGCGGCTGCGGCTCGCCATGGGACGCCAGCAGATCGTCAACGACGACTCGCCGATGGAGATCCGCAACGGCGACCTCTCGGTGGACGAGGCGACCTACAGCGCCAAGCTCAAGGGGCGGGTCCTGGACCTGACCTTCAAGGAGTTCGAGCTGCTGAAGTACCTCGCCCAGCACCCGGGCCGCGTCTTCACCCGCGCCCAGCTGCTCCAGGAGGTGTGGGGCTACGACTACTTCGGCGGCACCCGCACGGTCGACGTGCACGTACGGCGGCTGCGGGCCAAGCTCGGCCCGGAGCACGAATCGCTGATCGGAACCGTCCGGAACGTCGGTTATCGATTCGTTACGCCGGAGAAGCCCGACCGGTCCGCCGAGGAGGCCAAGGCCAAGGCGAGCCGGGCAAAGCCGGAGGATGCGGACGCGACCGCCGTCTTGGAGGGCACCGAGGTCCACGCGGAGGCGTAGCCGGCCGAGGGCGGGCGCGTGGGCGGCACCCGGGCGGGCACCGTCCGCGCACAGCCGCCCTGTGATACGCCCTGCCCACGGCGGGTCAATCCGCGTAGACTCCGCGCGTGGCCAAGGTGACTCGGGATGACGTGGCACGGCTGGCTGGAACCTCCACAGCCGTCGTCAGTTATGTCATCAACAACGGACCCCGGCCGGTCGCCCCGGCAACGCGCGAGCGCGTCCTCGCCGCGATCAAGGAACTGGGGTACCGGCCCGACCGGGTCGCCCAGGCGATGGCCTCCCGGCGGACCGACCTCATAGGCCTCATCATCCCCGACGCCCGCCAGCCGTTCTTCGGCGAGATGGCGCACGCGGTCGAGCAGGCCGCCTCGGAGCGCGGGAAGATGGTCCTGGTCGGCAACACCGACTACATCGGCGAGCGCGAGGTCCATTACCTGCGCGCCTTCCTCGGGATGCGCGTGTCGGGCCTGATCCTCGTCTCGCACGCCCTGAACGACCTGGCCGCCGCCGAGATCGACGCCTGGGACGCCCGGGTGGTGCTGCTGCACGAGCGTCCGGAGGCCATCGACGACGTGGCCGTGGTGACGGACGACCTGGGCGGCGCCCAGCTCGCCGTGCGCCACCTGCTGGAGCACGGCTACGACTACGTCGCCTGCATGGGCGGCACGGCGCAGACGCCGGCGGTCGGCGACCCGGTCTCCGACCACGTCGAGGGCTGGAAGCGGGCCATGGCCGAGGCGGGCCTGTCCACCGAGGGCCGGCTGTTCGAGGCCCCGTACAACCGCTACGACGCCTACCGGGTGGCCCTGGACGTCCTGTCCGGCCCCCACCGGCCGCCCGCGATCTTCTGCTCCACCGACGACCAGGCCATCGGACTGCTGCGGGCCGCGCGCGAGCTGCGCATCGACGTGCCCGGGCAGCTCGCGGTGGCCGGCTTCGACGACATCAAGGAGGCCGCGCTCGCCGACCCGCCGCTGACCACGGTCGCCTCCGACCGCTCGGCGATGGCACGGGCCGCGGTCGACCTGGTGCTGGACGACGGGCTGCGGATCGCCGGTTCCCGGCGCGAGCGGCTGAAGACGTTCCCCTCGCGGCTGGTGCTGCGCACGAGCTGCGGCTGTCACTGATCCCGGGGCCTCCACGGAGAGGCCCCGTAGGAGAGGCCCCGTATCCCTCTTTATATCGGGCAAACGAGGTTCTGCCGGGCTTCTCAGGCGGCACTCAGGAAGCTCTCATGGTCGCGGGGGACTCTTTTGTCATGACCGAGAGCCAGGGCACTTACGAGCAGCCGCACTCCTACTCCGCTCCTGTGGACCCCGAGTGGCCGCCCCCGCCGCCGTACCAGCCGGCGCCGGCGGCCCCCGAGCCCGGGAAGAAGCGCACCCGCGGACCGATGGGCCTGCTCGCGGCGGTGGCGATCGTCGCGGCGGCGGTCGGCGGCGGTACGGCGTACGCCTTCCAGGAGCTGGCCGGCAAGGACACGGTGGCCACCGCCGGCAGCACCACCACCGTGGTGCCGTCGAGCAAGAAGGGCGACGTGGCCGCCATCGCCGCGGCGGTCAGCCCGAGCGTGGTCGAGATCAACGCGACGCTCCAGAACGGCTCCTCCACCGGCTCCGGCGTGATCATCACCTCGAACGGCGAGATCGTCACCAACAACCACGTCGTCTCCGGCGCCACCTCGGTCAAGGTGCGCACCAGCGACGGCAGGAGCTACACCGCCGAGGTCGTCGGCACCGACAGCTCCAAGGACCTCGCCCTGATCAAGCTGAAGGGCGCCTCCGGTCTCAAGGCGGCGGCGCTCGGTGCCTCGGGCGGTGTCCAGGTCGGCGACACGGTCGTCGCGATCGGCTCTCCCGAGGGCCTGACCGGCACGGTCACCAGCGGCATCGTCTCCGCCCTGAACCGGGACGTCACCGTCTCCACCGACGAGAACCAGGGACAGGGCCAGGACGGCGAGGGGCAGTGGCCCTTCCAGTTCGGCGGCCGTGAGTTCAACGGCGACACCGGCTCGTCCACCACCACCTACAAGGCCATCCAGACCGACGCGTCCCTCAACCCCGGCAACTCCGGCGGTGCGCTGATCGACGCGAGCGGTCACGTCATAGGCATCAACTCCGCGATGTACTCCTCCGCCTCGCAGGCGTCCTCGTCCTCGGACGCGGGCAGCATCGGCCTCGGCTTCGCCATCCCCATCGACACGGTGAAGTCCGACCTGGCCAAGCTGCGGGCGGGCTCCGACAGCTAGCAACACCGAGTGCAAGGAGCAGGTCATGATCAAGCACGTCCCCCACCGGTTCAGCGAGCGTGGTCCGGCCGGTCTCACCCTGGCCCTGTCCATCGTGTCCGAGCTGCACGTGCCCGTCCCGGCGCCCCGGGCCCCCGAGGTGGCCGCGCCCGTGACGCCGGTCCCCCAGCTGATGGGCCTGCGCACCTCCGCCGCCCGTCCGCACCGCCGCAAGGTCCCGCTGCACCGCCTGAACACGGTCCGGGTCTGACCGGAGCGCGTGTCCCCGGCTCCCGGACATGGGACGCTGAGAGACACCGGCCACGGCCGGGAGGCCCCCACCCCCGGCCGGACGGCACCGGCCGGCCCACCCACCGCACCCCGAGGAAACGCGAGCGATGAGTCCCGCCGAAGGCGACCGTGACCCCCAGCGCATCCTGATCGTCGACGACGAGCCGGCCGTGCGCGAGGCCCTCCAGCGCAGCCTCGCCTTCGAGGGGTACGAAACCGAGGTCGCCGTCGACGGCGCGGACGCCCTGGAGAAGGCCACGGCCTGCCGGCCCGACCTGGTCGTGCTGGACATCCAGATGCCGCGCATGGACGGGCTGACCGCGGCCCGCCGCATCCGGGGTGCGGGGGACACCACCCCGATCCTCATGCTCACCGCGCGCGACACCGTCGGCGACCGGGTCACCGGCCTGGACGCGGGCGCCGACGACTACCTGGTCAAACCGTTCGAGCTGGACGAACTCTTCGCCCGCATCCGCGCCCTGCTGCGCCGCAGTTCCTACGCGGCGGCGGTGTCCGCCGAGGCCCAGGCGGACGAGGCGCTCACCTTCGGCGACCTGCGCATGGACCTCGCGACCCGGGAGGTCACGCGCGGCGGCCGGCCGGTCGAGCTGACCCGCACGGAGTTCACCCTGCTGGAGATGTTCATGGCACATCCGCGTCAGGTGCTCACCCGTGAGCAGATCCTGAAGGCGGTGTGGGGCTTCGACTTCGAGCCCTCCTCCAACTCGCTCGACGTCTACGTCATGTACCTGCGCCGCAAGACCGAGGCCGGCGGCGAGCCGCGCCTGGTGCACACCGTGCGCGGGGTGGGCTACGTGCTGCGGCAGGGCGGCGCCGAGTGAGGCAGCTGGCGCGCCGGTACCGGGCGCTGCCGCTGCGGGCGCGACTGGCGATGCTGGTCGCGGCCGCGGTGGCGTTCGCGGTGGCGGCGGTCTCGGTGACCTGCTGGTTCCTCGTGGAGCGGAAGCTGTACGACCAGCTCGACGAGGACCTGCAGAAGTCCCTGCGGAACACGACGCAGACGGACCAGTTGCAGTTCACCCTGGACAACTGCACGGACACTCCGCAGGCCAACAGCTTCCTGCTGCGCGACCGGTACTCCCAGCTGGTCACGGAGGACGGCAAGGTCTGTCTGTTCGGGGCCGCCTCGGGCACGATCAGGGTCACCCAGGCCGACAAGACCGAGATCAGGAACCTCGACCCCAGCATCCTGTACTTCCGCAACGGCAGCGACGACGAGGGCAACGAGCTGCGGGTGCTCACCAAGCCGGTCGGCCCCACCTCCACCCCGAGCGGCGGGCGCGGGCCCAACGTCGGCGTGCTCATCGCCGTACCCCTCAAGAGCACGCAGAAGACCCTCAACGACCTCGCCCTGGTCCTCCTCCTCGTCTCCGCCGTCGGTGTCGTCGGCGCCGGTGCCGCGGGCCTCGCCGTCGCGCGGGCCGGGCTGCGCCCCGTGGACAAGCTCACCGAGGCCGTGGAGCACGTGGCCCGCACGGAGGACCTGACCATCCGCATCCCCGTGGAGGACGTCAGCGAGGACGAGGTGGCCCGGCTGTCGAGGTCGTTCAACTCGATGACCGCCTCGCTGGCCAGCTCCCGCGACCTCCAGCAGCAGCTGATCGCGGACGCCGGCCATGAACTGCGCACGCCCCTGACGTCGCTCAGGACGAACATCGAACTGCTCACCCGCAGCGAGGAGACCGGCCGTCCGCTCCCGCCCGAGGACCACAAGGCGCTGCTCTCCTCGGTCAAGGCGCAGGTGACCGAGCTGGCCGCGCTGATCGGCGACCTCCAGGAGCTGTCCCGTTCGGAGGGGCAGCACAGCGAACGCGTGCAGGTGGTCGCCCTCCAGGACATCGTCGAGGCGGCGCTGCGCCGGGCCCGGCTGCGCGGCCCCGAGCTGTCGATCACCGCGGACCTGGAGCCCTGGTTCGTGCGGGCGGAGCCCTCCGCCCTGGAGCGGGCGATCGTCAACATCCTGGACAACGCGGTGAAGTTCAGCCCCGAGGGCGGCACGGTCGAGGTGCGGCTCGGCGGGGGCGTGCTGACGGTCCGCGATCACGGTCCCGGCATCGCCGAGGACGAGCTCCCGCACGTCTTCGACCGGTTCTGGCGCTCCCCGAGCGCCCGTGCCCTGCCGGGCTCGGGCCTCGGCCTGTCCATCGTCGCCCGTACCGTCAAGCAGGCGGGCGGCGAGGTCTCGCTGGCCCCCGCCCAGGGCGGCGGCACGGTGGTGACGGTACGGCTGCCGGGGGCGCCGACCCCGCCGCCGGAGACAACCGGCTGACCAGACGCCCTCAGTCCGTTCGGCGGCCCCGGCCGGCGGGAGGCTTTCCGAGGCGCCGGCTCTTGTCCACAGCTGTGGACAAGAGCCGGGGCCGCCCTACTGCACGACCGTGATCCGGTCCGTCTTCGGCGGTGCGATCGGGGACGTGGCCGACGAGTTCGCCGTCAGGTACTTCTCCAGGGCCGTCAGATCGTCCGCGCCGACCAGGTCACCCGTGCCCTGGGCCAGCGTCGGGAAGCCGTCGCCGCCGCCCGCGAGGAAGCTGTTGGTGGCGACGCGATAGGTGGCCGACGGGTCGATCGGGGCGCCGTTCAGACGGATCGAGCCGGTGACCACACGGTCCGCGCCGGACTTGGTGAGGTCCAGGGTGTAGGTGAGCCCGGCGGACGGCTGGAGGATCTTCGGGGCCGCCGCGTTGGCACCGCTGACCTGCTCCTTGAGGACCTGGACCAGCTGGGCGCCGGTGAAGTCCTGGAGGTTCACGGTGTTGGCGAACGGCTGGACCGTGAAGCCCTCGGCGTAGGTGACCACGCCGTCGCCCTCGGAGCCCTTGGCCGCGTAGGTGAGACCGGCCCGGACGCCGCCCGGGTTCATCAGCGCCAGGCTGGTCCTCGGGTCCAGCTCCCGGCCGTGGGCGAGCTGGGCGTCGGCGATGAGATCGCCCATCGGGGACTCGGTGCCGCTGTTGTTGACGTCGGCGGAGATGTACCCGATGGGACGGTTGCCGATCGGGGCGGCCAGGGTGTTCCAGCGCGAGATCAGGTCGGTCATGTCCGGCGCCTTGGGGACGTCCCGGGTGACCACGTGGTTCGCGGACTTCACGGCCGTACGCGCGATGTCACCGGTGCGGCGGTCGTACGTCAGCGTGGTGTCCGTGTAGAGGCGGCCGAAGGAGGACGCCGAGGTGACCATGCGGGGGCGGCCGGACGGGTCCGGGATCGTGCAGACGTACGCCTGGTGGGTGTGACCGGTGACCAGGGCGTCCACCGCCGGGGTCACGTTCTTGGCGATGTCCACGATCGGGCCGGAGATGCCGCTGCCCGCGCCCGGGGAGTCGCAGTCGTAGTTGTAGGAGCCGGAGGCCGGGTAGCCGCCCTCGTGGATCAGGGCCACGATCGACTGCACGCCCTGGCGCTGGAGCACCTTGGCGTACTTGTTGATGGTCTCGGCCTCGTCCTTGAAGGACAGGCCCTTGACGCCGTCGGCGGAGACGATGCCGGGGGTGCCCTCCAGCGTGACCCCGATGAAGCCGATCCTGACGTCCTTCTTCTTCCAGACCCAGTACGGCTTCAGGATCGGCTTGCCGGTCTTCTCGTCCAGGACGTTCGCGGCCAGGTACGGGAAGTCGGCACCCTGGAAGCCCTGGTCCGTGTAGCAGCCGTCCGTGGGGTGGCAGCCGCCGTTCTGGAGCCGGGCCAGTTCCCTCGCGCCCTCGTCGAACTCGTGGTTGCCGACCGAGGTGACGTCCAGGTCCAGCTTGTTCAGCGCCTCGACGGTGGGCTCGTCGTGGAAGAGGCCCGACAGCAGCGGGGAGGCGCCGACCAGGTCGCCGCCGGCCGCGGTGACCGAGTACGGGTGGCCGGCCCGGGCCTGGCGGAGGTGGGTCGCGAGGTACTCGACACCGCCCGCGTCGACCGTCTTCGTCGTGCCGTCCGGCTGGAGTTCGGTGACCCGGCCGGAGGAGCCGGACGGAGGCTCGAGGTTGCCGTGCAGGTCGTTGAAGGAGAGCAGCTGGACGTCCTGGTAGCGGCCCGGACGGTGGTGGCTCTCGTGCGCGTCCGCCGGGAGCGCGGCGGTCAGCGCCGCGGCCGTGGCGAGCGTGGCCGCGCTCGCGAGAAGGGCGTACGTACGACGTCCGGTGCGCCGGGGCGCGGCTGGCATGGGACCCCCCTGTGGGTCGGCTGTGGTGGCTCGGCGCAGCCTAGAGTCAACGCGCGTAGCACGACAGGGGGTTCATGGTTACATCCTGGTTTCCCTTCGCCCGTGTCCTCACCGGTGCTCCCGCCGTGGCCGATGTGCCGGGAATTCGCCCCGGCCGCCCCGTACCCTCGTACGCATGAGCAGCGACGACACCGTACGGGGCTTCCCCGCCCGCTCCATCGAGACCTCCTCCGCGCTCACCCCGGACCGGGCCGAGGCCGTGCTGCGCCTGCTCGGCGAGGCCGCCCGGGCCGACGGGCAGCAACCGGTGTCCGAGCAGGGCCGGCTGCAACTGCGCGGCGGAGCCCGCGAGGGCGTCTCGCACCTGCTGCTGTCCGTCGACGGCGAACTCGTCGGCTACGCCCAGCTGGAGGACACCGACCCAGTGGAGGCGCCGGCCGCCGAACTGGTCGTGCATCCCGCCCACCGCGGACACGGCCACGGCCGGGCGCTCGGCTCGGCCCTGCTCGCCGCCTCCGGCAAGCGGCTGCGGGTGTGGGCGCACGGCGGGCACCCCGCCGCCCGGCACCTCGCCCAGGTGCTCGGCCTGACCCTGTTCCGCGAACTGCGCCAGATGCGGCGCTCGTTGACCGATCTGGAGCTGCCCGATCCGGTACTGCCGGAAGGCGTGACCGTGCGCGCCTTCGTGCCCGGCAAGGACGATGCCGCCTGGCTCGCCGTGAACGCCGCCGCCTTCGCCCACCACCCGGAGCAGGGCTCGCTGACCCAGCGGGACCTGGACGACCGCAAGGCCGAGCCGTGGTTCGACCCCGCCGGGTTCTTCCTCGCCGAGCGGCGCGGCGAACTGATCGGCTTCCACTGGACGAAGGTGCACGCCGAGGAGGGTCTGGGCGAGGTGTACGTCCTCGGGGTCCGGCCCGGTGAACAGGGCGGCGGCCTCGGCAAGGCCCTCACCACGGTGGGACTGCGCCACCTGGCCGCGCAGCAACTGCCGACCGCGATGCTCTACGTCGACGCCGACAACAAGGCGGCGGTGTCGGTGTACGAGCGCCTGGGCTTCACGGTCCACGAGACGGACCTGATGTACCGCACGGAAACCTGACATCCGCGCAGGTGAGGGGCGGTCGTTTGACGACCGCCCCTCTTTTGTACCACCCTTTCACTACTCAATTAGTGAAAGGGTGGTTGAACCGATGGTCGAGTACCGCATCGACCGGCACAGCGGCGTGGCCACCTACGTGCAGATCGTCCAGCAGACCAAACAGGCGCTCCGGCTGGGCCTGCTGCGGCCGGGCGACCGGCTGCCCACCGCACGCGAGGTGGTGGAGGCCACCGCCATCAACCCCAACACCGTCCTGAAGGCCTACCGCGAACTGGAGCGCGAGGGCCTGGTGGAGGCGCGGCGCGGCCTCGGCACCTTCGTCCGGCGGTCCCTGGGCACCACCCCCGCCGACTCGCCCCTGCGCGGCGAGCTGGAGCAGTGGGCGGGCCGCGCCCGCGCCGCCGGACTGGAGCGGGACGACGTGGCCGCACTCTTCACCGCCGTACTCGACACGTACTTCGAGGGAGACCCGACATGAGCAGTGACACCGCGTTGAGGGCGGAGGCTCTGGGGAAACGGTTCGGCCTCCGTGGGGGCTGGGCACTGCGGGACTGCTCGTTCCGGCTGCCCGCAGGGCGCGTGTGCGCGGTCGTCGGCCCCAACGGCGCCGGCAAGTCGACCCTGCTCGCCCTGGCCGCCGGGCTCACCGCGCCCACCGAGGGCAGCGTGACCGTCCTCGGCACCACACCGGCCGCCGCCCGCCCCCGGGTCGGCTTCATCGCCCAGGACAAGCCGCTGTACCCGCAGCTCACCATCGCCGAGACGCTGCGCATGGGCGCCGACCTCAACCCCGGGCACTGGGACGCGGACGGCGCCGAGCGGGTCGTCGCGGGCGGCGACCTCGACCCCGCGGCCCGCGTCCGCTCCCTCTCCGGCGGCCAGCGCACCCGGGTGGCACTCGCCCTCGCCGTCGGCAAGCGGCCCGAACTGCTGCTCCTGGACGAGCCGATGGCGGACCTCGACCCCCTGGCCCGGCACGAGCTGATGGGCACGCTGATGGCGCAGGCCGCCCGCGGCACCACCATCGTGATGTCCTCGCACGTCGTCGCCGAGCTGGAGGACTCCTGCGACCACCTGCTGCTCGTCGGCGGCGGCCGGATCCGGCTGTCCGGCGAGATCGACGACCTGCTCGCCGCCCACCGGAGGGTGAGCGGCGCCGCCGCGACGACCCCGCTGGACGCGCACACCGTGATCGAGTCCCGGGTCACCGGCCGGCAGCTCACCGCGCTGATCCGCCCGGCCGGCCCCCTCCCCGGCGACTGGCGCACCGCGACGCCGTCCCTGGAGGAACTGGTCCTCGCCCACCTGCGCAACCCCGGCGCCCCCGCCCTGACCCCGGCCGACGACACCGACACCGCCGCCAACCCCGACGAGGAGCACGCCGCGTGACCGCCACCCTGAGCGCACCCGCCCCGGTGACCACCACCCCGCGCCAGATCCGCTGGCTGCTGCGCCTGCACCGGCCCGCCGTGTACACCTGGGCGATCCTGGTCGTGGGCGTCGCCGGCGCGCTGCTGTGGCTGTGGGGCCCGCTCACCAACGCGGCGGCGACGGCCTGGCACGACTACGACGCCACCTGCGCGCGCGACCTCCCCTGCCGGTACGACCAGGACGCGATCCTGCGCTACAAGGACGTCTACCAGTACACGACCACCGCCATCCTCGCGGTCCCGTTCCTCACCGCCGCCTGGGCGGGCGCGGCGCTGACCGGCCGCGAGGTGGAGGCCGGCACGGTACGGCTCGCCTGGACCCAGGGCGTCTCACCGGTCCGCTGGCTGACCGCCCGGCTCGCGCTCCCGGCCCTCCTGGTCACCGGCGGCACCGGTCTGCTGGCGCTGCTGCACCACGTGGCGTGGTCCGCGGGCGACGGCCGGATCGACACCGCCAAGCACTGGTACGACGTCCCCACCTTCTACTCGGGCGGCCCGCTGATCGCCGCCCTCGCACTGACCGGCCTGGTCGTCGGCGCCCTCGCCGGGCTGCTGACCGGCCGCTCGCTGGTCGCGCTGTGCGTCTCCGCGCTCTCCGTGGCCGCGCTGTGGATCGCCGTCCACATGAGCCTGCCGCACCTGTGGCCGACCGTCACCGGCGTCACCGGCCGCGGGAGGTTGCCGGCGTACTCGGGCATCAAGGTCGAGGAGGGCGTCGTCACCGCGACCGGTGCCCACGTGCCCGCCTCGACCTGCGTCTCCGACGCCAGTTCCTGGTGCCGGCGCTTCAACGACCAGCGGCACGCCGCCGGCTTCTACGTCGACTACCACCCCTCCTCCCACTACTGGCCGCTGCACCTCGTCCCGGCGGGCCTCCTCCTCGCCCTCACCGCCGTACTGACCACGCTCGCCTTCTGGCTGCTCCACCGCCGCACCACCGGCACGCCCACCCACCCGAAGCCGGCCCGCACCACGGGCGCCGCCCGCGGCTGAGCCGCCGGGGCCGGCCGTGAGGGACCCGGTGGATGCCCGCCGTCGCCCCCGGCGGCCCGCCCCACGGGTCCCGACCACGGGAAAGCCGCCGGGACCGGCCGCGAGGAAGCCACTCGCACCGGCCGCGAGGGAACGGCCGGGACCAGCCGGAACGAAACCGCCGGACTCGGCCGAGACGGAACCGGCAGATGCCCCCCTCGCCCCCGGCAGCCCGCGCCACAGGCCCCGGCCACGGCGAAGCCGCCGAGACCGGCCGCGGGCGAGCCGCCGGGCCCGGCCACGACGGAACGGCACTTGACCACCCCGCCCCCCGGCGGCCCGCCCCACGGGTCCCGACCACGGGAAAGCCGCCGGGACCGGCCGCGAGGAAGCCACTCGGACCGGTCGCGAGGGAACGGCCCGGACCAGCCGTAACGAAACCGCCGGACTCGGCCGAGACGGAACCGGCAGATGCCCCCTCACCCCCGGCAGTCCGCGCCACGGGCCCCGGCCATGGCGAAACCGCCGAGGCCGCCGTGGGCGAGCCGCCGGGACCGGCCACGACGGAGCCCCCTCACCCCCGGCAGCCCGCGCCACAGGCCCCGGCCCCGGGGAAGCCGCCGGGACCGGCCATGACGGAGCCGGTGGATGACCGCCGGCCCCTCCGGTGGCCCGGTCAACCGCCGCGCCCTGCCGCCGCAGCACCGCCCGGCCGTGCTGCCGTGCACCGGCGTTCGCGCTGTTCGCGGGCTGTGGACCGCTGAGGGGCGCCCTCTGTGTCGCTCCCCGTGACCGGGCCTGCCGGCGCGCGTCGCCGACCACAGCCGCACCGCCCCCGTTCACCGGCCGGTGTGCTCGCCCTGGCCTCCGGGGCGGTCCGGTGCACGCACCGGGCCGTCCTGGTCACGCACCGATACCGAAAACGCGCCCGCGGTCGCCACCCGGGGGGACTCACCGCCACCGCCGAAGCACCCGGATTTCCGGCGTTTTCGCAGCCGGGAACCCCTTCGGGCCGCCCCCCGCTATCCCGCACGTCATGTCGCCGTAACCGTTGATTCAGCCGGGCTTGCGACGCTCAGCCAATGAAGCCCGCCGTGCCAGAGCCTTCGCCGCCCCCCGAGGGGCCCGCGGGGAACGGGGCCGTCACGCTCCCGCCCGCACGTTCCGACGCGCCTGTGTCACCCGTTGCGCGGAAGAATGGGTTCATGAGTCAGCAAGACACCCAGGCAGAGGTACAGCACCCCCAGCCCTCCGTGGGCTCCATCGCCGCGCACCGCCAGCACGCCGTGGCCGCCGTGGTCTCCGACCTGGAACCCGATCTGGACGCGGGTCTCGACACCTACGAGGAGGCGCCGACCGACGGCGCACCCCTGCCCCAGGGCCGCTTCCTCGACCGGGAACGCAGCTGGCTCGCCTTCAACGAGCGCGTCCTGGAGCTGGCCGAGGACCCGAACACGCCCTTGCTGGAGCGCGCCAACTTCCTCGCGATCTTCGCCAGCAACCTGGACGAGTTCTTCATGGTCCGCGTGGCCGGCCTGAAGCGCCGCATCGCCACCGGCGTCGCCACCCGCTCCGCCTCCGGCCTCCAGCCCCGCGAGGTACTGGAGATGATCTGGGCCCGCTCCCGCGAGCTGATGGCCCGGCACGCCGCCTGCTACCACGAGGACGTCGCCCCCGCACTCGCGGACGAGGGCATCCACCTGGTCCGCTGGACCGAGCTGACCGACAAGGAACAGGCCCGGCTCTTCACGCTGTTCCGGCACCAGATCTTCCCGGTCCTCACGCCCCTGGCCGTCGACCCCGCGCACCCCTTCCCGTACATCTCCGGCCTCTCGCTGAACCTGGCCGTCGTGGTGCGCAACCCGGTCAGCGGCCACAAGCACTTCGCGCGCGTGAAGGTTCCGCCGCTGCTGACCCGCTTCCTGGAGGCCTCCCCCGGCCGCTACGTCCCCATCGAGGACGTCATCGCGGCCCCCAACCACCTGGAAGAGCTGTTCCCGGGCATGGAGATCCTGGAGCACCACGCCTTCCGGATCACCCGCAACGAGGACCTGGAGGTCGAGGAGGACGACGCCGAGAACCTCCTCCAGGCCCTGGAGAAGGAACTCATGCGGCGCCGCTTCGGCCCGCCGGTGCGCCTGGAGGTCGAGGAGTCCATCGACCGCGAGGTGCTGGACCTGCTGGTGCGCGAGCTGAAGATCTCCGAGGCGGAGGTCTACCCGCTGCCCGGCCCCCTGGACCTCACCGGCCTCTTCCGCATCCACAGCCTCGACCGGCCGGAGCTGAAGTACCCGAAGTTCGTCGCCGGCACCCACCGCGACCTCGCCGAGGTCGAGTCGGCGTCCGCGCCCGACATCTTCGCGGCGCTGCGCGCGCGGGACGTGCTCCTGCACCACCCGTACGACAGCTTCTCCACCTCCGTGCAGGCGTTCCTGGAACAGGCCGCGGCCGACCCGGACGTCCTCGCCATCAAGCAGACCCTGTACCGCACCTCCGGCGACTCCCCGATAGTCGACGCGCTCATCGACGCCGCCGAGTCCGGCAAGCAGGTCCTCGTCCTGGTCGAGATCAAGGCCCGCTTCGACGAGCACGCCAACATCAAGTGGGCCCGCAAGCTGGAGGAGGCCGGCTGCCACGTCGTGTACGGCCTGGTCGGCCTGAAGACGCACTGCAAGCTGTCGCTGGTGGTGCGTCAGGAGGGCGAGACCCTGCGCCGCTACAGCCACGTCGGCACCGGCAACTACCACCCGAAGACGGCCCGCCTGTACGAGGACCTCGGCCTGCTCACCGCCGACCCGCAGGTCGGCGCCGACCTCTCCGACCTCTTCAACCGGCTGTCCGGCTACTCGCGCCGCGAGACCTACCGCCGGCTGCTGGTCGCCCCCAAGTCCCTGCGGGACGGCCTGGTCGCCCGGATCGACAAGGAGGTCCAGCACCACCGCGCGGGCCGTCCCGCGTTCGTCCGCATCAAGGTCAACTCGATGGTGGACGAGGCGGTCATCGACGCGCTCTACCGGGCGTCCCAGGCGGGCGTGCCGGTCGACATCTGGGTGCGGGGCATCTGCGCCGTCCGCCCGGGCGTCACGGGTCTGTCGGAGAACATCCGGGTCCGCTCGATCCTCGGCCGGTTCCTCGAACACTCCCGGGTGTTCGCCTTCGGCAACGGCGGCGAGCCCGAGGTGTGGATCGGCAGCGCCGACATGATGCACCGCAACCTCGACCGCCGGATAGAGGCCCTGGTCCGGGTGGTCGACCCCGGCCACCGCGCCGCACTCAACCGGCTGTTGGACACCGGCATGTCCGACACCACCGCGTCCTGGCACCTCGGCCCGGACGGCGAGTGGACGCGGCACGCGACCGACGCGGACGGCCAGCCCCTGCGCAACATCCAGGAGATGCTCATAGACGCCCGGAGGCGCCGGCGTGGCACAGCAACACCTTGACCCGACGGACCCCACGGCCGGGGCGGTGACGGGGGACGCCCTCGCGGACTACCTGCGCGCCCAGGCCACCGAGTTCCTCCGCGCCCTGCGCCTGCACCGGGAGACCGGGGGCCAGGCGGCCGGCGCGGAGGAACCCGTCGACGCGGCCCGCGCCCTGCGGCGCTCGGCCCGCCGCATCAGCGCCAGCCTGCACACCTTCCGCCCGCTCCTCGACCCCGACTGGTCGGAGGCGATGCGCCCCGAACTGGCCTGGGTGTCCGGCACCCTGGGCCTGGAACACGCCTACGAGGCCCGTCTGGAACGCCTGTTGCTGGCCCTGCACCGGCTGTCGGGCGCGGCGGTGCTGCCCGCACAGGCGGTGGACGTCCCCGTGGCCGCGGGCAGCCGGGCCGCCGGGGCGGCACGGGCGGGGACCACCGCGGTGGGAGGCACCGGTGGTCCCGCCGGCGCGACGGTGACGACAGAGCGCGGCACCCTCACGGTCGGCGCGGCGAAGGCGGGCGCCCTGCTCGAACGCCAGCTCACCCTGGCCCGGACGCGCGCCCACTCCACCGCCCTCCAGGCCCTCGGCTCCTCCCGCTTCCACGCCGTGGCCGACAAGGTCGCCGTCCTCGCCAGCGAGGTTCCCCTCACCCCCGCCGCCCCCGCCACGACCCTGCACCCCCTGGCCGCCGCGGCCGAGGAACGCCTCACGGACGCCGTCACCGCGCTCCCCCTGGTCACCGCCGGCCACCCCTACAACGCGGAGGCGCTGGTGCACGGCCTGTCCCCGGACCCGGCGCCGCACCCCCAGGACAGCCCCTGGCACCAGGTGCGCCTGCTGCTGCGTCTGCACCGGTACGCCCGCGAGGTGCTGCACGCCGGCGACACCCCGCCGGACGGGCGGCTGCTGACGGCGGGCCAGGCGCTGAACCGGCACCGGGACGCCTCGGAGGCGGCGGCCGCGGCGGCGCAGGCGGCCCGCACCCCGCGGATCACCCCGGCGACGGCGTACGCGCTCGGTGTGCTCCACGCCGACCAGCGGCACGAGGTGGAGGCGGCCCGGTTCGCGTTCCAGCAGGCGTGGCAGAAGCAGACCGTTCCCGCGCCCTGACCCCACGAGGAGGCGGTGTGGACGACACCGTGGTCCAGGCGGCCGGCTGTGTGCTGTGGCGCCGCTCCCCGGTCTCCGGCGACCTGGAGATCTGTCTGGTGCACCGGCCGAAGTACGACGACTGGTCCCACCCCAAGGGCAAGCTGAAGCGGGGCGAGGACCCGCTCGCCGGCGCGCTGCGCGAGGTCGCGGAGGAGACCGGGTACACCGCCGGGCCGGGCCGCGAGCTGCCGACCCTGCGCTATTCGGCCAACGGCCGCCCGAAACGGGTGCGGTACTGGGCCGCGGAGGCGGTTTCCGGCCACTTCACGCCGAACGCCGAGGTGGACCGCATCCTGTGGCTGGCCCCGGCCGCCGCCCGGGACCGGCTCACCCAGCCCCGCGACGGGGACCTGGTGGACGCGCTCCTGCGGGCCCTGGAGCGCCGGTGACGCTCAGCGGCCCGCCGTGTGCCCCTCCGCGTCCGTGCGGGCCTGGCTGCGGGCCCGGCGGGCGGGGCCGCGCCAGCCGCAACTGCATCTGGCCACGCAGAAGGGGCCCTGCTCGGTCGTCGTCGTGAGGTGCTCCTGCCCGGACCCGGCGCTTTCCGGTCCGTCCTCCGCTACCGCGATGACTGCCACGCCGTCAACGGTACCCAGCCGTGATGAAAGCGTCGGTCCAACTCCCGCCGCCCGGCTCCGCCGGCACCCGTCCCGCCGGCCCCGCCATGACGCGCCCCCACCGGCCCCACTCCCCTCGCCGCAAGGCGCCTCGCCGGCACCCGCCCTCTCCCCTCGGCCCACCGCGCCCCCGCCCCGCACCCCTCCGCCCAGCAGGGCCCCGCCGACATCCGTCCCGCCGACACCCGCCCTCTCCCCTCGGCCCAGCGCGCCCCCGCCAGAACCCGCCCCGCATCCCTCCGCCCAGCAGGGCCTCGCCGACACCCGTCCCATCACGCCGCCGCCCCCACCAACGCCCGCCCCACTCCCCTCGCCGCGAGGCGCCCCGCCGGCACGCAGCCCACCCACACCCGTACCCGCCCCGCTCCCCCCGGCCCGGCGCGGCCCCGCCGACACCCGGCCCGGCTCCCGGCCCAACGCGCCCCCGCCCACGCCCGCCCCGCTCCCCTCACCCCGGCGCGGCCCCGCCACCGCTCCCGGCGGCGCGTGACGGCGTCCCTCAGCCGTCGTTATCCGGACGACAGGGGGCCCGTGACGGACACACCGGCTGGGGGTAGGCAGGCGATGGATCGGCGGCAGCACAGGCGCGCGGGCGGGACGGTCGTCGCGGTGGGCGTCCTCCTCGCCCTCGGGACGGGCGCCACGGGCTGTTCCGGCAGCGGGGCCGCCGCCGAGGACGTCAAGGGCGCCGGTGACCCCGTCACCGCCCTGCACCGGGCCGCCGACGCGCTGCGGACCGCGGGCAGTTCCAAGGCCGGCACCTCGATGGAGATGGCCACGGGCGGTACCCGGGTCACCATCCGCGGCAAGGGGGTCTACGACTACCGGCACCGCCTCGGCCGGCTCACGGTGGTGCTGCCCGAGGACCCCACGGGCACCTCCGAACACCGGCCCATCACCGAACTCCTCGCCCCGGGCGCGCTGTTCATGAAGAACCGGGGCGCGGGCGTGCCCGCCGACAAGTGGGTGCGGGTGGAGACCGCGACGCTGTCCGACGGCAACCTGGTCACCGGCGGCGCGACCGACCCGTACGCGGCGGCCGAGGTGCTGCGCGGGACACGCGAAGCGGTCCTCGTGGGTCAAACCGAGGTCGCCGGGACGCCGGTGCGGCACTACCGGGGCACCGCCGACCTGCGCCGCGCGGCCCGGTACGCCTCCGCCGCGAACAGGGCGGCCCTGGCAGCGGCGGCGAAGGGCTTCGCCACGGCCGAGGTGCCGTTCGACGCGTACCTGGACGACCAGGGCCGCATCCGTAAGCTGCGGCAGCGCTTCAGCTTCGTCAACGGCCGCCAGAAGGCCACCGTGGCGGTCGCCTCCACCCTGCTGCTGTACGGCTTCGGCACCCCCGCCGACGTACGGCTGCCGGCCCCGGAGGACATCTACGCCGGCCGGATCGCCGAGGAGGGCGGGACCGGCGGCGGGGCCTGAAACCGGCCAGTCACTAGTCCGGGACGCCACCCCGTAAGTAGCCCGTCCGTGCCATGCGCGGCCAGTGGGACGCTGCCTACTCTAGGGAGCGGTGACGTCTGAGAAGAGGTGAGGCGGGTGGCTGCGGTCGGCGGCACGGCGGTTCAGGACCACGTGGCCCTCGCCGAGATCGAGCTGTGCGGAGAGCTGATCATCGCGGCCTCGGCCGCCGAGGACCGGCTCAGCCTGGAGAGCATCGACGAGGTGCTGCGGGTGGCCGAGGAGCGCGACGCGGCCTGAGCGGCTCAGCTGCGCAGCAGCCGGCCGATCGCCTTCGTCGCCTCGTCCACCTTGGCGTCGATCTCGTCACCGCCCTTGACGGCCGCGTCCGCGACGCAGTGCCGCAGGTGCTCCTCCAGCAGCTGGAGCGCGAAGGACTGCAGGGCCTTGGTGGAGGCGGAGACCTGCGTGAGTATGTCGATGCAGTACGTGTCCTCCTCCACCATCCGCTGCAACCCGCGGATCTGGCCCTCGATCCGGCGCAGTCGCTTGAGGTGCTCGTCCTTCTGCTTGTGGTAGCCGTGCGTGGCGCCGGCCTCGGTCGTCGTCGTCATCGCGGGCCTCCGTCTCGGGACGAGCTGGGGACAAAAGGGACACATACCCCTGGTGGGTATATGGTAACGAACTTTCCGGGGTAGAGGGCCCTTCGTCCGCCCCCGTGCCGACCACTGTGCCCGATGGGCGACACTGGGATGCGGCCCGATAGCCGTGGCCGGATGATGCGCCTAGCATCAGCCTGACCGAAACCGAAGCACCCCGAGGACCCCACGTGCGCTTTCGTCTGACCCCCAGGGAGACGAGCTTCTACGACATGTTCGCCGCGTCAGCGGACAACATCGTCACCGGCTCGAAACTCCTGATGGAACTGCTCGGGGCGGACTCCTCCGCCCGGGCCGAGATCGCAGAGCGTATGCGGGCCGCGGAACACGCAGGTGACGACGCCACGCACGCGATCTTCCACCAGCTGAACTCCTCCTTCATCACGCCGTTCGACCGGGAGGACATCTACGCCCTCGCCGGCTCCCTGGACGACATCATGGACTTCATGGAGGAGGCCGTCGACCTGGTCGTCCTCTACAACGTCGAGGAACTGCCGAAGGGCGTCGAGCAGCAGATCGAGGTCCTGGCCCGGGCGGCCGAGCTGACCGCGGAGGCCATGCCGAACCTGCGCACCATGGACAACCTCACCGAGTACTGGATCGAGGTCAACCGGCTGGAGAACCAGGCCGACCAGATCCACCGCAAGCTGCTCGCCCACCTCTTCAACGGCAAGTACGACGCGATCGAGGTGCTGAAGCTCAAGCAGATCGTGGACGTCCTGGAAGAGGCGGCGGACGCGTTCGAGCACGTGGCGAACACGGTGGAGACCATCGCCGTCAAGGAGTCCTGAGGCGTCGATGGACACCTTCGCCCTGATCGTGACCATCGCGGTCGCGCTCTTCTTCACGTACACCAACGGTTTCCACGACTCGGCGAACGCCATCGCGACGTCGGTGTCGACGCGGGCGCTGACCCCGCGGGCGGCCCTCGCCATGGCGGCCGTGATGAACCTCGCCGGTGCCTTCCTGGGCTCCGGCGTCGCCAAGACGGTCAGCGAGGGCCTGATCGAGACCCCCCAGGGCTCCACCGGCATGGGGATCCTCTTCGCGGCCCTGCTCGGCGCGATCGTCTGGAACCTGGTCACCTGGTACTTCGGCCTGCCGTCCTCCTCCTCGCACGCCCTGTTCGGCGGCCTGGTGGGCGCGGCGCTGGCGGGCGGTACGACGGTGATCTGGCACGGGGTGGTCGACAAGGTCATCATCCCGATGTTCGTGTCCCCGGTCGTCGGCCTGATCATCGGCTACCTGGTCATGACGGCGATCCTGTGGATCTTCCGCCGGGCCAACCCGCACAAGGCCAAGCGCGGCTTCCGCATAGCCCAGACCGTCTCGGCGGCCGGCATGGCGCTGGGTCACGGTCTCCAGGACGCCCAGAAGACGATGGGCGTCGTCGTCATGGCACTGGTGATTTCCGGCCACGAGACGTACGGCGACCCGATCCCGGTCTGGGTGAAGATCGTCTGCGCGATCATGCTGTCCCTCGGCACCTACGCGGGCGGCTGGCGGATCATGCGCACGCTGGGCCGCAAGATCATCGAGCTGGACCCGCCGCAGGGCTTCGCCGCCGAGACGACCGGCGCGTCGATCATGTTCACCACGGCGTTCCTCTTCAAGGCGCCGATCTCCACCACCCACGTCATCACCTCGGCCATCATGGGCGTGGGCGCGACCAAGCGCGTCAACGCCGTCCGCTGGGGCGTGGCCAAGAACATCATCCTGGGCTGGTTCATCACGATGCCGGCAGCGGCCCTGGTAGCCGCCCTGGCCTTCGGCCTGGTCAAGCTGGTGGCGCTGTAGGCCGACCCGGACCCCGGCCCTCCGGCCGACCGAGTCGGACGGGCGGGAAACACCGGGGCGAGGGGCGAAGCCCCGAAGACCCCCGGCGCCGAAGCCGAACGCAGTGACAACGCAGTGGGCCCGCCCCCGGGAGCCAGGGGCGGGCCCTTTGCGTCCTCGCGGTGGCACCGCCATGCAGCACCGCGAGGGGATCGTGGAGGATCTAACCGAAGCGGCCGGAGATGTAGTCCTCCGTGGCCTGCACCGACGGGTTGGAGAAGATCCGCTCCGTGTCGTCGATCTCGATCAGCCGGCCGGGCTGTCCGACCGCCGCGAGGTTGAAGAACGCCGTACGGTCCGAGACACGCGCCGCCTGCTGCATGTTGTGCGTCACGATGACGATCGTGAACCGCTCCTTCAGCTCTCCGATCAGGTCCTCGATGGCGAGGGTGGAGATCGGGTCCAGGGCGGAGCAGGGCTCGTCCATCAGCAGCACGTCCGGCTCGACGGCGATCGCCCGGGCGATGCACAGCCGCTGCTGCTGACCGCCGGACAGACCGGAGCCCGGCTTGTTCAGGCGGTCCTTCACCTCGTTCCAGAGGTTCGCGCCCTTGAGGGACTTCTCGACGATGTCGTTCAGTTCCGACTTCTTGTAGTTGCCGTTCAGCCGCAGCCCCGCCGCCACGTTGTCGAAGATCGACATCGTGGGGAACGGGTTCGGACGCTGGAAGACCATGCCCACCTCACGGCGGACGGACACCGGGTCGACCCCGGCGCCGTACAGGTCCTCGTCGTCCAGGAGCACCTTGCCCTCGACGCGCCCGCCGGGGGTGACCTCGTGCATGCGGTTCAGCGTGCGCAGGAACGTCGACTTGCCGCAGCCGGAGGGGCCGATGAACGCCGTCACCGACCGCGGCTCCACGGTCATCGAGATGTCCTCGATCGCCTTGTGGGAGCCGTAGAAGGCGGTGAGGCCGCTTACGTCGATTCGCTTGGCCATGTCTGCTTCACTTCCAGAGTTCAAGCTCGGTCGCTGTGTGGCCCCGCCCGACGGAGCCGGAGATAGTCGCCTCAGCGACCGGTCTTGGGGGCCTTCCAGCGGGCGATGCCGCGGGCCACCAGGTTGAGGATCATCACGAAGGCGATCAGCGTGAGGGACGCCGCCCACGCGCGGTCGAACGCCGCACCGGAGCCCGCGCTGTTGGCGAACTGCTGGTAGATGTACAGCGGCAGCGACGCCTGGGCGCCCTCGAAGGGGTTGTTGTTGATGAACGGGTTGCCGAACACCAGCAGCAGCACGGGCGCGGTCTCGCCGGCGATACGGGCGACCGCCAGCATGATGCCGGTGGTGATGCCTCCGACGGAGGTCGGCAGGACCACCTTCAGGATGGTCCGCCACTTGGGCACGCCGAGCGCCAGGGACGCCTCGCGCAGCTCGTTCGGGACGAGCTTGAGCATCTCCTCCGTCGAGCGGACGACGACCGGCATCATCAGGATGGCGAGGGCCAGCGAACCGGCGAAGCCGAACGGCTGCAGCTCGAAGATGAGCATCAGGCTGAGGATGAACAGGCCCGCGACGATCGACGGGATGCCCGTCATGACGTCGACGAAGAACGTGACGGCCTTGGCGAGCCGGCCCCGGCCGTACTCGACCAGGTAGATCGCGGTGAGCACGCCGATCGGGGCGCCGATGACGGTGGCGAGGCCGACCTGCTCCAGGCTGCCGATGATGGCGTGGTAGATGCCGCCGCCGGGCTCGGTGTCGGCGACGACCCCCATCGAGTGGGTCAGGAAGTAGAGGTCGAGGACCTTCACACCGCGCGCGGCGGTCACCCAGATCAGGGAGACCAGCGGCACCACGGCGAGCAGGAAGGCCACCCAGACGAGGCTGGTGGCGACGCGGTCCTTGGCCTGGCGGCGGCCTTCGACGCGCGCGGCGATGCCGTACGTGCCGAGGACGAAGAGGACGGCGGCGATCAGACCCCACTGGACCTGGCTGTCCAGGCCGGCGGCCATGCTGATGCCGATGCCCAGGACGAGGGAGCCGGCGGCGATGGCCCACGGCGTCCACCGGGGCAGGCTCGCGGCGCGCAGCGTGCTGTGCCGCTTGTCGGTGACGGCTGCGGTGCTCATGCGTTGGCCCCCGAGTACTCCGCGCGACGGGCGATGATCAGCCGGGCGGCGCCGTTGACCAGCAGGGTGATGACGAACAGGACCAGACCGGAGGCGATGAGCGCGTCCCGGCCGAACTCGTTGGCCTCGCTGAACTTGCTGGCGATGTTCTGGGCGAAGGTGCCGCCGCCCGGGTTGAGCAGGCTGGCCTGGATGTCGAAGGACGGCGAGAGCACGGTGGCGACGGCCATCGTCTCGCCGAGCGCGCGGCCGAGGCCGAGCATGGAGGCGGAGATCACACCGGAGCGGCCGAAGGGCAGCACGGACATGCGGACGACCTCCCAGCGCGTGGCGCCGAGGGCCAGGGCCGCCTCCTCGTGCATCTGGGGGACCTGGCGGAAGACCTCACGGCTCACGTTGGTGATGATCGGCAGGATCATGATCGCGAGCAGGATGCCGACGGTGAGCATCGAGCGCGGCGCGCCCTCGTCCCAGGAGAAGACGCCGGTCCAGCCGAAGAACTCGTCGAGCCAGCCGAACAGGCCGTTCATGTGCGGGACGAGCACGAGGGCGCCCCACAGGCCGTACACGATGGACGGCACGGCGGCGAGCAGGTCGATCACGTAGGCGACCGGGCCGGACATGCGGCGCGGGGCGTAGTGCGTGATGAACAGCGCGATGGCGACCGCGACCGGGACCGCGATGACCATGGCGATGACCGAGGAGACGAGCGTGCCGAAGACCAGGACCGCGATGCCGAACTTCGGTTCGAGGACGTTGGTGTTCCACTCGAACGTGGTCAGGAAGTTCGCGTGGTCCTTGCTGATCGCGAGGGCGGCGCGGTAGGTGAGGAAGACCGCGATGGCGGCCATGATCACCAGCAGCAGGACGCCGGAGCCTCGGGACAGCCCGAGGAAGATGCGGTCACCGGGGCGGGTGGCGCCACGGGCCGCGCGCTTCCGCTCGGCGATCGTGGACTGGGAGGCGGGAGGGGGTACGTCGGTTGTCGTCGATATGTCCATCGGGTTCTCCGGTCTGCGGAGCCGTGCCCCCGAGGGGGCCGCGGCTCATGGCGGCGGTGCACCGGACGGTGCGGCCCGGCCCCGTCGGGTACCGGACCGCACTCTCGGATCAGGTCAGCTCAGGCCCTCGATGGTCGTGCGGACCTTGGAGATGATGTCGGCGGGCACGGGCGCGTAGCCGATGCTCGGGAGGATCTTCTGACCGTCCTCGCTGGCGATGTAGCGCAGGAAGGCCTTGGTGGCGGGCAGGGTGTCCGCCTTGTTGCCCTTGTCGCACACGATCTCGTAGGTGACCAGGGTGATCGGGTAGGCGCCCTCGGCCTTGGTCTTGTAGTCCAGCTTCAGCGAGAGGTCCTTGCCGGTGCCGATGACCTTCGCGGCGGCGATGTCGGCGGTGGCGCTCTCGGAGCTCGGCGCGACCGGCTTGCTGGCACCGGTGTTGATGGACACGGCCTTGAGGCCGTCCTTGACGTAGGACAGCTCGAAGTAGCCGATGGCGCCGGAGGTCTGCTTGACCTGCTGGGCCACGCCCGCGGACTGCGGAGCGGACTGGCCGCCCTTGGCCTGCCAGGCCTTGCCGCCGGAGTACTTCCAGTTGTCCGGGGTGGTGGCGATCAGGTACTTGGTGAAGTTGTCCGTGGTGCCGGACTCGTCCGAGCGGTGGAACGCCTGGATCTTCAGGTCGGGGAGCTTCACGCCCTTGTTCAGGGCGGCGATCGCCGGGTCGTTCCACTTGGTGATCTTGCTGTCGAAGATCTTGGCGAGGGTCGGGGCGTCCAGGACCAGGTTGTCGACACCCGGGACGTTGTAACCGATGGCGATGGGGCCGCCGACCATCGGCAGGTCGATGCCCTGGCCGCCCTTGCAGATCTGCTTGGAGGCGGTGACCTCTTCGGGCTTCAGCGCCGAGTCGGAACCGGCGAAGGCGACCTGGCCCTGCGTGAACGCGGTGACGCCGGCGCCGGAGCCGCCGCCCTTGTAGTTGATCTGCACACCGCAAGCCTGGGAGAAGCTCTTCACCCAGGCGTCGATCGCGTTCTTCTGCGCGGAGGAGCCGTCTGCGAGGAGCTGACCCTTGGCGTCGTCGCACTTGATCGAGCTGGCCTGGGCGGACGTGGACGGGTTGCCCGACGCACTGCCGCCGTCGCCGTTGTCGTCGGAGCCGCACGCCGTCAGGGCCAGGGCGCCGGTGACGGCGACAGCACCGAGAGAAAGGGCGCGCAGCCGGTTCTTGCGCTGAAGCTTCACTTTCGGGAGTTCCTTCCAGGAGCCGCCGCTGTCGGCGGCGCGCGAGGTAGTAGAGGTGCGTGAGCGCGTTCATGGCCGCACTCGGCACCCGGTAAGGCCGAAATTAGGCAGATCAGGTGAAGCCGCCGATGGCCGGAAGTGAACGAGGGGTGAACCCCTGCCGTCGGCCTGGTGAGGTCACGGAATGCTCACGGGGAGAGCACGCGAAGGTTCCGGCGACCGGGTCGCGCGCATGTGACGTCGACCGTCACACCCGGCCGGGGGAACTCTCGAGTGCGGCGCGTCGTCTCGTTCCACAACAGCCGAGGAAAGGCGACAGACATGGAACGGCGTACGTTCATCTCGGGCGGCGCGGCCGCCCTGGCGACGACCGCACTCACCGCGTGCGGTGCGGGCGGAGGCTCGGCCGCCCCTGCGACGGACCGCGCCGGCACGGCGTCGCCCTCCACCTCGCTGACGGCCCTGAAGACCACCAGCGCGACCGCCGCCGCGAACTGGGCGGCCCTCGCCCGTGACCTGGACGGCACCCTGGTGCGGCCCGGCGACGCGAGCTGGAAGACCGCCCACCAGCTGTACAACACCCGCTTCGACGGGCTGAAGCCCGCCGCGGTGGCCTACGTCGCGCACACCGCCGACATCCGCACCACCCTCGCCTACGCCCACGCGCACGGCGTGAAGGTGTCCATACGCAACGGCGGCCACTCCTACGCCGGCTACTCCTCCGGCGACAACCGGCTGATCGTCGACGTGTCCCGGCTGAACCGGGTGCGGGCGAGCGGCGACCAAGCCGTCGTCGGCGCCGGCGCCAAGCTGATCGACGTCTACCGCGCGCTGGCCGCGAAGGGCGTGACCATACCCGCGGGCTCCTGCCCCACCGTCGGCGTCTCCGGCCTGGTGCTCGGCGGCGGCCACGGCGTCGCCTCCCGCGCCTACGGCCTGACCTGCGACAGCCTCACCCAGGCCACCCTGATCACCGCGGACGGCAAACAGCTCACGGCGAACGCGAGCACCAACAAGGACCTGTTCTGGGCGCTGCGCGGCGCCGGCAACGGCAACTTCGGCGTCGTCACCGAGCTGCAGTTCCGGACCCATGCCGCACCGCAGGCCGTGACCGCCTACCTGACCTGGCCGTGGGCCAAGGCCGCCAAGGTGCTGCGGGCGTGGCAGGAGTGGGGCCCGAGCCAGCCCGACGAGATCTGGTCCTCCCTGCACCTGGCGTGCTCCCCGGGCCGCACCCCGGCCATCTCGGTGGCCTGCTTCTCCCTGGGCACCTACGGCGAGCTGCAGAACGCCGTGGACCGCCTGGCCCACCTCGCGGGCGCCGACGCCTCCTCCGTCTCCCTGCGCCGCCGGGGCTACGAGGAGGCCATGGAGATCTACGCCGGCTGCTCCTCCTTCTCCACCGACGCCCAGTGCCACCTGCCCGGCTCCACCCCGGGCCGCTCCCCGCAGGGCAAGCTGGGCCGGGAGACGTACGCGGCCCGCTCCGACTTCTTCGACCGCTCGCTGTCCGCGGCCGGCATCCAGACCGTGCTGAAGCAGATCGCCGCGGTGCGGGGCGGCGCGGGCAGCATCGCGTTCACCGCGCTCGGCGGCGCGGTCAACCGGGTCTCCCCGACCGCGACGGCCTTCGTCCACCGCCGCTCGCGGATGCTGGCGCAGTACATCGCCTCCTGGGGCGCGGGGGCCTCCGGCTCCACCGCCCAGTCCTGGCTGACCTCGGCGCACCAGGCGATGCAGCCGTACGCCTCGGGCGCCGCCTACCAGAACTACAGCGACCCGACGCTGAAGGACTGGCGGAAGGCGTACTACGGCGACGCGGCGGCCCGGCTGGCCAAGGTGAAGCAGCAGTACGACCCCCAGCGCTTCTTCTCCTACACGCAGGGCCTGTAACGGCCGGTACCGGCGTCCCGCCGCCGCCGGCAGGGGGCGGGACGGGCGTATCGGCGAGGGCGATGTGACGAACGCGACGACCGGCGACCCGGCGGACACACGACGCGCCGCCCCTCCCCGGCCACCGGCCCCACGCCCACGGCTGGGCGCCGGGCCCCCCGAAGACGCCCCGCTCGCACCGGTGAGCCGTCCGCGGCTGGCGAGGGGGGCACCCTGTAGCGCCCCGCTCGCACCGGTGGGGCACCGCCCACATCCCCGGGCCGCCCGCCCCCGCGGCTGGGCGCCAGGCCCCCCGAAGGCGCCCCGCTCACACCGGTGAGGCGTCCGCGGCTGGCAAGGGGGGCACCCTGTAGCACCCCGCTCGCACCGGTGGGCACCGCCCACATCCCCGGTCACCGCCCCACGGCTGGGCGCCGGGCACCCCCGTACCGCCCGCTCGCGCCGCTGGGCCGTCACTCACATCCCCGGGCCACCCGCCCCCACGGCCAGGCGTGAGCCACCCCCGTACCGCCCGCTCGCATCGGTGGGCACCGCCCACATCCCCGGTCACCGCCCCCACGGCCAGGCGTCAGCCACCCCCGTGCCGCCCCGCTCACGCCGCTGAGGCGTCGCGCACCTCTCGCGTTACCGCCCCCGGCCCCCAGACCGGACGTCAGGCACCCCCGGACCACCCCGCCCGCACCGCTGAGCCGCGCCCGCGGCTAGGCCGCGAGGTCTCGTTCCTCCGTGTCCAGGGACTTGCGGGCGCCGGGCAGGAGGGTGTTGCCGCGGCCACCCGTCCCCGCGGAGCGCCGCCGCACGAGCCAGCCGGCGCGCGGCGAGCGCTCCACGGCCCGCATCAGCGGGGTGAGCAGGGCCGTGGCGAGCGGGGACAGCAGCAGGACGACCGCCGTACCGAGGGCGAAGCCGCCGACGACGTCGGTCGGGTAGTGCACGCCCATGTAGACCCGGCAGAAGCCCTCCAGCAGGGCGAGGCCGATGCCGGCGAGGCCGAAGCGGCGGTGGGCGACGAAGAGCCCCACGCCGAGCGCCATCGTGATCGTCGCGTGGTCGCTGACGAAGGAGAAGTCGGTCTTGCCGGAGACGAGGACGTCCAGGCCCTGGTGGTCGACGAAGGGGCGGGGGCGCTCCACGAAACCCCGTATCGGCACGTTCACCAGCACCGCGAGACCGGCCGCGAGCGGTGCCCACACCAGCGCGGCCACCGAGGGCGCGGCCTCCTCGCCGCCCCGGCGCCGCACGGACCACCAGCACCACAGGACCAGCAGCACCATGGCGAGCAGCAGACCGTACTCACCGACGAACTCCATGACCCGGTCGAACCAGTGCGGTGCGTCCTTGGCCAGGCCGTTGATGTCGTAGAGCAGCTCGACGTCGGGGTTCGATCCGGATTCGGCGAGTACAGCCATCGTGCTGCGGCCCCTTCGTCGTCTTCCCGGACGCACCTCGTGTGCGTCGCACCAGCCCCCCGTGGTTCGTAGATCCGCTTCCGCTGCACTGCCGCACTGACGTCCGCTCGGCTACGTCAACAGGAACGCATGCCCACCGTCTATACGTTCCACTCTCCACTGAATGATCACGCAGACGTTATCGAAGAGAGACTCGTCGCCCCAGCTCAGGGGATGGGTTCACGCTCGGTTCACACTGTCGTGGGGAGTGCTTTCGCGCCATCTTCGGTGACCCGGGTGGCACCGAAGTAGTCGGGTGTGTCGATGGGGTCGAACCGGATCACGGCACCCGTGCGCGGGGCGTCGATCATGTATCCGCCGCCGACGTAGATGCCGACGTGCCGGATGGCCCGGGAGTCGGTGAGGTCGTCGGAGAAGAACACCAGGTCGCCCGGGAGCAGCTGGTCCCGCGAGGGGTGCGGCCCGGCGTTGTACTGGTCGTTGGCCACGCGCGGCAGGGTGATCCCGACCTTCTCGTACGCGGCCTTGGTCAGCCCCGAGCAGTCGAAGCGCCCGCCCTGGTCGGGGGTGCCGTTGCCGCCCCACAGGTACGGCGTGCCGAGCCTGCTCTGCGCGAAGGCGATGGCGCCGGCGGCCTGCCGGGTGGGGTCGATGCGGGTCACCGGCGCGGCGAAGCTCTTCTCCAGGCTGCGGATCCGCTGGACGTAGTTCCGCGTCTCGCTGATGGCCGGAACCCCGCCCGCCCGGATGACGCGGTAGGCGCCCGCGTTGTAGGCGGCGAGCATGTTGTCGGAGACGTTCCCCGGCACGTCCTTCACGTACTTCGCCAGCTCGCAGTCGTACGAGGCGGCCGACGGGATCGCGTCGTCCGGATCCCAGATGTCCCGCTTGCCGTCACCGTCGCCGTCGATCCCGTGGGTCGCCCAGGTGCTCGGGATGAACTGGGCGATCCCGCGGGCGTCGGCCGGGCTGACGACGGTCGGGTTCCAGCCGCTCTCCTGGTAGAGCTGCGCGGCGAGCAGCGCGGGGCTGAGCGCCGGGCACAGGTTGCCCCACTTCTGCACCAGTGTCTTGTAGGCGGCCGGAACAGCCCCCTTGGCCAGCCCCCGGCTCCCCGACGTCACCCCGCCCACCAGGTTCCCGGCCACGAGATACACCCCGACGACGAGCAGCATGACGAAGCCCATGCCGAGCCCGACGGCCGCCCCACCCAACACCCATACCTTCCGCACGGTTCAACTTTCCCCCATGCGGGCGCGGTTCAAGGCCATTTGTGCGCGAAGTGGCGTCATTTCACAGGTGACCGGACCCGCATGACGCCCTCTCAGCCGGCTCGGCGGCCCCGCTCAGCGCCCGGCCGCGGCGTCCCGGTACAGCTCCGCCGCCTCGCCGCCCAGGACCACGCTGTACGACGTGTCCGCCGTGGAGCCGCCCTGTTCGTGGCCGCCGAGCACGCCGACGACCTGGCCGTCACCGTTCACCCAGGGGCTGCCGCTGGTGCCGCTCGTGAAGTCCGGGCAGTCGATGCGCTGTTGGGTGCGGCTGTGCGGGACCGGCCTGTTGGTGCAGCTAATGGGCACCTCGCGGGAGTCGGGGTAGCCGGTGACGGTGACCGCGGTGGCACCGGTGGCCGCCCCGGTCGTGAACCGGTTGGCGCCGACCACGTCCTCCAGTCGCTCGCCGTCCCGCGCGGCGACGGCGGCGAAGGCGACGTCACTGTCCTCGTCCCGCCCCTTGGCCCACCCGTCCGGCAGGAACCGCCGCGTCACCCTCCACACCCCGTGCGGGGCCCGTCCGTCCCGGTAGCCCGGCACGAACACCAGGTCGCCGTCGACGCCGGTCACGCAGTGCGCCGCGGTGACGACCAGGTCGCCCTGGGCGCTGTGCACCACGGAGGCGGTGCAGAAGTGGCCGCCGGCGAGCCTGCCCGCCCGGTCCGCGTCGAACAGCGCGCCCACTCGCGCGCTGTACCGGGTCGCGACGGTGTCGGCGGTGACCCCGAGGGGGCCCCGCCCGTCGTCCGCCGCGGCCACGGAGGACGTCGTCAAGGTCAGCAGCACCACAGCGCCGAGCAACGCGGGCCGTGAGGTGACCGAGATGCGTGAGGTGCGCTTCATCAGGCCCCACTCTGTTCCACGAAGGTGAGAATCCCGTTCCGGCTTAGCTGAGATTTTCCTGTGAAACCCCCGATTCCCCGTCGCGGGCGACCCGAACGTGGCCGGCCGCCGCACCCGGCCTCGGCGCGTTTCCCGGCACCCCGTGAGAACATCGTCGCGACGCGTCGCCCGACCGGGACCACTCCGACCTCGTTGCCCAGCGTGACCTGCCATGATACACAGAGTGACCGAACGGGCTGTTCGTACGAAACCCGCCAGTCAATGACGTCAAGTCGACATACGTTGGCGACGTTGTCGGCGACAATGAGGGCTGACCTCTGCACACCGCAGGGGCACTCACGGAACTACCCACCAGGGGCGGTGACTTACATGCTCTTTGCGGCCGACAAGGGAGACATCAACACCATCATCGGCGGGATCGCTCCGGACTGGGGCCCCTTCGGCAGCCTGGGCAACGAGGCCAAGGTGATGATCGAGGTGGTCATGGCCGTGGCCATCCTCCTCTGCCTCGGCATCGCGGTGTGGGGCGCGGCGAAGCAGCGCATCGGCGCCACGGCCCTGCGGGACACCTTCAGCGCCGAACAGGGCAAGGGCCTCATCATCGCCGGTCTCACCGGGGTGTTCATCATCGGATCCCTCGGCACGCTGTTCACGATCGTGTACGGCATGGCGGTCTGACCCCGCCCCCTCCACCCCACCCACCCGTCGTGCCCACCGGCTGAGGTTGCGTCTCCCTGATGTCGAGTCACCACACCGCGCCCCCGCGGGAACCAGCACGGCTACCGTCGTACGCCTACGAGGGTGAGGGAGCGCACACGGCATGAGTCCCGGAGACGAACAGGGCTACGACTACCCCGAGACGGGCCACACCCGCACCCGCCTCCCCGACCCCGACCCCTACGGCGGCGCCCCCCGCCGCCCCCACCGCTCCTCCTCCCGCAGCCTGATCACGGTGGTAGGCGTAGTGGTCCTCCTCATCGCCGCCATCGCCTTCGCAAACCGGGGGGAGGACTCGCCGGGTGACGGGGCGTCGGGGAAGGCGGACAAACCGACCACCTCCGCCACGTCGGCGAGCGGGTCGCGTCCGGTGGAGAGCAAGTCCTCCGGCGTTCCGACGGGGTTCGCACACAGCGAGCAGGGGGCGCAGTCGGCGGCCTCGAACTATGCCGTAGCACTGGGTTCGACGGGCATGTTCACCAAGGACAGCCGCCACACACTGCTGAACCTGCTGTACACCGCCGAGGCGGCAGCCCGCCTCCAGGGCCCCATGGACCGGGCCTACTCCGCCGAGTTCCTCGCCAAGATGGGCCTTGACGCGGCGGGCAACCCACCGAAGGGCAACACCTTCGTCTCACGAGTGATCCCGGTCGGCACGACCGTGCGGGAGTACTCGGGTGACAGCGCGAAGGTCGCCGTCTGGTACGTGGGACTCATCGGTATGGCCGGCAGCGCCTCGACCGACCCTGTCACCTCATCCTGGAAGACGTGGACGTTCGACCTGCGGTGGACCGACGGCGACTGGAAGATCGAATCCGAGGCCCAGCAGGACGGTCCCGCTCCGGTGCCCGGTGACGACAAGGCCGCCACCTCCGACGAGATCAGCAAGGCCATCGAAGAGTACGGAGGGTTCACGTATGCCCGGTAGCCCCAAGCCTGCGCTCAAGCTCGCCGGAGTAGTGGCAGCCGTACAGACCACGGTCGTCCTGCTGGCCACGCGCGCCTTCGCCGATCCCTCGCCCACCCCCTCCGGCAGCCCGTCACCCTCGCCGTCGAAGGACAGGTTCAACTGCGACGCCATCTCGGGCGAGGCGAAGAAGTACTGCGAGCGCGGTAACGCCTCCAGCGGTTCCAACAGTGTCACCACCCCGGACACCGCCACCCTGGACCCGCTGTCGTCGTTGGCGAAGGGCTGCGCCGAGGCGGCCGCGTGGACGGTCGACAAGCTCAGCAAGGCCGTGAAGGAGACCGCCACCGTCGACTTCACCAACCAGGCGTTCCTCAAGCAGTACGCCGTCGTCTTCGCCGCCTCCACGATCCTCACGCTCCTCCTCTGGCTCCTGGCCGTCGCCAAGCGGGCCGTCCGCGGCGTCCCCCTCACCACCGCCATCTCGGAAGCCGTCGGCTTCCTCTGGCTCACCGTGCTGGCCTCCGCCTTCACCCCCCTGATCCTGTACACCGTCGTATCGGCGACGGACGGCGTCACGGACGTCCTCGCCAAAGCCACCGGCGACCAGGCCGACACCTTCTTCGGCACCTTCTCCGGCGCCCTGAAGAAGGGCAACGACATCGGCGGCGGCCCCATCATGCTGATCGTCGTGTCCCTGGTCAGCATCCTCGCCGCCGGCGTCCTCTGGCTGGAGCTCGTCATCCGCGCCGCCCTGCTCTACGTCGGCGCCCTCCTCGGCACCGTCGTCTACGCCGGCCTGGTCGACAAGAACCTGTGGGGCCACGTCCGCCGCTGGGCCGGCATCATGATCGCCGTCATCCTCGTCAAGCCGGTCATCGTGATCGTCCTCGGCCTGGCCGGCGCCCTCTCCGGCGACAGCGGCCCCGACGCGTTCTCCGCCGTCGTCTCCGGCCTCGCCATCATCCTGCTGGCCATCTTCGCCAGCGCGATGATCTACCGCTTCGTCCCCGGCTTCGGCGACGAGCTCGCCGGCTCCCGCAGCAACCGCATCATGCAGGGCGCCGAGAGCAAGGCCGCCGCCGTCATCAGCTCCCCGGCCACCCTCGTCGCCCAGGGCATCAAGACCCACAGCACCCGCGCCGACACCTCCGGCGGCCAGTCCGGCAGCACCCCCCGCCCGGCCAACCCCGCCACCGGAGGCGTCGCCGCCCACAGCAGCCGTACCCCCACCGGGAGCGGAGCCGTCCCCTCCGCCACGCCCGCGCCCCGCGCGTCCAGCCCGGTCAACACTCCGCACGCCAGCAACACCCGCAACAACCGCTCGGGAGGTGAAGGGCGTTGACGACCGAGTCCCACCTGTCCCATCCGGTCACGCCCCGCCGTACGTATCTCATCGGCCGCGCCCGGCCGAACGCGATCGTCGGCCGGAACCGCGAGTCCGGCGAGATCGCCCTGATCATCGCCGGCGCGTTCCTCGGCATGATGTGCGGCCTCCTCGTCCCGGTCCTGCCCCTGCGGATCGTGCTGCTGACCGGCTTCCCGCTGCTCGCGCTCGCCGCGGTCTACGTGCCGTACAAGCGCCGCACGTTCTACAAGTGGTTCGAGATCAACCGCAGCTACAAGCGCACCGTCAAGCGGGGCGCCGTCTACCGTTCCACCGCCATGGAGGCCGGGACCCGGCTCGACGGGCGCGAGATCGAGATCGGCCCGCCCCCGGGCATCGGCCGCATCACCTGGCTCGCGGCCCCCTTCGGGCCGGACGAGATCGCCGTACTGCTGCACGCCGACCGCAAAACCGTCACCGCCGCCATCGAGATCGAGGGCCCCGGCGTCGGCCTGCGCGACTCCGAGGACCAGGAGGCCCTGGTCGACCGTTTCGGCACCCTGCTCAAGCACGTCGCCAACGGGGACGGCTTCGTCACGCGCCTGCAGATGCTCGCCCGGACCCTGCCCGCCGACCCGGACGCGCACGCCAAGGACGTCGCCCAACGCGGCGACCCGCGCGCCCCCGGCTGGCTCCAGCAGTCCTACGACCAGCTCCAGTCCATGGTCTCCACCAGCAGCGAGCAGCACCGCGCCTACCTCGTCGCCTGTATGCACTACAGCCGCGAACTGGCCGCCGAGGCACACGCCATGGCCCGCGCCGTCCGCGCCCGCGGCGGCAAGGTCGACCGCGACGCCGGGCTCGCCGTCGTCATGGCCCGCGAGCTCACCGACATCTGCTCGCGGCTCCAGGAGGCCGACATCCGGGTACGGCAGCCGCTCGGTCAGGGGCGGCTGGCCTCCCTCGTCCACTCCATGTACGACCCCGACCACCCCATCGACCACATCCAGGCGATGACCCAGCGCAACGCCTGGCCGGCCGAGCTGGACGCCACGGAGCCCACCTACCTCCAGGCCAAGACCCGCGAGTCCAGCACCCGCGCGCCCTGGTGCCACGCCACCGCCTGGGTCAAGGAATGGCCGATGACCCCCGTCGGCGTGAACTTCCTCGCGCCGCTCCTCGTCCACACCCCGGACGTCATCCGCACGGTCGCCGTCACCATGGACCTCGAACCCACCGAGGTCGCCATCGAGCGCATGCTCACCGAGAAGACCAACGACGAGGCCGAGGCGTCCCGCGCCGCCAAGATGAACCGGACCGTCGACCCGCGCGACATCGCCGCGCACAACCGCCTCGACCAGCGCGGCGAGGACCTCGCCAGCGGCGCCGCCGGCGTCAACCTGGTCGGCTACATCACCGTCTCCTCCCGTTCCCCGGAGGCCCTCGCCCGCGACAAGCGGACGATAAGGGCCTCCGCCGGCAAGTCGTACCTCAAGCTGGAGTGGTGCGACCGAGAGCACCACCGCGCCTTCGTGAACACACTTCCGTTCGCCACCGGCATCCGAAGGTAGGGGCTGATTCGCCGATGCGGGACCCGCTGTCCGTCCTCACCGAGGCCTTCACCTCCTTCCTCTTCGGGAAGGTCGAGACGACCCGGCTGCCGGTGCGCACCTCCACGGGCCAGGCCCAGGCCGTCTACCTGCCCACGGCCGCGCCCGGCCTCGGTGACTCCGGCGTGATCATCGGCCGCGAGGTGTACTCCGGCAAGGGCTACATCTACGACCCCTTCCAGCTCTACGGCCAGCAGCTGCCGGCCCCGCACTGGCTCGTCCTCGGCGAGTCCGGCAACGGCAAGTCGGCCCTGGAGAAGACCTACGTCCTGCGCCAGCTCCGCTTCAGGGACCGCCAGGTCGTCGTCCTGGACGCCCAGGGCGAGGACGGGGTCGGCGAATGGAACCTCATCGCCCAGGAGCTGGGGATAACGCCGATCCGGCTGGACCCGACGGCCGCCCTGGACCACGGCATCCGCCTGAACCCGCTGGACCCGGCGATCACCACCACCGGCCAGCTGGCGCTGCTGCGCACGATCATCGAAGTCGCGATGGGCCACGGCCTGGACGAGCGCTCCGGCTTCGCCCTGAAGGTCGCCCACTCGTACGTCAACGAGACCATCGTGGACCGCCAGCCGGTCCTGTCCGACATCGTGGAGCAGCTACGGCACCCCGAGCCGGAGTCGGCGGAGGCGATGAACGTCGCCATAGACGACGTACGGGCGTGGGGCCTCGACGTCGCCCTGGTCCTGGACCGGCTGGTCGACGGTGACCTGCGGGGCATGTTCGACGGGCCGACGACGGTCGGCATCGACCTGGACGCCCCGCTGATCGTCTTCGACCTCTCCCACATCGACCGCAACTCCATCGCCATGCCCATCCTCATGGCGATCGTCGGCGTGTGGCTGGAGCACACCTGGATCCGCCCCGACCGGAAGAAGCGCATCTTCCTGGTCGAGGAGGCCTGGCACATCATCAACAGCCCGTTCGTGGCCCAGCTGTTCCAGCGACTGCTGAAGTTCGGCCGGCGGCTCGGCCTGTCCTTCGTGGCGGTGGTCCACCACCTGTCCGACGTCGTCGACGGAGCGGCGGCGAAGGAGGCGGCGGCCATCCTGAAGATGGCGTCGACCAGGACGATCTACGCCCAGAAGGCCGACGAGGCAAGGGCCACGGGACGGGTCCTCGGCCTCCCGCGCTGGGCGGTCGAGATCATCCCCACGCTCACGCCCGGCATCGCGGTCTGGGACGTCAACGGCAACGTCCAGGTGGTCAAGCACCTGATCACGGAGACGGAACGGCCGCTGGTCTTCACCGACCGCGCGATGACCGAGTCCTCCAGCGACCTCGCGGCCGACGACGCCCTGCGCGCGGCCGAACTGGAGGCCGAGCAACGGGCCGCGGCCTTCGTGGAACAGCACGTGGGCGACTCCGAGTCGACGGTGGCATAAGGGGACGCGGCCGGGCTCGGAAGGATGTAAGGGGAGCACAGGGTGAGACCGGACGACCGCCGCGAGGACCGCCGGGACAGCCGCCGTGAGGGCCAGGGCGGCATCCCCGACGGCCTGCTGATCGGCCTGCTCGCGTTCCTCCTCGGCATGACGGTGCTGGTGTGGACGGCCACCGGACTGGCGGCCTGGTTCGCGCAGGGCGCCTGGCCCGCCGGCGTCACGTTCACCCGCACGCCCCTGGCCATGCGCCACCTCATCGGCCGCCCCCACGACATCACCGGCGCCTGGCCGGACACCCCACCGTCCCAGCTCTCCGGCTGGGGCCTGTTCTGGGGCCTGTTCATAGCCCAGCTGATGATCCTCTTCGTCCTCACGATGTTCGCCCTGGGAACGGTGGCCCGGTGGAGAGCCGGAAGGGCCCGCAGGGCCGCCGCCGAGCGCGGGGGGACGATGCCGACGCCCTCGGTGGCAGGTGCCGCGGCTCCGCCGGCCCCAGCCGCAGCCCCGGTCCCCACAGCCCCGGCGACCCCCGGCCCAGCCGCCGTCAGCCCGGCCGCCGCCGTTCCGGAGGGCCCCGGCCCGGCCCACACCGATTCGCCCGGGCCCGCGCCCGCAGTCACCCCTGGGCACGAGGTACCGGCACCTCGCGGGGAGGCTGAACTACCGGGACCGGGCAACTTCTCGGCCGGCGCCGAACGGGTGAGCGGGTGGGAAAAGATCCTCATCGCCCCGAGGGAACACCGCCACACCACCGCGACCGAGGCCGTCCAAACCGCCCTCGGTCCCACCCTCGTCGTCACCTCCAACCCCAGCCTCTGGTCGGACACGAAGGACGCGAAGGCCAAACTGGGCCCCACCCTCCTCTACGACCCCGCCCACCTGTGCGACACCCCGGCCCGCCTCCACTGGTCCCCCACCACCGGGTGCGAAGACAGACAGACGGCGCTGCACAGGGCGACGGCCCTGCTCGCCCCCGTACGACCCACCGCCAGGATCGACCAGGCGGTGGCGGACACGGCGACCACCCTCCTGCGCAGCTACCTGCACGCCGCCGCCCTGGAGAACCGCACCGTCCGCCACGTCCACCGCTGGTCCCAGGGCACACAGGTCCAAGAGGCGGTCCGTACTCTCCGCACCCACCCGAAGGCCGCCCCGGGCGCCGCGGGCGAGCTGGAGGCGGCCCTGACCGCTCACCCCGATCGCCGCGACATCGCTCAGGAACTGACCGGCAGGGCCCTCGCGGCCCTCTCCACGGTCAACATCCGCGAAGCCTGCACACCCAACCGAAATGATGCCCTCGCCCTGGATTCCTTCATCGAAGAAGGGGGCACGCTTTATGTGGTCGGTGAATCCATCGAGGACCCGAGGAGCGATCCGGGTGCGATGCCGCTCCTGACGGCCCTCGTCTCCAGCGTGGTCGAGCGCGGCCGGCGCATGGCCGAACGGTCATCCTCCGGTCGGCTCGACCCACCACTCACCCTGGTCCTGGACGACATCGCGGCCGTGGCCCCGATCCCGGAACTGCCGGCGCTGCTCGCCAGCGGAGCGGACCGGGGCCTGCCGACGCTCGCCCTGCTCCGCTCCCGGGAACAAGCCCGCTCCCGCTGGCCCCACGAGGAACTTCCGGTCTAGACGGACCGCTCCAGCACGAACTCCAGCTCCTTCTCCGCCTCGTCCTTCGAGAAGGACACCACCAGGCCGCTCGGTGCGAAGCCGATCTTCCGGTACGCCGCCTGCGCTCGCGCGTTGTCCTCGTGGACGAACAGCCGCACCCGCTCGGCCTGTTGTTCCCACGCCCAGGCGACACCGGCGTTGAACAAGGCCTCGATCAGCCCGTTCCCCCGGTGCTCGGGACGTAGGAAGACTCCCACGACGTGTCCCTGCCGCCGCTCGACCGGAAACCCGGCCCAGTCCGTCGTCCCGGCCTCTTCGACGAGTACGGTGACCGAGCCGGCCCACCTCCCGTCGGCCGTCTCGGCGATGAACTGCCGGGCGGTGGTGGAGCCCTCCCCGGAGGTGACGGCCCGGTCCTGCCAGAAGGAGTCCGGCTTGGCCGCGGCGTTCTCGTAGGTCTCGAGAAAGGCGAGGTGTGCGACGGGGTCCCGCAGCGCGTCCAGGCGCAGTTCCTTCACGCGCTCCCAGTCGTCGGGGCGTATGGCGCGGACGGCGTACTTGTTCCCGGCGAGAAGATTCATGCGACCACCCTAAACGCAGAAAACCCCCGCACCGGAGGTGCGGGGGTTTTCCCAAGAATTGTTCGGCGGTGTCCTACTCTCCCACAGGGTCCCCCCTGCAGTACCA